>DJEG01000004.1 GCA_002431305.1 Ruminococcaceae bacterium UBA5904 | reverse complement strand
AGCCCCGACGAAGTTACGAAAGATGCGGCGGATGTTGATTCCGACGGCAAAGTAACGGGCAAAGAGGCGAGAAGCGTTTTGAGATTCGCGGCAAAACTTCAGAATAAAATTTACGAATAAAAAACAAAACCGGGGCTTGATGTAAAAATCGAGTCCCGGTTTTTGTGCATATAAGTTTACCATAAAAAGCCGCCGCAGATTGATTATCTCAATTTACGGCGGTGTAATATTTTTTATTATTGTTTTATTCGGCTGTTTCTTTCTTTAAATCCTTCTGTATCTTTATGAGTCCGACTGCGACTATAAGTATAAACTTCGCCATGTTTGCTATGAGAAGCGAATACGTAAGTCCGCTTAACTCCATTGCAAGGGTCATCGGAAGAACGGTAGCGGCGAAAATCACGGCATATACGATATTCAGATACATCTGATATTTTTCATTTGCGATTCTGAGCATTACCGTCATCAGGCAGTTCGAGATAAAGTAGAATATCTGTCCAGCGTTTGCGAGGAAGAAATAACTTTTAGCAGCGTCGTAGACGTTGGGGTAGAAAAGTTTTACGAATATCATCGAGCCGACATAGCATCCCGCCATGGCAATAACTCCGACTCCGAGAAGCGCACCGGAGAAAATCAGGTACATTTTCTTAGTGATTTTGCCTTCGTATTTCGTAAGATATCCTATCAAAACTCCGTTTAACGGCGTGGTGAGCAGTGAAACAACCTTGCCCAAAAGCGTTGAAACATAGAACGTCGTTACCGCGTCGCCCCCGCCTGTTGCAAAACGGAGGATTATTCTGTCCGCGTTCTGCGCGACGGCGGATATAATATTCGTCGAGGACAGAACGGTCATGGACTTAATATTCTCTTTGAAATACGGCGATTTCTTAAACGGTTCGCCTCTGAATATCTTTCCGCTTGAAAATACGAATATGAACGCGAGCAGTTCGCCCGAGAGAATCGTAAACTCCCATTTGCCCGTAATTTTATAGAAAAGCAGACCGACGCAGTAGCCGAGCGTTATTACGGCGTAGTAGATAAAGAATCCTTTATAGTTAAGATTCATTCTGTAGTTTACGTCGCCGTAATACCGCAGTACCGTGAATATCGACAGCGGAACTAGCAGGAGAAACGCGCCGACGGTGAATGATTTGTACATTATCAGAGCCGCCGCGGACACGGGTATGCACAGTGCGGATATGATTATAAGAAAAATACTGTAGTCGGTGTTGCAGTCCTTATGCTCTCTGTGCTTGACCATACGCGAATAGTTCGCCGCAACGCCGAACGTCGTACCCATTATCGATACGACGGCAAGAACGGACTGATAATTGCCGAACGCGTCCTCGCCCATCCAGTTGTTGAGCGTGGGATTTATCAGCAATTGAAGCATACCGTTCATGAGCATCAGACCGGCTATCGAGTAGATAAGGTCCGACGCTATTGATAAAGTTTTTTTCTTTGTGTTCTTGTCCATACTCGTTTAATCCCCTGATTCGTTTATGGGGTGAAAATTACTTCTCATCCTTTTTTGCGAGGTAATCCATGAGATACTCCGCGTATTTTGCCTGGAAATCATAGGTGAGTTTAAGATTGTTCTTAAAATCAAAATTGAGATACTTCTTAGTTTCTCTGGGCATCTGCCAGGCAAGCTCCTGGCTGGGGAACGTCGTAGTGAAATACTTTGTAATAACCTTGAATCTGAACGATTCGGGCGACTGCGTCATATAGTATTTTTCCCTGTCAAGCGGGTCGTAGTCATAGTTGCCGAGCGCACCCGTAATCTTCTGACATGTGATAACGGTGTCGTAATCGGTCAGTTTGTCAAGATAATCGTCGATAAGCTCGCCGGTAACAAACGGAGCGACAGCGTCGAGAATTATAATTCTCTCACACTCGGGGTAGTGTTCTTTAATATATTCGAACGCGCTGTTAAGAGAGTCGAGTCTCTCTTTTCCGTTTAATGCAAAATCGAATCCCGAATTTTTAAGCTCCTCGGAATAATCAATGCACGAGGGATCCATAACAACTACGACTTTATCCGTAAGTTTTGACGCCTTAGCCGCGTCGATAACGTAGTCGATAACGCATCTGCCGTTGAGCATTGTATACTGCTTGGGTCTGTCGGCGCCGAAACGGTTTCCGACTCCGCCGGACATTATTATTGTAATATTTTTAACGCTCATTTTTAATTTACTCCTTTACCACATTTCTACATGATCGAGGTCAAAATGACCGGGATGTCTGTCTTTTTCGGGGGGAAGTTCCTGCCAGTTTGAGTACAGAGACTCGAGAATCTTTATGTACTGTGCGGGGGCGCACGCCTTGTCGTTTCTTATGTCAACGTACGTATACTCGTCGAAAAGATGCTTGTCAAAAACGTTTCTCTCCTGAACGGGGAGGGGAACGGAGGGCTTGAAATACAGATCTCCCGTGCCCGTGGGAACGGCACCGACGCACTTTTCGTACATGTCGAATATCTTTTTAAGCTTCATATGCTTGCCGATATTCGATAAAACGGCAACCTCCGCTTTCTGTATAAATGAATAATTATCGCTGTTCGTGGGTTTGTAACGGTGACCCATTGCAAGACCGTATATCGTTTTAACCTTGAATATCTGAGATTTAACCTTCTTCGAATCAGTGTCGTGCAGACAGTAAAGCTCGATGAAAATTCTGTTCATTCTCTCATCGTTTGCAAAATTCGACTTACCGCCGTCTACGCTGAACGAGTTGACAGCCTTAGAATTGCGGTAGAAAATTCTCGGAATAAAGTCGCAGAAATACTCGCCGAACTCGTTGTAGTTTACGAATTCGAATTCGTCGCCCAGCTCATCGGGCAGAACGCTTATGAGTTTATTAAAATCGTCTCTTCTCAAGTCGATGTCGATATCGTCATCCCAGGGGATAAAATCCTTATGACGGATAGCGCCTAAAAGCGTTCCTCCGCTTAGGGAATATTTGAGGCCGTATTTTTTACATATACGGTCAAGCTCTCTGAGTATTTTTAATTCGATATCCTGTACTTTTGTAAGATTCTTCTGTTGTGTTTCGGTAAATTTCATATTCAGCCTCCTATCGGCGGACAGGTAAACCTGTCCATACATAGATTACTATAACACATTATTATTATTTTTTCAATATTGACACATGATTTTTCCTTTGATATATTTAATGGCGGGTGATTGCCTTGTCATTGAGAGAGTTTTTTGAAAACAACGACGATTTGAGAGAAAAATTAAAAAAGAGCGAAAAGCCGATTTTTTTATACGGAACGGGCAACGGCGCCGATAAAGTCATAGACGATTTTGATTCAAGAGAAATTGAAATTTCCGGTGTGTTCGTAAGCGACGGATTCTGCCGGGACAGAACGTTCCGCGGATTTAATGTGAAAACATTTGCGGATATTCAGAGAGAAAACGAGGATTTTATCGTTGCACTCTCGTTCGGAAGCGGCAGGGAAGAGGTTATGGAAAATGTCGAGGGGATCGCGGAAAAATACGAATTTTACGCCGTCGACGTGCCCGTTTACGGGGATAATATATTCGACAGGGAATTTGTAAATAAAAATATCGATAAAATAGAATTTGCCCGCACGCTTTTTTATGATGAGGAATCACGAGAGATTTACGATAATATGGTTAAGTTTAAATTCACGGGCGAGCGGGAATATCTTAAAAAATGCGAGTCGGATTCGGTTCCGTTCGAATTTGAAAAGGGCGAAAAATATCTTGACCTCGGCGCGTACAACGGAGATACGGTATTGTCGTTTGTAAATTCATGTCCCGATTATTCTTTTATAACAGCCGTAGAGCCGGATAATAGAAATTTTAAGAAGCTCGAAAAAAACGCCGGGGATTTAAGAGATATACGCCTTATAAACGCGTGCGTTTCCGACTTTAACGGCGAAACCTTCTTTACATCGGCAAAAGGGCGCGGAGGCTCGTCGGATAACGGAAAAATTCCCGTAAAATCCGTAAGCGTCGACAGCATATTAAAAAACGAAGATGTAACGTATCTTAAAGCCGACGTCGAGGGCGCGGAAAGCAAGGCGATAGACGGCATGAGAGAAACCGTTTTAAGATGTAAGCCGAAAATGAAAATCGCGTGCTATCACAGGAGCGAGGATATTTTTGCTCTGATAATTAAGGTCATGAGTATACGTAATGACTATAAAGCGTTTATAAAGCATACGCGCCACACGCTCGGATGGGATACGGATTTGTACTTTGTATGACAAAAAAATTAATGCATATATGTTAACAAAATATGAGTTATGAGGGTAAGTTTTGATTTTTTTTCAATACTTACCCCTATAACTTGATTTTTTTTAAGCTTTGCGGATATAATTATTACGAGGTGATTTCTCGTGGAACTTTATAAAAGAGAGAACTGTCTTAAAAAAATACGCGGATTTTATGATGATACAGACGTTATTAAAGTCATCACGGGCGTAAGACGGTGCGGAAAATCAAGTCTTATGAAAACCGTCGCGGACGAGCTTGTAGAAAGGGGGGTAAGCGAAGAGAGTATAATTTTTATCAATCTCGACAGCCGTAAATACAGAAAAATAAAAACCGACGACGCGCTTGACGAACTTATTGCAGAAAAATCGGTTACGGATTCTCTTAAATACCTTTTTATCGACGAGATTCAGAACGTTGAAAATTTCGAAGAGGTTATAAACGCATACCGTGACGACGGCAGTTATTCGATTTTTATAACGGGGTCGAATTCATATTTATTAAGCGGCGAGCTTGCGACAAAGCTGACGGGGCGTTATGTTGAATTCGAAATGTTCACTCTGAGTTTCGACGAGTTTATCGGGATGAAAAAATTTTATAATAAAACCGTCGACGCGAATATGATGATAGAACTCAATAATTATATTCTCGAGGGCGGGTTCCCGAAAACCGTAAGCTATGACAATATCGCGGATAAACGCACGTATGTAAGGAGCGTTGTTACCGAAATATTCGACAAAGATATAAAGGGATGTATAAAGATAAAAAATACAGAAGTGTTCGAAAAGGTCAGAGACTATATCATAAACAATTTCGGTTCGACCGTAAGCGTGCAGAGCATTCAGAGGTCGCTCGACGGCGCGGGTCTGAATATAAAACGAGATACGCTCGACCGTTATATAAGAATTCTGACTGACGCTAAAATAATTTATGAATGCAAGCGTTTTGATATGAAGTTAAAAAAATCGCTGTCGGGCGAGAAAAAATATTATATTGCCGATACGTCGTTTTATTTTGCACTGAATACAGACAACAGAATAAACTACGGTCCCATACTCGAAAATATCATATATATTTATGCCCGAAGCCTGGATTATTCCGTAAGCGTCGGCAGAATAGGCAAGCTCGAATGCGATTTTATTTTAAGAGACAGAAATCTAAATTATTCCTACGTTCAGGTTTCGTACACAATAAACGAAAGCAGGGCAACCGAGGACAGGGAATACGCTCCGCTTGAAAAGATAAGGGATAATTATTCAAAATATGTTATTACGACGGATTATTTACTTCAGAAACGAAACGGAATAAAGCACGTAAATCTTATGTCATTTTTAAGCGAGGGAAAAGAATTTGCATAAATTATTTGTGCAAAGTCTATAAATTTTCACGTTTTATTTTGTCACGGCAAATAGACTCAAACCGCTTGAAATTTTTTCCCGATATGATATCTTATATATGTAATATATATAGGACTGCGTAAAATCGGCAGTCTCATGAAAGGACGTTTTTAATGGGTGACAAGATAAGAATAGGCATTATCGGCTGCGGAGGAATCGCAAACGGAAAGCATCTCCCCGCTCTCGCTAAACGCGAGGACGCCGAACTCGTCGCATTCTGCGATATTATCGAGGAGAGAGCCGTTAATACAAAAAATAAATGGGGAACCGAGGACGCTAAGGTTTACATTGATTATAAAGAACTTTTAAAGGATGAGACGATTGACGTTGTTCATGTCTGCACGCCCAACCGCTCCCATTCGTTTATAACGATAGATTCTCTTGAAGCGGGCAAGCATGTTATGTGCGAGAAACCTATGGCTAAAACTTATGAGGAAGCCAAAGCCATGCTCGACGCGTCAAAGAGAACGGGCAAGCTTCTCTCGATAGGTTATCAGAACAGACACTGCCCCGAAAATCTCTACGCAAAAGCCGTATGCGAGAGCGGAGAACTCGGCGAAATTTATTTTGCCAAAGCCGTTGCATTAAGGCGCAGGGCCGTTCCGACATGGGGCGTTTTCCTCAACGAGTACGAGCAGGGCGGAGGTCCGCTTATCGATATCGGAACGCACGCGCTTGACCTTACGCTGTGGATGATGAATAACTATAAGCCCAAAATGGTAGTAGGCAACACGTTCAGACGTCTTGCAGACCAGAAGCACACGGCTAATGCGTGGGGCGACTGGGATCCCGAGAAGTTCACCGTTGAGGATTCGGCGTTCGGATATATCGTAATGGAGAACGGCGCGGTCGTTATTCTCGAATCGAGCTGGGCTCTTAACATTGCAAGACCCAAGGAAGCGGCGTTCCTGCTGTGCGGAGACAAGGGCGGTATCGACACCGTCGGCGATAACGACGTTACCGTAAACTATGTTAAGAACGGCAGGCAGGTTGTTGAGATTCCCGATATGAACGCGGGCGGAGTCGCATTCTATGACGGTAATTCGTCGGACGCTACAGACCTTGACATGTATGACTGGTTCAAAGCGATAAAAGGCGAGGGCGAGGTTTTCGTAAAACCCGAACAGGCTCTTGTCGTAACGCGTATTTTGGAGGCAATTTACAACTCGGCAAAAACGGGCAAACCCGTATATATTAACGATTAACAGGGAGAATAAAAATGAAACTTGCAGTTCAGCTTTACACATTAAGAGACCTCATTCATTCGGGGGAAGACCTTATCAATATATTAAAGGACGTTAAGGAAATAGGCTTTGACGGAGTCGAATTCGCGGGATATCAGGATTTGGACGCGGAAACTTTGAAAAAAGCTCTCGACGACGCGGGACTCGTCGCTGTCGGAACGCACATGGGGCTTGAAAACTACGACGAGGAACATCTCGACGCAACATTAAAATACGGAAAAACGCTCGGACTTACCAAAATGGGTATGGGCGGAGCAGACGTTTTTTCAAGAGAGGGGCTTGATCGTTTTAAGAAGATAATAGCCCCCGCGGCGAAGAAAGCCGAAAAAGAGGGCGTTAAGATTTATTATCACAACCACGACAGAGAGTTCGCTCCCGTTGACGAAAACAGCAATAAACTTATTATCGACGAGGTCGCAGAGGTCTGCTCATTGCAGATAGACACGTACTGGAGCTTTTACGCCGGCGTTGACAATCATAAGTTTTTAACGGAGCATAAGGACAGCATTGTTCACATTCATATAAAGGACGGACTTGACGGTCATCCCAAGGCTTTGACCGAGGGTAACTGCGACCTCGATACGGTCGTTAAAACTGCAAAGGAAATCGGGCTTGACTGGGTAATTCTCGAAAACGACGAGCCGACACCCGATGGACTTTCCGACATTAAGAGGAGTATGAAATTCCTCAAAGCCAATTTCAGATAATAAGGAGATTATACATAATGAAACTCGGAGTTTTAACAAATTTATATGCAAAGCTTCCGTTCGAGGAAGTGCTTAAACATCTTACGGATATGGGCGTTGAAGCCGTCGAAATCGGCTGCGGAGGATATCCCGGAAACGACCATGCAAATCCCGAAATCCTCTTAAACGACGACAAAAAACTTGAAGAGTTCAAGGCTCTTATTAAAAAATACAATGTCGTAATCAGCGCGCTGAGCTGTCACGGCAACCCCGTTCATCCCAATAAGGAAATCGCAGCGAAATTCGACAAGGATATGCGCGATACGGTCCTGCTTGCGGAGAAACTGGGCATTGATCAGATAAACACGTTCTCAGGCTGTCCCGGCGACTGCGAGGATTCGAAATACCCCAACTGGGTAACCTGCCCGTGGCCGAACGATTTTTCGGAGGTTCTCGAATGGCAGTGGAACGAGGTTCTCATTCCGTACTGGAAAGAGTTTGTCGCGTTCGCAAAGAGTCACGGCGTTACGAAAATCGGTCTTGAACTTCATCCCGGATTCTGCGTTTACAATACAGAATCGCTTTTAAGACTCCGCAATGCCGTAGGCCCCGAAATCGGCGCGAACTTTGACCCCAGCCACCTTATCTGGCAGGGTATGGATCCCGTTGTTGTAATTAAAGAACTCTCTGACGCGATATTCCACGTTCACGCAAAGGATACGAAGCTCGATAAGTACAATATCGCAAGAACGGGCGTTCTCGATACTAAGCCGTACGCCGATGAAATTCACCGTTCGTGGCTTTTCAGAAGCGTGGGCTACGGAAACGACCTTGGCTACTGGAAGGATATCGTAAGCGCGCTCAGAATGGTAGGCTATGACCACGTTCTTTCGATTGAGCATGAGGATTCTCTCATGAGCCAGGACGAGGGACTCAGAAAAGCGATTGAAACGCTCAATCAGGCTATCATCAAAGAGGGAACCTGCGAGATGTGGTGGGTTTAATCCTTACGCATTTTTAATACTTTCAATTTATATAAATCGGTTTTGGGATAAAATTTAATACCCCGAAGCCGATTTTTTTATTTTTTTTCTGCAACAGTTTATATATTTTCTTAGTCTTATGTACGAAAGGAGCGGGACACCGATGAAAAAAGATATACGCTCGCTCGTCCGACGGGCGAAAAACGGAGACTCCGAGGCTTTCGGCGATCTGTACGAGATATACGCGCTTGATATGTACAAATTTGCGCTGTATTTTATGCACAATGAGCAGGACGCTCTCGACGCGGTGCAAAACGCTTGCGTCAAGGCGTATTCCTCGATAGTGTCGTTAAAAGACCCGAACGCGTTTAAATCATGGCTGTTTAAAATACTGTCCAATATATGTAAATCGTCGCTTACTTCCGCTCATGCAAAGAACGAATGTAAAACCGCAGACGGGGATATCCCCGTTGTAATGAGCGAACAGGGCGGGGACTTTACATTGAGAACGGAAATTTACGACGCTATGGAGAGTCTGACGGATGAAGAGCGTACGGTCGTTATTCTCAGCGTTGTACACCGATACAAAAGTTCCGAGATTGCCGAGATAATAAATTGTCCCGCGTCTACGGTACGCTCGAAGCTTTCCCGCTCGCTTTCCAAGCTGAGAACTATTCTTACATAAGGAGTGACATATATGAACAAGCAGGATAAAGAGCTTTTCGATAAAATTAAAAGCGCGTCCGATAACGTTTCTCTCCCTGAAGAACTCAGCAGAGACAATATCGTAAAACAGCTTGACGGCGTAAAGCAGATAGCGGTCGTCGAGCCGGACAATAAAAAGAGAATTAATAAAAAACATATAATAAGCGCGGCGGTCTCCGTTGCGGCTGCAATTGCGATAGTAATAGGAATAGGCGCGGTCGGATTCGGCAATGATACTCCGCTCGTTCAAAGCGGGAGCCCGAACAGCTCGAACATAAATATTAATAATAACTATAATTCATCAGTCGACAGAACCGGCTACGACAATATCGAAACCATAGTAGCCGACTACTATAAAAAACAGTTAAGCGAACAGAAAAAATATCGGAATTATAATTCGTTTTCATTGTTCGGAAAAAAGAACGGTAATATGACCGCCGACGGTTCGGCTAATACCGGCAGTGCCGCCCCGAGCGCGGCAGAGTCGGTCAATGAGTCCGCTCAGGTTTCCGCCGAATCTTCGTCATACGGAAAAACCAATTTGCAGGTCGACGGCGTTGACGAGGGCGATATAGTCAAAACCGACGGAAAGAATATCTATGTTTTATCCTCTGACAAAATATATATTCTCGACGTTTCCGACCCTGAGAATATGAAAACGCTCAAGTCCATGCCCGCCTATGTTTCCGACGACGGCACGAAATGCGAAACACAGGATATGTTCCTTACGTCGGGCAAGCTGATAACCGTAGTCGGCACGTACAAGGAAGTTGACTCCAGTTATGCACCTGAGGACAGTTACAGAGTTGGAGTTGCATGCTATGCCGGAATTGAATATCTGAATACCGTTATCTCCGTTTACAATATTACCGACCCGAAGTCACCTGTTATGGAGTTTTCATATGTCTGCGACGGAACGTACGTTTCCTCACGAATTGCTGACGGCAAGTTCATATATGTCGGCAGATACTCCATTCCGTTTGACTATGCCGAAAGTAATGAGGAATTGAGTACCGAAACTTTAAAAGAGAACTGCGTTCCGACCGAGATTATCAACGGCAGTGAGAGAGCGAGAATAAACGCAGATAATATCTGCGTCCGCGATACGGACGAACCTACGGTTTATCAGACTGTCGCATCGTTTAATATAAACGACTGCGAGAATACGTTTTACTCGGGAGCCGCGCTCGGTTACTGCGAGGACGTTTACTGCGACGGCGAATATCTCTTTGTTTCGTCATACGATTATCTTGAAAAATCAAAGAATATACAGGGCGTTGATTCGTACGCGGCTACAGATATTACCGCTTACAAAATCGACAGCAATGCTCTTACTAATATAGGCTCGGTTACGCTTCCGGGAAATGTTATAGGGCAGTTTTCAATGGACAGATATAACGGATATTTCAGAGTTGCCGTCGAATCGACATATAAAACCGATTCCGCAAGCTACGTGTTCATAGTTAACGACAAACTCGAAATCGTGTCGAGAACCGAAGCGTTCGGCTTGGGCGAATATATGAAATCCGTCCGCTTCGTCGGCAATACGGCTTACGCGGTGACATTCTATCAGACAGACCCGCTGTTCGTCATTGATTTAAGCGACGTAAAGAATCCCGAAGTTGCCGGCGAACTTAAAATCCCCGGATTCTCGTCATATCTTCATCCCGTCGGCGATAATCTCGTACTCGGCATAGGCGAGGGCGGTGATGAAAACGGTACCGACGGCTCTGCCGAAATCAAGCTTTTCGACGTTTCCGACCCGAAAAATCCGAAGTGCGTTGATACGCTTAATATAAAAAACGCATATATAAATACCGATCATAAGGCGTTTACTTCGCTCGGCGACGGCAGATACGGCGTTATTGCTCAGTTTTACAACAACGGTTATTCAAATAATGATTCCGACCTTAAAGCCGTTGTTATAAAAGTTGACGGTGCAAAAATATCAAAGACCGATTACTATAACGGTCCGGTCAACGACGACATGTACTGTACGCGTGTGACATATATAGGCGATAACCTGTTTGTAGTCGGCGATTCGGGCGTAATTTCGTACAGTCTTTCGACAAGTGAAAGGCTCGGAACTTACATCTACTATGACAATTGATAAATTTTTAACGATTTCTTTATAAACTTTAAGAAAAATCAAGGTTATTTTAAGCTGTGAACGTTATATTTTAGTCACAGGATGCATCAAAGGTCAGCTGTCCCGACCTGAGCGAATAAAAACGGTTAAATGCGGACAGACAAACAGCTCCGTGTTCTTTACGAACATTTCATGTACATATACCTCTCTTTTTTAAACCTTACGGTTTGAGAAAAAGCCGATCCTTCCCCCCTCGGATCGGCTTTTTCTTTTTTCTGATTGCAATTAAATGATATAAATGATAAAATATTAATATATTATATGGTTTAAAAATAGTTTAAAAATCGGAGGTTTCCCTATGTCAAAATCACGTTGGTACAAGGACGCCGTTATATATCAGATTTATCCGAGAAGCTTCTGCGACAGCAACGGCGACGGAATAGGCGATATACGCGGTATTATAAGCAAGCTTGATTATCTCAAAGATTTGGGCGTTACGTGCGTGTGGCTTAGCCCCTGCTACAAGTCACCCAACGCTGACAACGGCTACGATATCAGCGATTACCGCGATATTATGGACGAATTCGGCACTCTCGACGACTGGCAGGAGATGGCTGACGGCATGCATGAAAGAGGGATTAAACTCGTAATGGATCTCGTCGTTAACCATACGAGCGACGAGCATGAGTGGTTTAAGCAGTCGCGTTCGTCAAAGGACAATCCGTACAGGGATTATTACATTTGGAGAAAAGGAAAGGGCAAGGACGGAAAAACTCCGCCTAATAACTGGACGTCGAGATTTACCGGCTCCGCGTGGGAGTACGACGAGACGACGGGCGAATTTTATCTCCACCTTTTCCATAAAAAACAGCCCGACCTCAACTGGGAGAATCCCAGGGTAAGACAGGAGGTTGCGGATATCTGCAACTACTGGTTCGAAAAGGGCGTCGACGGCTTCAGATGCGACGTTATAACTTATATAAGCAAGGATCAGTCGTTTGCCGACGGTAAATTCAATCCCGTCGTATGCGGTGACGAGCATTTCGTTATAGGACCGAGATACCACGAGTATATTCACGAGCTTAACAAAAAGTCGTGGTCAAAATATGATACGATGATAGTAGGCGAGGCGCAGGGCATAACGATAAATAACGCGTTCGACTGCGTTGACGAGAGCCGTGAAGAGCTCGACTGTGTATTTACATTCGAGCATCAGACTCAGGTCGACTCATTTATGACGACTATCCCGAAGCCGTTTAATCTTAAAAAGTGGAAAGAGATTTTCTCCTCCTGGCAGGCTCTGCCCGACACGTGCTGGAACTCTCTTTATATAGAAAACCATGATTATCCGAGAGCCGTTCCGCGTTACGGAAAGATGGAGTACCGCGAGTATGTCGACAAAATGCTTGCAATAAGCATTAACTTCTTAAAGGGTACGCCGTACATATATCAGGGTCAGGAAATCGGCATGACTAATTTTGAAGATCTTGAACCCGACGAGTACAGGGATGTAGTTTCCTTACAGCTTCGCGACACGGTCAAAAAGATTTTCCCGCCCGCAATGCCCATAGTAAAGTGGGGACTTAATAAAAAAGCGAGAGACCACGCGCGCGCACCCATGCAGTGGGACGACAGCGAGTACGCGGGATTTTCGACCGCCGAACCATGGATGCCCAATAACCCGAATTATCCCGAGATAAACGTTAAAAAGGCTTTAGAAGATAAAAACAGCGTATGGTATTTCTATCAGAAGATAAACCGTATGCGTATAGGCGACGAGATAATCAGATACGGCACGTATAAGCAGTATATGCCCGAAAATAAGGATATCTGGGTGTACGAGAGAGCGTATAAAGGCAAAAAATACGTTGTTGCCGCAAGCTATACGGATAAGGAAGCAGTATTCACCATGCCCAGGGAATTAAGATACAATAAGTGCAAACTTATTCTTCATAATTATAACGACGGTGAGTTTATGCTAACAAGCTGCCGTTTAAAGCCGTACGAGGCGTTTGTTTTTGAAACGGAGTAACGGGGATGATAAAACTGCCCGAATAGCAAAAAGCAATTGTATAATAAAAACAACGGGTCTGTGAAAAACCTTCACAGACCCGTATTTATATAGTTGTATTTTAATTCAACAGTGATATGTATTCGTCTCCGAACACTTCGAGCGTTCTTTTTAGTATATTATTCATAAACGCTATCGCGGTGCCGTAGTTCGTTATCGGCGTGCCCTCGTTTACGCATGTCTGCATTCTCGAAATCATTTCGCGTTCGTTGAGCATACAGCCGCCGCAGTGGATTACGAGCGCGTATTTTCTTACGTCCTCGGGGAACTCTCTGCCGGAGGTAAATTCGAATTCGATCTTTTTTCCTGAATGCGCGGTTATCCATTTCGGGAGCTTTACCGTTCCGATATCCTCGCACTGTCTGTGATGCGTACAGCCCTCGGATATTAAAATTCTGTCGCCGTCGTTTAATTTATTGAGCATTGACGCGCCCCTGACGGCTTCTTTTAGAATCCCCTTATACCGCGCGAAAACAATTGAAAAAGAAGTCAGCGCGATGTCCTCGGGTACGATTTTTAATACTTTTTCAAAAGCCTGCGAATCCGTTATGACTATCTTCGGCTTTTTATTCATAATCGACAGCGCGTATTCGAGTTCGGACTCCTTAACGACAATGTTAATGCACGAATTGTCGAGCACGTCGCGGATTGCGTTCTGCTGGGGGAGAATCATCCTGCCCTTGGGTGCGGCGGAGTCGATAGGCGTAACGAGCACGGCGATATCGTTCTTATTAATTAAATCGCCTAAAAGCGGTTTTTGCTCTTTTGACTTTCCCGAAAGCGAGCCGATAAGCTCTTTCAACTCGTATATATTCGTGTTATTTTTTGCGCTGACGTATATTTCGTTTTTGCCGGGCTCCGGAACTCTTTCAAGCAAATCCGATTTATTATATACGGTTATGTACGGTATGTTTTTCTCTTTGAATACGCCTGCAAGCTCCTTTTCCGTATCCGTCAGCGGATTATTCGCGTCCGTTACGAGAATCGCGATATCCGTATGAGTAAGCGTCTGTCTTGCTCTCTCGGCTCTCATCTCGCCGAGCGTTCCCGTGTCGTCTATGCCCGGCGTGTCGATAATTACGACAGGTCCCAACGGCAGAAGCTCCATGGCTTTCTGCACGGGGTCGGTCGTCGTGCCTTTAACGTCCGATACGAGAGACAGCTTCTGTCCGGTTACGGCGTTTACAACGCTCGATTTTCCTGCGTTTCTGAGTCCGAAGAAGCCTATGTGAATCCTTTCCGCGCTTACTGTGTCATTCAATCCCATTTTCATCATTCCCCATTAATTAAAATAATATTATAAAAAGTATTTTATAATAACCAATGAAATTCCGAGGATCACCAGGACAATGCCTGTGGCTCTGTTTGCTGTTTTTGAGGATACTTTATTCGCTATGTGAGCCGCGAGCATTGCAAAAACAAGTGTGCTTATAACGCACACAATCAGCGAAAGTATATCCGGCGCTCCGCCTATCGCAAAGTGGCTGACTGCTCCCGTCAGCGCCGTAGCCGACATTATAAATACGCTCGTGCCGACAGCTGTTTTTAATTCGTATCCGAGTACGCTTGTCAGAACAAACAGCATCATCAGTCCTCCGCCGGCACCGACGAATCCGCATATGAATCCTACGACTCCTCCGCAGATTATCGAGCGTATTATTTTCTGCTTTTTCGTTGCGTTTTCGAGCCTTGCTTTAGGCTTCGTTGCTGGCTTGATTATAAACCTCAAACCGAGGAAAAACGTCATTATCATCGAGAATCCGCCCATCGCTTTGCTCGGCAGATAGCTTGCCGCGAACGAGCCGACAAACGTAAAAATAAGTACGGATATCATCATGGCTATGCCGTTTCTGATGTCTATATTCTTTTTCCTCGCGTACATTACCGCACTCGCCGCGCTTGCCAGAACGTCGCTTGCCAATGCGACTCCGACCGCGAGATACGGGTCCATGCCGAGAATCGTCGTGAGCATCGGGCTGATAACCGCCGCCGCGCTCATTCCCGCAAATCCCGTGCCGAGTCCCGCGCCTAATCCCGCTAATATACAGACGAGTATTTTTATGGTTGTCGACATAAATATCACACTCTTTCAAAATATAACTTATATTATAAGAAATAATAAAATGTATGTCAATATTACGCAATCTTTTTAAATTAAATATAAAATATATAATTATATATAATAAAAATATGAAAAAACCGATTTTTCAGCAGTGAAAACCGGTTTTTTTGCGTTGAAATTTATAATATACAGTTTTTTTTGACGATATGCAGAATTTATAAAACGGTATGCAGAAAGTTTTGCACAATATACATTTTTGCCTCGCTGTAAAGTAAAAATCTTTAAATTGTCGAAAACTATGTTCAAAATGTTCAAAACTACTCCGTTTGGTTCAAAAAATTTGCTTTTTAGTCCTCGTGGGTGTAAAGTTTTGAACTTTCTGAACAGAGTTTTGAACATTTTTTCGGGCAGATTTGAACCGCAAATGCAATTGTATATTCATGGAAATTATTTGATTACGTAAGGGAAATCCTGCCTTGATAAATTGGAATCGGTTTTACAGGGAAATAAGACTATATTTATTATTTATGTCAAACATTGTTATCTTGAACGCAGTTTTTCGATAATTTCGTCCGTCCATTCGAGTATTTTGAATTTAATTTTATATTTCTGCCTATTCTCTATTATCTGTGTTTCCTCCGGTGAGAACACAGCGTCGTATGCGCTCTCTTTGTCTTCGGCTGCGGGCAGACACAGCGGGGGAAACATGACGCACCACCAGTTGTGACCCTCTCCGCTGCCGAGCGTTACGGTAAGGGACATGTACCGTCCCGAGGGAAGCGTGAAGTTCTCGTACTCCCTTACGGGGAAGTATTCGTCCGTCAGCTTTACTTTCGCACTGTAGCCGAAACCGTTTTCCTTAAGTACGCTGTCAGCCTCGTTTTCGATTTCTTTAAGCTCCGGGGTCAGTTTCTTTTTCGCGTTTTCGACGTTTACGCTTCCGTCGAAAATTTCTGCCCCTTTTGTGAGAAGCGCGTCGCGTACTTTTAATTTTACGTCCTGGTCGATATCGGTATCGGAGTTTGCTATAACGTGAAGTCTGAGCACGTCGGCTCTTATGTCACGGCAGTCTGTGACGAACTGTAAGAACTGAATGCATAATAAAAACACGAACGAAACCGCCGAGGCGAGAATTATATTTCGGATTCTCTGTTTCTGAGTAATCGAATCGGAAAATGAAAGTTTATTTTTTATCAGTGATAACTTGTTTTTTATGTTCATTGTAAAAACCTCCGAAAAAAGCGTTCACCCTAAAGATGAACGCTTCGGAAAATTTTTATTCAATAAAAATCGATTTTTCGGTGAATTTTGAGAAATGAACCTCTTTGTATTTGGTCTTTAATAATTCAAAACAGTTTTTTGCTTTTGATTCGTCGTTGAAAATGCCGAATACGGCAGAACCGCTTCCCGTCATCATGGAAAGTCCCGCGCCGTTTGAGCGCATTACCGATTTTATATCCGCCCTGTCGTAAACCTCGACCGCCTGTTCGAATACGTTTGCACCGTAACGGCAGATGTCGTGATAGTCCGAATGAACTGCTGCGTAAAGGAATCTGTTGTTGTCGGGATGTCTTACCTCTTTTAATGAATCGAAGTTTTCATATGCTGTTTTTGTTGAAACGTTCTGCTCGGGTTTTACGACGACGGCGTAAAGCTCCGCGCTCGGCAGTTTCGCCATAACCTCGCCTATATTAAGACACAGCGCACATCCGCCCTTTATGCAGAACGGAACGTCCGCGCCTATCGTCTCGCCGATTCTGCACAGTTCGTCCGTCGTAAAGGGCGATGAAAACATCTCGTTTAGTATTACGAGTACTGCGGCGGCGTCGGCGCTTCCTCCGCCCATGCCCGCCTGACAGGGGATATTTTTCTTGATAAATATTTTTATTCCGGGATTTTTTATTTTTGAGATGTTGAAAAAAGCCAGAGCGGACTTATATGCGGTGTTTTTCGTGTCCGTCGGAATAAAGTCCTTATCGCATCCGAGCGTTATTTTGCCGTCGGACGTTTTTTCAATTGTAACCTTATCAAATACGGAAATCGATTGCATTACCGTATAAATGCAGTGGTATCCGTTGTCGAGAACGCCGGTGAGGTCGAGGAGCAGATTTATTTTTCCTGCGGCTTTTGCCGTTATTTTCATTTTAATTCTCCGTTCTTTTTTCTTTGGATAAGTTATTTTAACATATTTTTTTTCAATAGTATATAATTTTTAAAAATTATTGTAAATAACCTTGATTTTGTGCTATACTCTTTTTGAAAGGTGAAAGAATTATGGAATTTAAGAATATAATAGATATGCACAATCACACGGACAACTCATTCGACGGCAATCACAGCCCGATGTATATGTGTGAAACGGCGGTAAATAAGGGACTCAGAGCAATCGCGTTTACAGACCACTGCGAGGTCGACGCTTTTTACAAAGATAATTTTGACAGAAGCGTCAGACAGGCGTTTTTTGAGGTCGCGAGGGCTAAAAGCGCGTTTTACGGAAAGCTTCTCGTTTTAAACGGAATAGAACTCGGCGAGTGCGGTTACGATACCGAGACGAGCGAGAAGATAATCGCTTCGCAGAAATTCGACGTTATACTCGGCTCCGTTCATAATTTAAGAAATAAAACTGACTTTTATTATATCGAGGATTTTACCGGTATGGATATAAAGGCTCAGCTTAACGAATATTTTGACGAGGAGCTGAATATGCTCGAGTGGGGCGGATTCGACGTTCTCGCGCATCTTACATATCCGTTCAGATATTTTTATGCAAGAAATAATATTATGATAGATATTGACGATTATAAAGATAAGGTCGACGAAATTCTGAAGCTCGCCGCTGAAAAAAATATTGCGCTCGAAATTAACACCGCGGGACTGCGCCAGCCTATCAACAGGCTTTCGCCCGAGGCTCAGACGGTCAAAAGATTTAAGGAGCTCGGCGGTAAACTTATCAGCGTAGGCTCCGACGCTCATTTTGCCAAAGATATAGGCGTCGGTATAAAGCATGCGTACGAGGCGGCTCTGGAGGCGGGATTTAAGTCCACGGTCCTTTTCCAGCGCAGAAGTCCCATTGAAATACCTATCGAATAATACATACGCTTTAACAGGGAGCAGATATAATTATGTATGAAGCAGATGAAATCCTTTCAAAGGTAAAAAGAATACATTTTATCGGAATCGGCGGCTCGGGCATGTGTCCGATAGCCGAAATTCTGCACAGCGAGGGATATATTCTCTCGGGTTCGGACAATAACGAGAGCGACACTCTCAACAGAATCCGTGCGCTGGGAATTCCCGTGGTAATGGGGCAGAAAGCCGAAAATATAAAGGGCGCCGAAATGATAGTTCACACCGCGGCGATAATGGATGACAACCCCGAGCTTATAGCGGCGAGGGCGAGCGGTATACCGACATTCGAACGTTCAAAAATACTCGGTGCGCTGTCGAGAAGATATGAAAACTGCATAGGCATATGCGGAACGCACGGCAAGACGACGACAACGTCCATGACCGCGCAGATACTGATAGAATCGGGACTCGACCCGTCCGCGGTTATCGGAGGAAAACTTCCGTATACCGGTACAAACGGAATTGTCGGAAAGAGCGGTATTTTCGTATGCGAGTCGTGCGAATATAAAAACACGTTTTTGCAGATGTCGCCCAAGTGCGCCGTTATTCTCAATATAGACGCTGACCATATGGAATTTTTCAAGACCATGGAGAATCTGAAAAAGTCGTTTACGCAGTTCGCCGACAGCGCAGAAACGGTTATTTATAATCTCGACGATAAAAACACATGCGACGCGATAAACGATATGAAGTATAAGAATAAAGAGTTTATTACGTTCGGGCTCGGTGAAAACTGTATGTGGCGTGCGGAACTAATATCAGACAGAAAGGGCGCATACCCCGAGTACGACGTTTATTATAAAGGCGAGAAAAAAGGGCACGTCGTTTTAAATGTGCCCGGTGACCATAATGTTTATAATTCGCTTGCGGCTCTCGCCTCGAGCGTATATGCGGGATGCGATATCGAAAAAGCGATAAAGGAAATTTCCGATTTCAAGGGCGCGGGCAGGAGATTCGAAAACCTCGGAACTTATAAGGGCATTACGATATGCGACGACTATGCGCACCATCCGAAGGAACTAAGAGTTACTCTCGAAGCTGCGAAAAAACTCGATTACAAACGCGTAATAGCTGTATTTCAGCCGTTTACCTATTCGCGTACCGCAATGCTTTTAAACGATTTCGCCGAGGTACTGAAGATTCCCGACAAAGTCGTAATGACCGAGATAATGGGTTCGAGGGAGAAGAATACGTACGGTATTCACACGTCGGATTTGTCGGCCCTCATTCCCGGGAGCGTATGGTTTAACACGTTCAGAGAGGTTGCCGACTATGTCGAGAGCATAGCAGAAGAGGGCGATCTCGTAATAACGCTCGGCTGCGGAGATATTTATAAAGCCGCCAAACTGATGATTGAGGACTTGAAATAAAACCGATTTTGTTTATTCTTTACCGGCTGTTATATCCTCGAGCCTTGTTATCTCCCGTGAAATTATATCAAGCGATTCTTCCTTTGAATAAATATACGGCGAAACCGTGAGGTAACGGCAGAAATCTGCAAGTTCATTGTTAATCTCCGTATCGTTTATTGAAATGTTCGAATTACCCATGAAGTTTGTCAAATATCCGTACAGACTCGATACAACATTACGGCGGTCTGAATATCTGTCCGTTATGTCCAGGGTTATTTTGTTTTTGAACATACCGGGTTTTGATATGTATAAATTGTGATTTTCACTGCGGTAATATTCGAGCAGTGTTTTGTATACCTTAATTCGGCTTTCGGCTTTAAGGGGATTAATGCATTCCTCGGGTAAATAAGATACCATACCGCGGCCGGTAAAATCACGTATGCCTTCGTACGAGTGAATTTTTATCAAATTCTTCTGCGACATCCTGAGCGCCTGATAGTACTCGTATGTGGAGTCTATCAGATATTTTCGGTTCGGTATTTCATTTTTTGTTATCTGCTCGCCCATTTCAAGCGTCATAAAAATCGGAGTGCATGGAAAAAATTCCATTATTATGCTCGTTTGGTCCTTATACCGGATATTTTTGAGCTGATCGTTTTTTATGTCCATGACGTTTTGAGTAAGCGATACCATACTGGTCATTTTGCCTGTCGAATATAGTATTTTCTTTGCGTATGCGTCAGCGAGTTTTCTGTTTTTTATCGAGAATCCGTGCGTCAGGGGTTCATCCGCAAATACGCAGAGTTCGCTTGTTATAAAATAAAAGGGGAAAACTATGTCCGGTCTGTTTTTTATAGCCGCATCAGAACCGGAGTAGTATATTTTATATCCCTTAAGCATGAATTCTACGGCACTTTTAACGGTTTTGGAATAATTTAAATCAGAATTTGATGTTATACTCTGTTTTATATCGGTTCCGGTGACACTATCCTTCACTGAATCGAAAATTTTCACAGTAAGCGAGGCGTCTATATTTGTATATAGGCGTTTTTTTTCGTTTCTGTTCGTTTCCTGCTTTGTCACAGCGTACAGAGCATTTATAATCTCTGTCCGCGAATTTAAATTTGTAATGTTCTCAGTGAAATCAACGGCGGGTTCATCCTCTTCCATCGCCGCGATTTCAGGCTTTGTATCCTCGCCGAACAGAAAAATATTCAGATATTCGTTGAATTTATCGATTCCGTAATTCATATCTATATATGCAAGCCTTATTTCCCTATCCTCATCCGGAGTCAGGTTCATGGATTTAAGCAGAAGTTCGAATTTCTGCGGGGAAATGCCGCGCTGTCCGTTAACTATTTTTACAAGATGACTCCGCTCTATCCCCGTGATTTCAGAAAGTTTGTAAACGGTGATATTGTGTCGTTTAAGCGCGTTTTTTACGGCAGTCTGAAATTGCTCCATTCTTTTTCACCTTTTAATTCCATTTTATTGCATAACTATTATATTTTAAAACTTGACGAAAATCAATGTAAATGTGACAATAAAAGAAAAAAACAGTTGCTTTTTATAAAAAACCGCAGGTATGTAAACAGAATACCTGCGGTTGGTTTTTTTATAATGTAAATTATCTTTTCGACAGTACCTCTTTTTCGTACTTTTCGACTTCTGAATAATAATCCGCCGGTATGCCCGACTGTCTTAAATATTCGTTCCAGATATCGCCGAACGGCATGGTTTTAAGGTCTTCCGACACTGTCATAAGGCGTGTGAATTCGCCCTTTTCCTGAAGCTCCCTCATCATACCCGAGGGTTCGAGAAGCGCGTAAAGCAGAGCTTTTTGCACAGAGCGCAGTCCCGTTACCCATGCGGAGATTCTGTTTATTGACGCGTCGAAATAGTCGGTCGCGATAAACACTCTGTCAAGAGCGTTGTTTCTGACGATTTCCTTTGCAATCTCCTTTGTCTCGTCGTCGAAAATAACGACATGGTCTGAATCCCAGCGTACACCGCGCGTTATGTGGAGCGCTATTTTTTCGTTAAAAAGAAGAAGGGACGATATTTTGTCGGAAACGACCTCTGTCGGGTGGTAATGACCGTTGTCCATGAGCGGGACGATGCCGTTTTTTGACGCGTAATTCATTGTAAATTCCGCGCTGCCGACGGTGTAGCTTTCGAGTCCTATTCCGAATACCTTTGATTCGAGAGTAACGAATACCTTTGACTTATCATACGGAATGCTCAGTATTTCGTCAAGCGATTTCTTAAATCTTTTTCTCGGTCCGATTCTGTCGGCGGGGATGTCCTTATATCCGTCGGGAATCCATATATTCATAACGCACGGCATGTTGGTCTGTTCTGCGAAATACTGCGAGATTTCAATGCATCTTTTACCGTGTTCTATCCAGAATTTACGTACTTCTTCGTCGGGGGAGGAGAGCGTTAAGTTGTCTTTAACCATCGGGTGGGAGAAGAACGTGGGGTTAAAATCTATACCCATTTTTCTGTCGCGGGCGAAATCGACCCATCTTTTGAAATGCTCGGGTTTAATCGCGTTTCTGTCGGCGTAGTTGCCGTTTTCGAATATCGCGTATGACGCGTGGAGGTTTATTTTTTTTCTGCCGGGGACGAGCGAGCAGACTTTGTCTATGTCTGCCATAAGCTCCTCGGGGGTGGTTGCCTTGCCGGGGTAGTTTCCCGTAGCCTGAATTCCGCCCGAAAGAGCCTCTTTAGAATCGAATCCCGTTACGTCGTCTCCCTGCCAGCAGTGCATGGAAACGGGAATTGTTTTAAGCGTTTCGATAGCTTTGTCTGTGTCAATGCCGTAATCAAGGTACATAGCCTTTGCGCTTTCGTATCTGTCCATTTTTTTTCTCCTTTACAAATTATCCCTCTATATCCTGATGGAATTCTCTTAATTTCAATTCGGGATTTTTCTCCTGTGCCCAGTTAATAGCCCAGTTGCCGTTGAATATGAGAAGGTCTCCGCCCTTTACGTCCTTGACCCAGCGGGTATCGGAGCCTAAATTATATTTAGTGCCGTCGAAATTTTCGTTTTCGACTCTTCTTATCTGCTCGTGAGGCAGATCCTGTCTTAAATATTCGACTCCGTACTCGCTCTTCATTCTGAATTTGAGAACGTCGAACTGAAGCACGCCGA
>DJEG01000053.1 GCA_002431305.1 Ruminococcaceae bacterium UBA5904 | reverse complement strand
ACAATGTCTTCCCCTACAAAAGATTGTTTACATTTAAAAACAATAAATCATTGTTTACTTCGCGTTTTTTAATTTTTCCACAGCTTCTTTTCTGTCCTCGGCGGAGAAAATATAGCTTCCCGCGACGAGGACATCCGCGCCCGCCCTAACGGCTTCGGGTGCTGTTTTATCGCTGATTCCGCCGTCGACCTCGATTCTCATATCGAGGTTTCTTTTTTTGCATTCGTCTCTCACGGTTTTAACCTTATCCATCATGTCGGGCATGAAGCTCTGACCGCCGAATCCGGGTTCGACCGTCATCACGAGAACCATGTAAAGTTTATCGAGATATTTGAACACTTCTTCGGCTTTTGTTCCCGGTTTTAATGCTATTGCGGGCTTTTTGCCCAGCGAAATTATTTTGCCGACAGTTGCTTCGACGTCGGACGACGCCTCTATATGAAAACATATAATGTCCGCGCCGGCTTTTGCAAAATCCTCAACGTATCTTATCGGCTCGTTTATCATTAAATGAACGTCGAAAATCTTATCCGAGCATTTTCTGACAGATTTGACAATCGGTGCGCCGAGTGTAATATTAGGTACGAACATGCCGTCCATTACGTCAATATGTATCATGTCCGCGCCCGCGGCTGATATGTTTGAAATCTCCTCTCCCAGGCGCGAAAAATCAGCTGAGAGTATCGACGGTGATATATAATTCATAAATGTAAAACCCCTTAATCTTTAAACATATCGCCTATCACGGCGGCAATCAAATCTACGGCGGTGTCGGTGCCTATTTCGCTGTTTATGCACAAATCGTAATTTTTCATGTCGCCCCACTTATTGAACGTGAAGTGATTGTAGTAGTCCGCTCTCTGTTTGTCCTTTTTTTTAAGAATTCCGGGTGTGTTAGCGCTTTTTTCTTTCAATTCGTTTGCAAGGCGCTCGTTTCTCTTTTCAAACGGCGCGTGAATGAATACCTTTATAACGTCGTCCCTTCCGGAGAGTATGTAGTCACAGCATGAACCTATGATAACGCACGGCGATTTTTCGTCGGCAAGCTCCTTTATAATATCCGCTTTTGCAATGAACACCTCGTCGTTGAGCGGGCGCGTCTGCGAGGCGGAAAATACGGAGTAGAGGAAGCTCGATGTTCTTTTTTCGTCAAGTTCCTCCGCCGCCTGAGGGGATATGCCCTTTTTCTTTGTAAGCAGAGCAAGAATTTCTTTGTCGTAATAGCCTATACCGAGCTTTTCGGACAGTTTTTTGCCTATAAGTCTGCCCGACGAACCGTATTCGTGAATGAGAGCCACAACATATTTTTTCATTTTTAACGCCCCTTATCCGTGTTTTTTCTCTTTTAATATTTCTTCAAAACCGTCCTCGTAGACCTCTCTGAATGCGAAAAGTCCGTTCGAGACGTGATTTTTTCCGTTGTTTTCCCTGAACATGAATCTGACAAGATCCGCGTCGGAAATTTTGCCGGTTTTAAAAACGTCCTCGCTTATCGACGAGCCTACGATGCCGTCGTAAGTTTCGGCTGTCGATTCGATTTCAAAGCATTTTCTGCAAAGTTCACGCTTCGTTTTATTAAGACAGGAAAACGGCGAAACGCCTTTTACTTTTCTGTTGAATTTATTGATAAAACGATAGAAGTCCGCGCTTGATTTTGTTTTTTCATCGGTGAAAAAGCTCAGCGCTTTTTCCTCGTGTTTTTTAAGTTTTCCGCCCTCGCCCGACGGGAGAACAGCTCCTTTGTGTTTAATCAGAACGCCCCTCTGCGCCAGCTGTAAAACGGTATAAATGAACAAATCAGCCTCATTGTAAACGGATAACGACGTTGTTTTCAGAATCTCGGCGGCGCTCAGCGACTGCATGACGGATTCAATCGCCTTGTCGCTCGGTTCTATATACGAATTCTTACGGCACGAACGTCTGAATGAAGATATCATTATGCGTTTTGAGAATATAAGACAGAGTATTGCCGTCAGTGCGAGCGCGCACGCGAAAATTAGCAGAATTATTCTGCCCGCCGTCCAGCCCTCGGGGGAGGTTGTGTATGTCTGAAGAGACGTAAACTTGTCCGACGGAATCGAAATGCCGATAAACGCTCCGCCCGGTGTTTTTCCGCCCGTGAAGGTTACGGAGGTTTTGTCCCTCGTGCACTTATAATTGTTAGATGTTAAAAGTCCGACGTCTTTGCCCGAGCAGTCCGACGGGAGTTTTACCGTTATCGATGCGTTTTCGCACATGGGCGAAATCGATTCGGGAATGTAATTGCAGTAAAAAACGTTTTGCGAGTCAATATTTTTTACGACCGAGGAAAGAGTGTAGGAGAGCCTGAAAACGTGCGTTTCGCCGAAACATTTAAGGTTCCACTTTACTTTTATCGCGGAGTCCGATTCGCTCAGCGTATACGTATAATCCGCGTACCCGCCGTCAATGTCGGTCGACGCCTCCGCGCTCAGCGGAACGTTTGACGAATCGATGTCGGCGGAAATATTATCTACGGACGTAAATTTATACTCGGCGTCATCGGGAATCGGAATCTCAAGCTCGAAACCGTCGCTTCGCTCTGCGCCGAATTCAACCGTCCATTCGCTCATGACCGACGCGTCGCCGTTCATCTGCGGTTCGGCGGTTATATTAACGTTTTTTATCGAATATGTGCCGGCTGCTGACGCGCTTAAAATAAAAGCGGACATCAGCGAAACGACGGCGAAAATATATATAATCAGTTTTTTCATAAAAAATCTTCAGCACCTTCTTCTTAATAATAACATATTTAAAGTTAAAAAACAATGAAAATCGTGTCAACGTTCACAAAATTTGACTCATATAGGAATAAAAAATTTACATTGTATTACGTGTACGGGCATGCTATAATAATATATAATTATGTAAGAAAATACGGAAAAGGTGATATATTATGAAACAGCTTATGTCCGGCAACGAGGCGGCGGCTCTCGGTCTGTGGGAAGCGGGAGTCAAGGTAGGCTCCGCATACCCCGGAACACCCAGCACGGAGATTTTCGAAAATCTTCCGAAATATAAGGACGTTTACTGCGAGTGGGCGCCCAACGAAAAGGTAGCGACTGAAGTCGCGTACGGCGCGTCAATCGGCGGAGTGCGCTCAGTCTGCGCGATGAAACACGTCGGAATGAACGTGGCGGCAGACCCGATTTTTACCGCGACGTACAACGGTATCGGCAGGGGATTCGTAATTATAAGCGCGGACGACCCGTCGATGCATTCATCCCAGAACGAGCAGGACAACCGTTACTATGCAAAGAGCGCGAAGATGGCTATGATAGAGCCGTCGGATTCGCAGGAGTGCAAGGATTTTATTAAAGAGGCGTACGAGATCAGCGAGAAATTCGACATCCCCGTACTTTTCAGAGTCACTACGAGAGTATGTCATTCGAAGAGTCTTGTAGAGCCCGGCGAGAGATATGATTTTAAATATGAAGGATATAAAAAGGATCCGACAAAGTTCGTTTCCACCCCCGCGAACGCAATGGCGCATCACCCTGTTCTCGAACAGAAGTTAAAGGATATGGCTGAGTTTGCCTGCACGTCGAAACTTAATAAGGTCGAAATGAACGGCTCGGAGGTCGGCGTTATCACTGCGGGCGTCGCGTATCAGTACGCAAAGGAAGTTTTCCCCGAGGACACGTCGTTCCTTAAGTTAGGATTTACATATCCCATGCCTATGAATCTTATTAAGGATTTTGCTTCAAAGGTAAAGAAGCTCTATGTTATCGAAGAGCTTGAGCCGTTCATGGAGGAACAGATTAAAGCCGCCGGTATCGACTGTATCGGCAAGGACGTTGTTCCGAACATGTACGAGCTTAATCCTCAGATATTAAACGAGTGCATTTTCGGCAAAAAAGCAGAGTTTACCGTTCTTGACGTAAAGGCTGTCGGCAGACCTCCCGTGCTCTGTCCCGGATGCCCGCACAGAGGATTTTTCTACACCCTCGGCAAGGGCAGAAACTACGTTATCTCCGGTGATATCGGATGCTACACCCTCGGCAGCGCGAAGCCCCTTAACGCTACGGATACGTGCGTATGCATGGGCGGCGGTTTGAGCGTCGGCATGGGTATTTCAAAGGCGTTCGAGGTCATGGGCGAGAATGATAAAAAAGTATTCGGAATAGTCGGTGACTCGACGTTCTTCCATTCGGGAATGACGGGCGCGGCGGAGATTATTTATAATAAGGGACGCATCATCCCATGTATTCTTGATAACTCGATTACCGGCATGACGGGTCAGCAGGACAACCCCGGCAGCGGCGAGACGCTCATGGGCGAACCCGCTCCCGCTATCAGACCCGAAAAAATTCTCGAGGCTATGGGGTATCAGAATGTTATAATCGTTGACCCGCAGGATCTTACCGCCATGGAAAAGGCTGTAAACGACGCGCTCGCGAGCGAGGTTCCTGCGGCGATTATCACACGCAGACCGTGCCTTCTCCTTAAGAAAGTCAAACACGACATTGGTATGTGCCATGTAAATACAGATAAATGCAGAAGCTGTAAAAAGTGCCTGAAAGTCGGCTGTCCCGCGATTTCAATGAAGGACGGCAAAGCCGATATTGACAGAACGCTCTGCGTAGGCTGTACGGTATGCAATCAGGTATGCCCGTTCGGCGCGATTGAAAAGGAGGAGAAATAAGATGCCGGTAAGAAGCTTACTTATAGTAGGAGTCGGAGGACAGGGAGCTATCCTCGTCAGCAAGATACTCACCCGCGGACTTATCAAGGCGGGTTACGACGTTAAAATGAGCGAGGTTCACGGTATGAGCCAGCGCGGAGGAAGCGTTTCAACTCAGATTCGTTACGGCGATAAGGTTTACTCACCGATTATAGGCGAGGGACAGGCCGATATGCTTATCTCGTTTGAAAAAATGGAAGCCGTCAGATACGCGCATTTCCTTAAAAAGGACGGTACCGCTGTTATCAACGATTACGAAATAGTACCCATGAGCGTAGCCTCGGGCGCTTGCGAATACCCCAAGGGAACGGTTGAAGCCATGCAGAAAAATTTTAAGACCGTTGTTCTCGACGCGGGTCATATCGCGGTTGAATTGGGCAATGCGAGATGTATGAATATCGTTCTGCTCGGCGCGATGATAAAGGCTACGGGTATGACCGATATAGACTGGGAGGAAGTTTTGAAAGAGGTTCTTCCCGAAAAGATTCTCGATATAAATCTCAAGGCGTTCAAAGCGGGCTTTGAGCATCAGGGGGCATAAAAGTGTTAAACGAAAAATTTTATTTTTACGGCAGCAACCGCTCGACTATAAGAGATTTGTTCGAGTACGGCAGTCAGCGCAAAGCCGTTGTCGGATCGGAGAACGTATATGATTATTCGCTGGGCAATCCGAGCGTTCCCGCGCCCGAAGAAGTCAAGACGGCGATTATCGATATATTAAACGAGCGCGACCCGATAGACGTTCACGGCTACACCAGCGCGGCAGGCGACTTCGGCGCGAGAAAAGCTATTGCGGACGACCTTAATTCGCGTTTCGGCACTTCGTACGAAGCGGGCGAACTGTACCTTACGTGCGGTGCGGCGGCTTCGCTTATCTCTGTATTCAGAGCGTTATGCGCGAATGAAAAAAGCGAGCTTATCGCAGTCGCTCCGTATTTCCCCGAGTATAAATGTTTTGCAGAGTCAAACGGTCTTACATTTAAATGCGTAAGCGCGGACAAGGAGCATTTTCAGATTAATTTTGACGAACTCGAAAACATGATAACCGAAAACACTCAGGCGGTTATTATAAATTCTCCCAATAACCCGTCCGGCACGGTTTATTCGGCGGATACGCTTAAAAAGCTCGGTGCGCTCCTTGAAAAGAAGTCGGCGGAGTTCTCCCATCCCGTTTATCTTATTTCCGACGAGCCGTACAGAGAGCTCAATTTTACCTCTGTTCCGACTCCGTTTACCGCAAAGTTCTATAAAAACACCGTTGTGTGCTATTCGTACAGCAAGTCGCTTTCGCTCCCCGGCGAGCGTATCGGCTACGTCCTCGTTCCGAAAGAAGCCGACGACTCCGTGCGTCTGTACGCGGCTGTCGCGGGCGCGGCAAGGTGCAGCGGTTTTGTGTGCGCTCCGTCGCTCTTCCAGCGCGTTATCGAGAAGTGCGCGTCCGTCCGTCCCGACAT
This sequence comes from Ruminococcaceae bacterium UBA5904, assembly GCA_002431305.1. GTDB lineage: Bacteria > Bacillota > Clostridia > Oscillospirales > Acutalibacteraceae > CALACW01. The sequence continues at coordinate 6,586 of DJEG01000053.1, read as the reverse complement.
TGAGGCGTACAGAAAGAACAGGGATTATCTCTATAAATCGCTTACGGATATCGGCTACAAATGCGCAAGCCCCGACGGCGCGTTCTATATGTTTATAGAAGCTCCCGACGGCGACGACAACGCATTCAGCGAGATATGCAAAAAGTATGACCTTCTGCTTGTCCCCGCCGATTCGTTCGGCTGTCCGGGATATGTCAGAGCCTCGTACTGCGTATCGTACGATATGATAGTCCGCTCGATTCCCGCGTTCAAAAAAGCGTATGACGACGCTGTAAAATAACGGATATAATTGAACATAATCAGGCAATGTGCTGAAATTTTCGGCATGTTGCCTTGTTTTTATGTAAAATATGCAATTTTTCATTCGTTCGTATGTTTATTTAACCGAAAATAATTACAATGGTGAAATAAATATTTACATCATTGCCCGTTTTGTATACAATGGAATTACAAAAAACGGAGGACAGAACAATGTTTTGCAGACATTCTAAAAAATCGAAGATCTGTATTTAGCTTTTTAATTAAAAACTTTTAAGCTAAGGAGATGTTCTTTATGAAACGTATTATTACAATTATATTATCCGTATTGACGGTTATATCTTTGGTTTTGCCGGCAGGCGCGGTTTCTGTTACCGCAAATGGGCAGGAAAAAATCAATGCTGTAGAAGTGACTCTTTTTCCGGGATATGTACACAAAGTAATTAATAACAGTCATGTAAGTTATGAACGTAATGCCGTGGCTGCGCGCGATGTGTTAAGGTTTTCTGCAAAACTTGAAGATTTGGAGGACTATCAGAAAAAAAACGCGGATGTAAATTTCGACGGAAAAATAACAGCCTCGGACGCGAGAATTTTGCTTCGTTACTGTGCAAAACTCGGCGGATTCCCCGTAACGCTCCGCGTCGGACAGGAATTAAAATTCGGACCGTTTAGTTCGTGGTGGAAACTGATTCCGATAACTGAGAGCTCCGACAAATTAAAGATTGACCGTGAAGTAATTCCGATGCCTGAAGATCCGGCTCCCGGCGATTCGGATAAACACATTCTACATGTAACTCCGTCAGAACCGGGCAAATATACATTTGAGGTCGTATATATAGGTTATACGAACGAGGTGGAGAAATCCGCTCTGTTCGAAATAACGTGCGTTGAATAAAAAACTTAGGCAATGTGTTGAAATTTTCGGCATGTTGCCTTATTTTTATGTAAAATGTGCAATTAATCGTTCGTCTGTATGTTTATTTAAACGAAAATAGTTACATTGCCGTTACAATTATATATTTTTTCCTTTTCATAATGTAAAATAGAATCGGGACAAAAACGGAGGAGTTACTATGAAAAAAGACTTCGGCAATTTATTTCTTATTATTGTTGTTCTGATTATGATTTTATCCCTTAATTCGTTTGCCGTGACCGAACAGCCTTCGGAGTATGAAAGTCATCCGTCCGGCGGTGTTCTCAAAGAAAGTATCTGGGATATTATTTTCCCGAAGTACATTCCGGGATATGAATCTTTTTCACGTCCGGGCGACAACGATTCTGACGGATTCTTAACCGTTTTTGACGCAAGAAAATGCTTAAAACTGCTCAGAAAATATGAAAAACAGGGCGGGAGCTTTCCGCCCAGCACATATTACGACTGCAATTCGGACGGCAGTGTTGACGAGGACGACGTGAGCGAAATACTCAAAACGGCGTGCCGGATACAAAAGCCCGGAACAATTATAATTAAGGGACGAAAAGGCGACACTTTTTATATAGACGCTCTGACGGCACCGGTCAAAAGCGGGTGTGCGTGGACGGCTTCATGCAGTAAAGATAGGGCGGAAATTACTGTCGAATCAAAGGGCGTACCCGAAAATAATCCGTATTCATACGAAAGTTTTATTATAAAATTCGTACCGAACAGGCGCGGTAAATACATTGTTAACTATGAATGCAAAAACAGCGAAACGGGCGCCGTCATACAGGAATTTACCGTTGTATATAAAATAAAACCCAGTACTCTGTACCACCTAAAACTTTACAAGCATTACGGCGTATGACAGCGTTTAACTGCGTCTTCAAACTTGACAGGCGCCAGCCTGCCTGCGTTTTCAATCCTTGTTAAACACAGTCATACTTGTAATCAGATGTAAACTTTTAGGCGTTACAGAGTACTAGTATATTGTATTAATAAGACAGCCGGCGCGGGTAAAATATTTGTCCGCACCAACTCTCGGATTTCTCATATTATATACCGAGGGGTATTCCCTTGAATAATTAAAGAAACGAGAGGTTGATATATGGCTACACCCATAACAAACCAGGCTTCTCTTACATATGTCTACGGCGCGCAGAGCGGTTCTGCGATTTCAAACGTTGCGACAGCTGTAATAGAGGACACTTTGGCTTTAGCAAAAACCGCGGTCGGTTCGGACTATATTCCCGGGTCGAATATCGCGTATACGATAAGTCTTGTGAATAACGGCGCGGCGGCGCTCAATAATGTTACGGTTACCGATAACCTCGGTACCTACGCGCTCGCGGGCGCGACGGCTACTCCGCTTACTTATACGGGACCCGCAAAACTCTATATAAACGGCGTTTACTCGTCCGATATTACCCCGACGGTAACATCGTCAGCGGTTACATTCACAATTCCGTCGCTTGCCTCGGGTGCAAACGCGCTTATCGTTTATAATGCAGTTCCCAATTCATACGCTTCGGGCGCTTCCGGCTCGACGATAACCAATACCGTTACTGCGGCGGCGGCAGAACTCGGACAGAGCGCAAGCGCAAGCGCGGCTGTTACGGCGGACGACTTTGCGAGAGTTACAATGTTTAAGGCTATAACTCCCGAAACTCTCACCGACGGCGGCGCAGTAACCTACACATTTACTCTTTATAACTACGGAAATACACCCGCGTCAAACGTGGTTCTCTCCGATACGTTCAATCCCGCGCCCGTAATCAGTTCGATAACGGTCGACGGCACGGCGGTACCTTCTGCGGATTATACTTATGCCTCGGGACTTCTGACCCTTCCCGCCGCGTCAAGCGCGTATTCGCTCACGGTTCCCGCCGCAGCGTTTACACAGAACACAACGACCGGCGAGGTTACATCGACGCCCGGCGTTACAACGGTGGTTGTAAACGGTACGCTCAGATAAATTGAATTTTTCCTCCTTTATATTGCTCTGAGAATGAAAAATGAAGTAAAATAAAAGTCCGCGCCGGGACAAAAGCCCTGACGCGGACAACAATAATTTACTTAAGGTAAATTATTGAGTGAAAGGATAAGAGAGAAGAGAGAAAAGAATCGGTTTCGTTTTCTTCGAAAACGTTGATTGTACCTGTTTTGATGTTATCAAATGTACGGCAAACGCTGACGCGGTACGGCATACATTTTTTATAATGGCAAATCCGTCAGGATTTGCACCGAACCTCTTCACTTTTCACCCTTCACTTTTCACTGCAATAATTTATCGCGTGTAACGCGATAAATTATTGTTTTTCTTCTATTCCTAAGTATTCGAGTTCTTCCTGTCTGTCGAGTTTGCTCTGCGCTTTTACCTTTGCTCTGCGTTCTTTTCTGTTCGGACCGATTATTCCGTTTCTGTAAAACGCGATAAAGAACATGCCGAGCACCGAGCCTATAGCACAGCATATGAAATCCTCCATCGTATCGACGATTCCTATTTCGCTGATAATGTCGGACGTTTGGAGCATATAGCCGTACACTCTGTCCATCGTAAATTCGTAAAGTTCCCACGCGACGGCGAGAAACATGGAAAAAGTCAGGCTGAACAGCGAGGCGAGCGCGGGGCTTAAATGACGTTTTTTGCCCTGCATTGCGACAGCCAAATCATATGCAAACCACGCTGCGATAACGCCCGAGAGCGTGTGAGTTATAATATCGCTGTACGGAAAATTCGTTTTCGAGTTGAGCGTATAACCTATAACGCACCCGTAAAAGATGAATATGTTAAATGCCGTCTGCGAACTGTACGGAACTCTGGTTATGAAACTTTTTCCGCCGAAAAGCTGAAAAAAATCCCACAGATGCGTAAACGCTATCGTGAATATTGACATCAGAAGCATTGTTACCGAATTCGTGAACAAGCCGTAAATGCCGTAAATGAGCGTAATAACCCGAATAACGCGCCACAGAATCAGCTGAGGGGTCGGTATACGCTCTATTTCGTTGAGCTTTTTCATTAATTATGTCTCCCGAATATTAAAATAAGAATACCTGTCAAGTTTAACATATATTAATCGTATTTTCAATAATATTTGTTCGTCGAATTATCCGATAATGCGCCGAATCTTATTGACTTAATAAAAATATTGTACTAAAATAAACTGAATGTGAAAAATACTGCGGTGAAAGGAATGTCAACGCTATGGATATGTCAGCTTTAAAAGCAAACCCGAATAAAAAACTCGAAATAAACACGCCCTACGGCGATTTTTTGAGATTTCCCGTTAAGACGAAAGTCGTCTGCAGGGGCGACGATTTGAACGAGATAATGGACGAATGCGTAAAGCCGTACCTTAAAGACGGCGATATGATATTTATAAGCGAAAAAATAGTTGCGATAAGTCAGGGACGAGCCTTTGATATCGACGATATCAAGCCCTCGCGCCTTGCTAAAATTCTTTGCAAATTTGTTTACAAATCGCCCTATGGCATCGGTCTCGGAAGCCCGTGGACGATGGAGCTTGCGTTAAGAGACGTCGGTGCGCCGAAAATCCTTTTTGCGGCGGCATGCTCGGCTGTTACAAAGCCGTTCGGTATCAGAGGCGTTTTCTATAAAATAGTCGGAGAAAAGGCGAGAGCCATAGACGGTCCGTGCGACTGCACGCTTCCTCCGTACAACCATTATGCAAAACTCGCGCCCTATAAGCCCGACGAGGCGGCTAAAAAGCTCGAGGAACATACCGGATGTAAGGTCGTTGTTATGGACGCAAACGATATCGGCAGAGAAATTCTCGGCAGAAGCGATAAGGATATCAGTATCGATATGTGCAAGGAGATTTTCCGCGATAACCCGCTCGGTCAGGGCTCGCAGCAGACTCCCGTTTGCATTATCAGAAAGAAAGAAAACGCGAAAGACGATATATTAAGTGAATAATCCGCCGAGGCGAATTATTCAGATAAAAGAGAATGGAGAAGAGAGAAAAGAATCGGTTTTGTTTTCTTCGAAAACGTTGATTGTACCTGCTTTGATGTTATCAAATGTACGACAAACGCTGACGCGGTACGGCATACGCCTTTTATAATGACAAATCCGTCAGGAATTACACCGAACCTCTTCACTTTTCACCCTTCACTTTTCACTGCAATAATTCATCGCGTGGTACCGCGATAAATTATTGTTTTTGGGGGTTTTTATATGTACGAATATTTACTTGCACTTGCATTAATTCTTTTATGCACAAAGCTTTTCGGACTGATTACCGCGAAGGTTCACCTTCCGCAGGTTGTCGGCGCGCTTATCGCGGGCGTTATTCTCGGTCCGTGCGGATTCGGCATCTTGGAGGAGACGGATTTCCTTATTAAAACAAGCGAGATAGGCGTTATTATGCTTATGTTTATTGCGGGTCTTGATACGGACATCTCCGAACTTAAAAAGACGGGTCCCGCCGCGTGCCTTATCGCAACGCTCGGCGTTGCCGTGCCCATACTCGGCTGCGGAGGCGCGTATTTCCTGTTTTTCGAGGATAAGGTCGAATTTAATTCACTCATGAAGGCCGCGTTTATCGGCGTTGTTTTTGCCGCAACGAGCGTCAGCATAACGGTCGAAACGCTTAATGAGATGGGCAAATTGAAAACGAAGGCGGGTTCAACTCTGTTGTCTGCGGCGATAATCGACGATATAATCGGCATTGTCGTATTGAGCATTATAACAGGTATGGGCGATTCGAGCGTTAAACCGGGAATCGTTGTCGTTAAAATACTTCTGTTCTTCGTATTTGCATTAGTTGTCGGACTTGTTATTTATCAAGTGTTCAAACGCATTTGGAAAGAACATGAGGAGACAAGACGAGTTTCGGTATGGGCTATGGCGTTCTGCTTCATAATGGCATACTGCGCTGAAAAATTCTTCGGCGTTGCGGATATCACGGGCGCATACTTTGCGGGCGTTATTCTCTGTAACCTCACGGGTATGAGAAAATACGTCGCCAAAAAGGTCACCGTCGCCTCATATCTTATATTCAGTCCCATTTTCTTTGCAAATATCGGACTTAAAACGGATGTAAAGGGCTTTTCGCGCGAGATTCTTCTGTTTACGCTTGTGCTCATAGTTCTTGCGGTAGTTACGAAAATTATCGGCTGCGGTATCGGAGCCAAGATATGCAGAATGTCAAACAGGGATTCCGTCACCGTCGGTTTCGGCATGGTCGCAAGGGGCGAGGTCGCGCTCATGGTTGCGCAGAAGGGAATCGACTCGGGATATATAGACCAAAAACTTCTGCCGGCGATTGTTCTCACGGTTATATGCTGCGCGCTGATAACGCCGATACTGCTTAAATTGTCATATAAACACGACGTGCCGGTGAAACAATAAATATAAGGTATAAACAAAATATGTAGGGGAAG
>DJEG01000107.1:25765-25950 GCA_002431305.1 Ruminococcaceae bacterium UBA5904 | reverse complement strand
CTGACGCAAATTTATTATTGATATAACTGTAAGTTTCATGCGGGAAGATGATATCTTCCCCTACTACTCTGTAACACCTAAAACTTTACAAGCATTACGGCGTATGACAGTGTTTAACTGCGTCCTCAAACTTGACAGGCGACAGCCTGCCTGCGTTCTCGCTCCTTGTTAAACACAGCCATACT
>DJEG01000107.1:22176-25693 GCA_002431305.1 Ruminococcaceae bacterium UBA5904 | reverse complement strand
TTTAGGCGTTACAGAGTACTACAAAAGAATGTTTACGTTTTATAATAATAAATTATTGTTTAATGCAAAGTTTTTACGTAAATTAAGTAAAAACTATTGAATAATGCAATGTTTTTATGCTAGAATAATAAAAAAGGAGGTATTTTCGTGATTGTCAGACCCGAATATTTAAAGATTTTAAAAATATACCGTGATGTTCCGCTCGTAAAAATACTTGCGGGCGTGCGCCGATGCGGAAAATCGACGATTCTCGAAATGCTCAGGGATGATTTGCTCGCAGACGGAGTCAGTGCGGAGAATATAATATGCATGCGCTATACATCCGAGGATTTTGACGACGGCATGACCGACCGGGATATGCACAAATCAATAAAATCGCTGATGAAAAACGACGAAAAATACTATCTCCTTTTGGACGAGGTTCAGGAAATCGACGGATGGGAAAAGGCGGTGAACAGCCTTTTGGAGAATACAAACTCCGATATTTACGTAACGGGAGCCAATTCAAAATTAATGTCGGGCGAAATCTCGACCTACCTGACGGGGCGGTATGTTTCTGTTCCCGTGTTTACGCTGTCGTTCAGTGAATATATCGATTTTAAAAAGTCAAGCGGACTTGATAAGAAAGAATTGTTTAACGAATATATAAGAACGGGCGGTTTCCCGATTGTTGCGCTCGGAAATTTCGATGAAAATTCGGCGTATATGATTGTCGAGGGAATATATAATTCCGTAATAACCAACGACATTACAAGACGAAACGGCATCAGGGATTTTGATTTATTTAACCGCGTTGTAAGATATATTGTCGAGAATGTCGGCAAAACCTTTTCGGCGAACGCGATAGTAAAGTTTTTAAAAAGCGAGGGACGTTCGCTGTCTGTCGAAAATGTGTATAATTATCTCGAATGGCTCGAAAAGGCCTTTGTCATATATCGCTGTCAAAGATATGATTTGCAGGGTAAATCCGTGCTGAAAACACAGGAAAAATTCTATCTTGCCGATGTATCGTTAAAATACTGTATCATGGGTTTTAATCCGAAATCGCTTGCCGCCGCGCTCGAAAATATCGTTTATTTTGAGCTTAGACGCAGAGGGTATGACGTTTATATCGGAAAACTCGGTACGAAGAAAATTGATTTTATCGCCTCGAAAAGAGACGAAAAAATATACGTGCAGGTGTGCAGAAATCTGCCCGAAAACTCGGAACGTGAGATTGCAAATCTGCTTGAAATAAATGATAATTATCCGAAATATGTTTTGACGCTTGATGAATTTGCGTCGGGAAATGTCGACGGCGTGAATATAATGTATTTGCCGGACTTTCTTTTGGGGGAATAATAATTTATCGCACAAATTAATTATAAATAATCTTTTATCCCTTTAATAAATTATTATTTCTTTGCGTATTGTAATTCCGTATCATATATCCCGTCGGCTATCGTTTTGAATGCGGGGGCGCAGTCGGTCGACGAATATTTCCCGTGTTCGTTCATCACAACTATTACATATCGCGGGTTTTCGGCGGGAAAATACCCCGCAAACCATGTGTGCAGTACCTCCTCGCCGTTTTCATACCAGCCCGACTGAGCCGTCGCCGTTTTTCCGGCGGCGGTATTTTTTTCGGGTTTTGCGTTCTTTCCGCTGCCGTCGGTGACGGTCAGTTCTAGCATTGACTGAATTTTTTTGCATACGCTTTCGGTTATTACCCTGTTCTTAGTTTCATTCTTATAATACGCAGTCACCGCGCCGTTTTCGTCTGTAAAACACTTAATCAAATACGGCGTTTTGTAAATTCCCGACGAGGCAAAAGCCGAATAAACCCCCGCGATTTGCAGCGGTGAAGCCATGAGCGTTCCCTGTCCGAATGATAAATTCGCAAGCGCGGGGGCGGAGTCTATTTCGTTTTTATCGGGGACGTTTCCGCCCTCGCAGACAAGCGAGCCGGCAAGTTTTATTTCTTTCCCCAGTCCGAGTGAGGACGCCAGGTCTATAATTTTTTCCGCGCCCGTTTCGAGCCCGAGCGTTATATAATATTCGTTGCATGAAACGGATGTCGCGCCCGCCATATCGAGAACGCCGTGTCCGTCGTTTTTGTGGCAGTTGAACACTTTCGAATTTACGTTAATTTTTCCGTCGCACTCGACCGTCATATCCTCGCTTATTCCGCTGTCGAGCGCCGCCGCCGCGACTATGGGTTTAAATACGGAGCCGACTGAGTACGCGCTCAGCGCTCTGTTTACAAACGGAGAATTTTCGTCATTCAGACTTTTTTGCAGATTATTTCTGTCTATCGACGGCGCGGTCGCGAGCGCGGTAATCGAATTGTCCCGAATATTCAAAACGACGGCGCACCCGGTCGTAATAGTGTTGTCCCTGAGCGCGTTTTCACATATCGACTGGATGTTTTTATCTATCGTCAGCACAACTCCCGCTTTCGAATAATAATTGTCGTCCTTGATTCTGATCTGTGCGCCCGAGAGCGATACTCCCGACGCCGAGACGGGAAAAAGCACTTTAAGCGAGCCCGAATTTTCATTAAAAAACGAGTCGTATATTTTTTCGAGTCCGAACGCGCCGTTTCCCGACGAGTCGAGATATCCGATTAGATTCTGCGCGGGGTCGGAGCCGGAATACCGTTCGTACGATTTAAAAGATTTAATGCCGGAACCGGTTTTCAGCTCTCTGTCCGTTTGTAATAATATAGGCTTGCCCGATGTGAAATTGTTCTCGATTTTTAAAAACTCGTCTGTGCTCAGGCTCTCTTTCAGCGCATTTCGGCTTTCGCCGTTCGGAGCGGCGGCAATGTAATAATCCGTTTTCGTATTAACCATAGGGCGCATGTTCACGTCGTAAATGTACCCGCGCTTTTCGTTTATCAGGTATGACGAATATTTCACCGAATCCGCCCTGACAGAGTAGTCCGAATTGTTTATATATCCTATTCTTATTAATAATGCGAGGTTCGCGGCAGCAAAAAGCGCAAACACAGTAAGTACGCGTCTGTTCATAGTATCACCCGTTAAAATCATGCCCCGAAAAAAAAATTTTAAACTTTTTGAATTTTTTTAAAAAAAGGGGTTGACAAACGATGATTGCATGGTTATAATAATGACATCAAAAACACTTCACCGTAATAAAGTGCTACAACATTAAAACAATAGAAACGGAGAAATTGAAAATGAAAAAGGCAATCAAAGTATTATCACTCATTCTTGCGGTTGTAATGACCGTACTGTGCTTCGCTTCGTGTTCGGGAAAGACCGACGACGAGACGAAAGCCGACACGACAAAGGCACCCGCTTCGGACTCTTCGAGCGAAGCGAGCGATATGGCTTACGTTAAGGAAAAAGGCAAGCTTGTCGTAGGTATCACGGACTTCGAGCCCATGGATTATCAGAATGAAAACAAAGAGTGGATCGGTTTTGACGCTGATATGGCTAGGGCGTTTGCAAAGAGCCTCGGCGTAGACGTTGAGTTCGTTGAAATCGACTGGGATAACAAGGTTATGGAGCTT
>DJEG01000107.1:21917-22086 GCA_002431305.1 Ruminococcaceae bacterium UBA5904 | reverse complement strand
ATGACCCTTACGGATGAAGTTAAGTCCTCAATGGCTTGCTCGAACGCATACTGCAACAACGCTCAGATTGTTATCGTTCCTAAGGATAAGGCAGACAAATATCAGACCGCAGAGTCCTGCAAAGAACTTAACTTCGCAGTAGAGGCGGGCAGCGCCGGTAAAAACGAGT
>DJEG01000107.1:18543-21867 GCA_002431305.1 Ruminococcaceae bacterium UBA5904 | reverse complement strand
AGGCTAACGGTTTTAAATATACTGAGGTTAAGGACCAGGCTACCGCACTTGCAGAGGTTGCCGCAGGCACATGCGACGCTGCTATCATCGACTCTCTTATGGCTGCCGCAATGGTAGGCGAGGGAACCGGTTACGCACAGCTCGCATATACCGTAAAACTCAACTCAGAGGAGTACGGCGTAGGCTTCCGTCAGGGTTCAGACCTTGCCGCTGAACTCAACGAGTTCTTCGCAGCTAATACCGAGCTTATGAACACCACCGCAGAAACCTACAAAGTACAGGCAATGCTTATAAAGTAAGGTTTATAAAGCTAATAACGGAGAGCGCACAACGCGCTCTCTGATTTTGATTATTTTCAATTAAATTTCCCGATAAAGGATGTTACATAAATGAATTTTCAGACGGTAGTTGAGCAGTTCCCGACGGTATTCGCTTCGCTGAACGTGGGATTTTTGCAGACGCTCAAATTATTTTTTATAACGCTTCTCGGCGCGATTCCTTTAGGACTGATTATATCGTTCGGCTCCATGTCGCGTTTTAAGCCCCTGTCCGCGCTTGTCAGAGTTATAGTGTGGATATTCAGAGGCACGCCTCTCATGCTTCAGATTATGATAATATATTTCTTCCCCGGACTTGTTTTTCATAATAATATATGGGGCAGCGGAGAAAACGGCAGATTCATAGCCTCGTGCGTTTCGTTTATAGTCAACTACGCGTGCTACTTCTCCGAGATTTACAGGGGCGGAATTCAGGGCGTTCCCGTTGGTCAGCAGGAGGCGGGGCTTGTGCTCGGCATGTCGAAATCGCAGATATTTTTCCGCGTTACGCTCATGCAGATGATTAAGAGAATCGTTCCCCCTATGTCGAATGAGATTATAACGCTCGTAAAGGATACGTCCCTTGCGCGTATTATCGCTTTACAGGAGATTATTTGGGCAGGTCAGGCGTTCCTTAAGGGTTCGCAGGGCATTTCGGGTCAGATCTGGCCGTTGTTCTTCACAGGTGTTTACTATCTCGTATTCAGCGGAATTCTGACGCTTCTGTTCGGTAAACTCGAAAAGAAATTAAGTTATTTTAAGGTTTAAGGGGGAGAGAATATGTCGATACTTAAGGTTGAAAACGTATCAAAGAGCTTCGGCTCTACGAAGGTTTTAAAGGACATAGGCTTTACCCTCGAAGCGGGCGACGTTCTTGCGATAATCGGCTCCTCGGGAAGCGGAAAAACAACGCTTTTGAGATGCCTTAACTTTCTCGAAACGCCCGACAGCGGTAAATTCTATCTTGACGACTCGCTTTTATACGACGCGGGCGAGCATAAAAAACTCACCGATAAAGAATTAAGAGCGAAGAGAATCAATTTCGGACTCGTTTTTCAGCAGTTTAATTTATTTCCGCAGTATAACGTTCTCGATAACGTAACGCTCGCGCCGAGATTAAGAGCCAAGGAAGAGCCGGATTATAAAAAGAATAAAAAAGAGATCAACGCACAGATTGAAGCCAAAGCAAAGGATATATTAGAACGCGTAGGACTGTCGCAGAAGTTAAAAAATTATCCGTGTGAACTTTCGGGCGGTCAGCAGCAGAGAGTTTCTATTGCCAGAGCTCTCGCGCTCGAACCGAAAATTTTGTTTTTCGATGAGCCGACCAGCGCGCTCGACCCGGAGCTTACGGGCGAAATTCTGAAGGTTATAAGAAAACTTGCCGACGAGCACGTGACAATGGTTATCGTAACGCATGAGATGGCGTTTGCAAGGGATGTTGCAAATAAGGTTATCTTTATGTCCGACGGCGTAATTGCCGAGGAGGGTTCGCCCGAGGATATCTTTACTAATCCCAAGAACCCGAGGACTAAGCAGTTCTTACAGCGCGCTTTAGAGAATCCCTAAGGGGACTGCCGCCTTCAGCGCAGACCAAAGAACAAAAACGCATAAAACCGTATTTCACATTTGTATTAAAACTCATACTTTGTGAGATATGGTTTTTTTTATTGCAATTCTTTTATTGATGTGGTAAAATATCGTTTAGATTAATTTTGTTAAATTTAAGAGGAATAATATATGAAACTCGGTATTGTAGGACTTCCCAACGTAGGAAAAAGCACGCTTTTTAATGCGCTGACGAACGCGGGCGCGCAGTCGGCGAACTATCCGTTCTGCACGATTGAACCAAATGTCGGCGTTGTAAGCGTTCCGGATAAGAGACTCGACGCGCTTGCAGAAATGTATAACCCCGAAAAGATTACGCCTGCGACGATTGAATTTGTCGATATAGCGGGTCTTGTCCGCGGTGCGTCCAGGGGCGAGGGACTGGGAAATAAATTTTTATCGCATATAAGAGAGGTCGACGCGATTATTCACGTCGTCAGATGTTTTGAGAACGGCGATATCGTTCACGTCGACGGCAGTATCGACCCGGCAAGAGATATCGAGACGATTAATTTAGAGCTTATAATGTCCGATATGGAGATTCTCGACAGACGTATCGACAGGGACACTAAGGCAATGAAGGGCGATAAGTCGCTTGCCTCCGACGTTGAATTTTTCAAACGCGTACGCGAAAAACTCGACGAGGGCGTGTGCGCGAGAGCCGTCGAAATGGACGACGAGGAACGCGCAAAACTCGAAACCGTCGCGCTTCTTACATTAAAACCCGTTATATACGCGTGCAATATGAGCGAGGAGGATTTTTCTTCCGGCGTTGAAACGAACGAAGGATATAAGGCGGTTTGTAAAATCGCAGAAGCAGAGGGAAGCCAGGTTCTGCCTATATGCGCCGAACTCGAGGCGCAGATAAGCTCTCTTGATAAGGACGAAAAGGAGATGTTCCTTTCGGATCTCGGAATCGAACAGGGCGGACTTGATACGCTTATTCAGAAGAGTTACGACCTTCTCGGACTCATGTCATACCTTACGGCGGGTCAGCCCGAGGTCAGAGCGTGGACGATTAAAAAGGGTACAAAGGCTCCGCAGGCGGCGGGCAAAATTCACTCGGATTTCGAACGCGGATTCATCCGCGCGGAAGTTGTTTCGTTCGACGACCTTATGGCGTGCGGTTCGATGAACTCGGCAAAGGAAAAGGGACTTGTCCGCAGTGAGGGCAAGGACTACGTAATGCAGGACGGGGATATCGTTCTGTTCAGATTTAACGTGTGATAAGCGTTTTTTTACGTTATGATATAAAGAAAAAAGCGGAACCGGCGATATTGCGTTCGGCGGTTTCGTATATATCCGCTCGTGGCGCAGCTGGATAACGCAGCAGATTCCGATTCTGAAGATCGGGGGTTCGAATCCCTTCGAGCGGGCCAAAAAAAACATCTCCGCGGCA
>DJEG01000107.1:14198-18445 GCA_002431305.1 Ruminococcaceae bacterium UBA5904 | reverse complement strand
AAGAAAACAGTCCGGGGGACTGTTTTTAGGCGCGAAGACCGAGACGGGTACTGTCGCATTAGGCGACGGTCGTCGAGGCCGGAGTATGCGGAGCGTACTCATCCCTTCGAGCGGGCCAAAAAGAAAAGCCGTATTTATTCGGCTTTTCTTTTTGTTCTTTTATCTTTTCTCTATGTCTTTATTCTCTTTTCTCTTAAGAGGGAACGGCTTTTCCGGAGAAGCGATAAGAGACTTACAGTTTTATCAATAATAAATTTGCGATAGCAATATGAATCCCGCGCGTTTCCGTCAGTAAGTTCAAAAATAAAAACCTCTGCCTTTACTGCGGAAAGACAATGTCTTCCCCTGCATAATCTGTTAAATTTCGATAAATAAGTTTGTGCGATAAAGGAGTCAGCGAATATATTTATTATTCTAAATGCAAACGTTTATTTACACTCGTTGATTATTGTTTATTGACAAACATCATAAAATATTAGATAATATACTTGTATTATTTATTAAACCCGTCGAAAGGGGATTGTTATGGAATCAAAAGGACTGACCCACGGCATTAAAATGAAAGACAAAATCGGCTACGCGCTCGGCGATATGGGCGGACTGCTGACGTTTTCACTCATCGGCGCGTTTCAGAACAAGTTTTATACCGACGTTCTGAATATCGACCCGGCGAAAATCGCGGTGCTGATTCTCGTTGCTCGTCTGTGGGACGCGATAAACGACCCGATGTGGGGCGCGTTCATTGACTCGAGAAAACCGACGAAGCACGGCAAGTTCAGACCGTATATATTTTGGTTCTCGATTCCGCTTGCGATTTCCGCGGTGCTGATGTTTATCGTTATACCGAATTTAAGCCCCGCGAAATACCTGCTATTTGCATATATCACGTATATTTTATACGGAATGATGTACACCGCCGTCAATATTCCCTACGGCTCATTGGCGTCCGTTATTACCGACGACGAAAGAGAGCGTTCGTCGCTGTCGATGTGGCGTTCTATCGGCGCGGGTCTCGGCGGACTTCCCGGAACAGTGCTTCTGCCGATGTTCGTATACACGACCACGGGAACGTACCCGAACGGCACGAGCATTAAAATTTTAGACGGAAATAAACTGACGATGTTCGTCGCGGTTCTCGCGGTAATATCGGTCATCGTGTTCTTTTTCCATTTTAAATTAACGAAAGAGCGCGTCGCTCCGATTGCAAAGGAAAAGGGCGATTACTCCGCATTTAAAACAATAAAAGATTTGATGAAAAACAGGTCGTTTGTCACTCTCGCTCTTATTTCCATGCTCATAATCGCGTTTCAGTTCTACTATCAGGCGACGTATACGTACCTGTTTACCGATTACTATCACAAGCCGGGGCTTTACTCCATGGTTACGATATGTACGTATCTTCCCATGGCGATATTTATTCCCGTTATGAATAAGCTGATAGACAGATTCGGTAAAAAAGAGCTGTGCGCCGTCGGAATGGCGTTCGCGTGCGCTGTTATGTTCATTCTCTATTTTATAAAAACCGACAATCCGTACGTGTTCCTTGCGTTTACATTCCTCTCCGGACTCGGTCAGACATTCCTCGTGCTCGAAATATGGGCTCTCGTTATGGACGTTATCGACCACCACGAATCGAGAACATCGAGACGTGAGGAGGGCACCGGATACGCGCTCATATCGTTTGCGAGAAAAATCGGACAGACTCTCGCGGGAGTCGGACTCAACGCACTTCTGGCGCTTATAAATTATAACAGCGAATCCTCAAAAATGGGCGAGGCTCTGCCCGGCGAGGTCATGTCGAAACTTTACGATATTTCAACGCTGGTCCCCGCGGTCATGCTCGGACTTATGGCGGTAATACTCTTCTTCGGTTATGATTTGTCTAAGAAAAAACTTGTTTCGATGAGAGAAGACCTCGCGAAGGTAAGAGAAAAGCAATAATTTACCGCACAGTAAATTATTGCAGTGAAAGGATAAGAGAGAAGAGAGAAAAGAATCGGTTTCGTTTTCTTCGAAAACGTTGATTATACCTTCTTTGATAATGGCAGACGTACGGTAATCGCTTACTCGTTATGGGCTGTACCGATTCTCTTTTCTTTTATCTCATTAATTTATGTCCGTAAATTATTGCCTTGCCGGTGTTGACAAATATTGAAACATCGATTATAATAAAAACACAAGGATCGGTCAGACAGACGGTTTGTCCTTGTTGTTTGGTTAAAATAACCGCGCTTTTAGGACAGGGCGGTTATTTTTTTTACCGTAAGACAAAGAACAACAATGATCACATCACCGGGACACAATGTGTCCCGGTGATGCGATAGAATGGCAAATCTGTTAGGATTTACGCCGAACTTCTTCCCTCTTACTTCTTACTTCTTACTTCATATGCGCTCCTGCCGCCGAAACCGTTGCGACAATATTTCCGTCGGAATCCTTTACCGTTGTTTCGCAGAAGCAGACGCGTCTGCCGTTCCTGATTCTTCTGCACTCGGCTGTAAGTTTATCCGTTTTCGCCCCGCTCAAAAAGTTGATATTGCTCGTCGCCGTAACGGTCAGCGAGTCGGGCGTGTTGCATGCGGCGGCGAACGCGAAATCCGCAAGCGTAAACAGCGCGCCTCCCATGACTCCGCCGTGCGCCGCGCGGTGCGAATCTTCAACTTTCATGCTTATGCGCGAATATCCGTCGCCGACCTCCTCGATAACCGCGCCGAGGCAATCGCACGCGAATTTATCGCCCTTAAAAAATTCTCTTGCTTCTTCCAGTGTCATTTTAATCTCTCCTAATTTTTTATCTTTACCTTATCAAACGCTTTATTTATAATATCTTTTTCGCTGTCGGACAGATTCATAAGTTCGGCGGCTTTTGTTACGTTTCGGCGAACTGTCGAGAAATCGGAAGTTCCGTCGTAGCCGAGTGAGAGCGACTGATACCACAGCTTTTCAAGCGTATTCGAATCGAGCGAATATCTGCTCATCAGATACGCGCAGTGTGAAATAACGGTCGAATTTGTATGAACTCCGCCGAGGTCGCCGTCATCCGTTTTATTATAATCGACAAAATATTTTCCGTACATTTCAGACGGGTTTTCGTATTTGTTCGGATTTGAAATATCCCTTACGGTATCCCAATCCTCGCCCAGCGTCCAGTTTCCGTCGACGAAACATGCGAAAATGTCGGCGTACGCTTCGTTTATGGCGCCTGTCGCCTTCTCGTACGGCAGAACGCCCGCCGTGCTGTCGATTACCGCGTGAGAATACTCGTGCGAAACGATGTCGAGAGCCGACGCCACGGTTGTTTTGTTTTTATTTTCCTTTGAATTATCGCAGAAAAGCAGAGTCGAGCTGTCAGAATCCCAAAACGCGTTATCATTATACGAATTATCATGTACGGCAATGCTGACAACGGAACCGCGCCCGTCGTAGGAATCAATTCCGAATTTTTCCCTGAAAGCGTCGTAAACTTTGATTATATTAAGATAAGCGCTGACAGCCGAGCTGTCGTCAAACGTGTTGTCAAAACTGAGAATTTCCGAGAAACTGCGGTCGGATGCCGAATCGCCGAGAAATGCATAAACGCGGATATTACGCTCGGGATCCTCCATTTTGTATGTGTAAAAATCATTTATAACGCTCGGGAACGTCTGAATTTTTCCGCGTTCGTCCGCGCCGGAGCCTGTCAGAGCAATACCCGAATCGTTTCTTGACTCGGTTTTTATTACATTTCCGCTGCACGCATCTATAAATATTTCGTCCGAAATGTAATAGCCGTTTTTGTCATAGCCCGAAATGTCAGCAATGTATGTATAAATCGGCGCGTTTTTATACTCGTCGAGCGCGTAAACGTAAAGCTCCGCGCTGTCCGCGTTTATCTCGCCGTTATAGAGATTTTCGGCGATTTCGACTGCTTTATCAACGGTTATTTCAGCTTTTTTGATATTTTTCAAAACGTCGTTTTCAAGTACGGAACTTGCAATGTAATCGCAGATTCCGTCCCTGTTTACGCTGAGCGTAACGCGCCTTAAATAAACCTCGTTATCCGCAAAAAATTGTCTGAACGTATACTGCGAGCCGAATTCGTTTGTTTTAGATGACAGCGGAACGAAACGCGCGTTCTCTTTGTCAGCGCCGAGAACTCCCGCATTCTGATTAAGAACCGCGAGCGCGTCAGAGAAATTTTCAACTTTAATTTCGGAGCAGACGCCGTTTATCAGCGTCACCCTGCCGTCGGAATCGGCGGTAAAAAC
>DJEG01000107.1:11859-14127 GCA_002431305.1 Ruminococcaceae bacterium UBA5904 | reverse complement strand
AAAACGTCGTTTCCGCCGTTCATATTTTTAATGTCGTCCGCCGTGTTTTCCTTTGTTTCAGGTGCATTTTCCGGCATTATTTCGACGGTAAATTTCTTTTGTTTTTTTGCCGTTCCGACAGTTATTTCTGCGGTAAGCTCCGCTTTTATAACGTCGTTTTTATCTTTTGTTATAACTCCGTCATTCGTCACGGCTTCTGACATAGATGTCCATTCGATTTTTGCCGTGGGGTAGGAAACAATCTTTTTCGGCAGTTTAATATTCTGTGTTACGTAAATATCGCTGTCGCCGGACGCGAATTCAACTTCAAGCTCGTCCGCCGCCGCCGAGGCGATAAAATCATTAAAATAATCCGACGTAATATCGTCGCTCTCGCCGAGAGGCTTTAATGCGTCACATTCGTTAAAATGAATATCCGCGGCGGGAATGTCTATCGTTTCGCCGTTTAATGACGAGGTCATGTTTGTGATTTTTCCGGATGAAAATGTGAATTTATATTCCGCACCGGAATTATAACGAAGCGTAAACGACGTGTTTTCGTACATAACCGAATACGTTTCATCGGTTTTGAGCAGACCGAAATAGAGCGAATAGTCGCCGAAACTCGAGCCGTAAATTTCGTCCGAATACGCTATGTACTGCGAGTGAACGCAGTCGACGTCGTATTCTCCGTCGTCGTCCCCGCCCGCGGAAACTATTATTATCCGCCTGTCGATTTTTTCGTTGTTTGTTTCTTCGGACGCCTCTTTTTCGTATGTTTTAACGCTCACCGCGCCGGCGGACGAGATAATCTGGTCTTTTACCGTTTTACCGTTGTCAGAAATATCAATGCAGAACGGCTCGTTCATCATTTTTGTAATAATCGCGGGCTGAGCGGTTTCCTGTAAATCCTCGAGCTTTGAGGCTGTTCTCAGAATTCTCCTTGCGTCGGGCGGGGTTATCTCTCCGTCTGCGTCGATGTCCCCGCGCAGAATGCTGAGTTCGTCGGGCTTGTCTATGAGCGCGGCGATTCTCAGCGCGGACAGCGCGTCGGAAGCTGTGATTTTACCGTCGGAATTCATATCGGCGAGCATGAATGAATTATACTCGCTGTCGGCATAGGCATACGGCAGTACGGAAATCAATATTATAAAAGAAAGTGCAAACGATATTAATGTTTTTGTAATTTTCACTTTTCCGGCTCCTTTTTTATATACGAATCCGCGCGGGCGCGGGTTTATTATCAGTTAATTATTATCCGTTAATATATATAATATCATTTATAATAAAAAAACTCAACGAAATTGAAAAATAACTTTATTTGTGATATCATATATTTATAAAAAATTCTATGAGGGCGAAAAGATGAACACACCGCAGATTGAATGTTTTTTATCGGTTGCACGGCACCTTAATTTTGCAAAAGCCGCGTCGGAACTCTGCATCTCCCAGCCCGCGGTGTCGCACCAGATAAATTCACTCGAAAACGAACTGGGCGTAAAGCTGTTTTTCAGAACTACGCGGAGCGTGGAGCTGACCGAGCAGGGACGCGCGTTTCTCGATGACGCAAAGAGCATATCGGCAATCGCGCGCCATGCGATTGAGCGGTTTTCGAGTCCGGACGCGCCGGGCGTAAAATCGCTGTCGGTAGGTTATTCGGGAAACGTCAATGAATCGTTTCTTTCCGACGTTTTTTCAAAACTTATAAAAAAGCACGGTTATTTTCAGCTGTTTATAACAAAAATTGAAGCCTCGCAGGCGGTTTCGAGAATCTCGGAGGGCGCGCTTGATATCGTGTTCGCATTTGCTCCGTCGGATTTTTCGGATGAAAACGTAAGGCTAAAACCAATATGCGATTCGGGATTTGTCTGCCTTTTTAAAAAAGACGACCCGCTGTCGTTCAAAGACTCGATAACGCTCTCCGACCTTGCCGAAAAACGCCTGATTCTGTGCCGTTACGGCTCACAGCTGAGCGAGGCGGTCAGAATTCGGCGGATTCTTACGGGGGAGAGAAACCCGTCGGATATTATAATGTGCGAAGATTCTTTGACGGCGCAGACGCTCGTCCGTTCGGGCTTCGGAACTGCGGTTCTGCCCGAGGTGTATGCGGAAAGCTCAGATATTATCGAAACAAAAAAGATAGAGGATATAGACTCGTTGACGTTCGGCGTGCTTTTCAGAAAAGGCGAGGAATCGGAAATCGTAAGGGATTTTGTTAAATTCGCATGCGACACGGCAAAAATATACATTTAAACAATAATATAAAGCATAAACAAAATATGTAGGGGA
>DJEG01000107.1:0-11762 GCA_002431305.1 Ruminococcaceae bacterium UBA5904 | reverse complement strand
TGCGTCAGCAATATGAAATTTCCGGGTTTCCGTCGGCAAAATCATAATTAAAAGTTCCTGCCTTTACCGCGGGAAGACAATGTCTTCCCCTACAAAAAAATGTTTGCGCTTAAAAAATAAATTATTGTTTCCACAGGAGAATGTACATGACTCAAAAAAGCAAAGAAACATTAAAAATAATTCTGCGGGGCGTTGTCGCGCTCATTTTATTCGCAGCTGCGATATGGAAATACGATGAACTTTCCTCAATCGACCTTGAGGCCATTATAGCGTCGATAGATGCCCGCTGGCTCGTATGGGTAGTCGTGCTCGGCGTTTACCTTGTAAAGGCACTTGTATTTGTCATCCCCGCCTCGGTAATATATGTCGCGGTCGGCGCGGCGCTCCCGACGGCGCAGGCGGTACTGATAAACGTTCTGGGCATCGCGCTCGAGGTCACAGTAACGTATTTCCTCGGCAGATTTTTAGGCGCGGACTACGTCGAGAGGCTGTTATCAAAAAAAGAAGCGGGCAGAAAACTTCTGACTATGGATTTGCAGAACAAAAAATCGCTGATGTTCACCGTCCGTTTTCTCCCCGCGTTCCCGATAGATTTCGTAAGTCTGTTTTTCGGAGCCTCGCACAGCAATTTCCTTATTTACTTTGCGTTCTCCGTCCTCGGAATCGCGCCTAGAGTAATACTTTTCACGATACTCGGCGACGGCATTTTCGCGTGGATTCCAATGGATAAAATCGTGCTTATCGTAATCTGCGCAATCCCCATAGGCGTTATCGCATATTTCATAAAGAAATTTGTTATAGAGAAGAAAAAGGCGAAAAAAGAAGCGGAAAAAGTATTCGAAAATAAAGATAAAAATTAAAAAATCGGCGGATCGCTTGTGACGATTCGCCGATTTTCTGTATATTTAATTTGTATTTTTTTGAAGCAATCGCAACTTTTTTTCGAAGCAATCGCAACTTTTTACCCATTAAATAATTACAATCACTTTTGTGTTTCGGGTGTTTTTTACATTCCCGTTTTGTTATATTTTAAGTTTCGTATTATCCATAAACTTAAAGATTCTCGGCTGTACGAATTCTCTTATAATTATATAAACCGTAAATCCGATTGCTGCGCCCATTACGACGTCCGATAAAAAGTGCGCGCCGGCGATAAGTCTTGCAAACGCGGTGAGCGCGGTGAATACGAACGCGGCGGCAAAGAAAAGGATTTCCTTATTCTTATGCTCCTTCATTCTGTCCGATACGCTCAGAAGCAGGAACGTTTCCGAAGCGGCGTACGTGTGACCCGAGGGGAACGAACGGCATCCCTTCATGCCCGCAATTTTGTACCACGGGGTGAAATTATCTATCGTAAGACCGTTTACGCCGTTGAGCATATCGCGGTATCTCGGTCTGCCCCAGACGCGTTTGATAACCTCGACTCCCGCCGCCGTTACCAGGAACGTAAGCAGTCCGACTATCGCGAGCGGGCGCAGACGAATCATAGTTTCGCGCTTTATAAGTCCGCCGAGGAACAGCGTGAGCGCCCAAAATGCGACGGCTATCAGTATCAAAAGTACCTTTGAAAAATCCTCGCCGAACCAGTCCTCGCCCAGCTTGAACATGCACAGAACCCAGCCCGCAAGAACCGCGAGCGCGTACCCCGCGCCGAGGATTATATTTAACTTTTTATCCTTCATCGTCCGTGCGTAGAACATTACCGTAAACGCAAACGGGATAATGCAGAACATCGGGAACTCCGCGAATTTTTCGATAAAAATTCCGAATCCGTTTGTCGGATTGTAAAGCGTGTTGTCTATCGCAAGATCCTTAAACGTCGCAACAACTAAAAGAATCAGAGCGGCGGCGTAAAATCCCGCGTAATAAAAAACGCGCATCTTCGGTTTTCTTTTTTCCATACCGAAACCTCCTGTATGTTTGTAATTTTATTTTAGTATATTTAATTTGATTTATCAATATTACCGCGCGCGATTTTAGATTTTTTTAATAATCTTACCGACGCGAGTATCATTATAATCGGGAAAACCGAGGCGAAAAGCATGCCTTTTTTCAAATCGTCGCCGAACGCCGAGGACACCATTCCGACGAGGTACGGTCCGGACGAGCATCCCGCGTCACCCGCAAGCGCGAGAAACGCAAAAACCGACGTTGAGCATACGGGCATTTTAACCGTTGCGAGACTGTACGTTCCCGGCCACATAACGCCGACGGCGAATCCGCACACGCCTACGCCGATGAGCGACAGCACGGCAGAGGGCGAGAACGCGATTATCAGATATCCCGCAAGACACAGCGCAGAGCAGAGCATTATATACTTTGTAAGCTCGACTTTTTTGCTCAGACGCGAATAAACGACCCTCGCGATGCCCATTAACAGCGCGAACATGCACGGTCCGGCGATATCTCCGACTGTTTTCGACACGCCGAGACCTTTTTCCGCAAACGCCGAAGCCCACTGACTGACCGCGATTTCCGCCGCGCCCGCGCACAGCATCATTATCATTAAAACTCTGAATATTCCCGATTTTAAAAGGTGAGTCAATTTATCTCCCGACTCCTCGGGTTCGACGGTCTTGTAAAGCGGGACGAATATAAACAGTATGCCGTTTAATATCGGAATTACAGACCAGATAACCGACATTATTTTCCAATGCTCTATACCCGCGGTCATGAAAAACACGGTCGATAAAAGAATTACGAGCATCTGTCCCCAGCAGTAGAACGAGTGGAGTATGCTCATGTGAGCCTCTTTGTTCTTAGTCGGACAAGCCTCGACAACCGGGCTGACGAGAACCTCGATAAGTCCGCCTCCGACAGCGTAGAACACGATGGCGATTGTAATGCCTATCATAGGCGAGGGCAGAACCGACGGCAGTACGCCCAGTAAAATGAGTCCGATTCCCGCCATGAAGTGCGAAAGAGCAATGCAGATTCTGACGCCTGTCTTGTCCACGAATTTAGCCGAGAGGTAGTCTACGCACAGCTGAATGAAAAAGTTAAACATTGCAAGAAACGACAGCTGTTTGAGCGTTATTCCGTAGTCTTTCTGAAACGTGACATAGAGTAACGGGGCGAAGTTGTTGACGACGGCCTGCGTAATGTAGCCGACGTAGCTTGCAAAAAGAGTCGATTTGTAATTTTGCCTTAAATTCATTTTTATTTCCTTTATAAATTTAACATTAAATATTGACTTTTAACTTTCAGTAAGTTAAAATAAAAAAAACTGAGTTAAAATGAGTGATTTTAAGTGAATTCAAATATATTCGGACTTCCCGTAAAGTATGAGGAATGGAGCAATAAATCCTTTCTGCCTTTATATTTAATTGAAAAGTATAAATTTTATGAAGCCTTTATAGATGATAACCGCTGTATTATTGTAAAACCGGAGTCAGGCGAATCCGATTCCGTCCCGTCCGTAAAAAAACATATAGATCGGATTAAGAAAATTGAAAATGTTCCCGTTGTTTTGTATTTTGATTCGCTGTCGCACAGCAAACGGCAAAGTTTAATGGAAAATAAGATATCATTTATTACGGATAAACAAGCGTATCTCCCGTTTGTCGGAGCAATTCTTACAGGCAGGGACGAAATAAAAGAAAAAGCCGAAAAATTTACCATTTCCGCTCAAATGCTGTTTCTGCTTTATATTTACGGGGAAAATAAACGTCTGTACGTTTCCGAGGCGGTAAAGAAACTTCCGTACTCTAATATGACATTAAGCCGAGCCGTACGGCAGCTTGAAGCTTCCGAGTTGTTCGACGTTTCAAAAGACGGCGTTAATAAAATAATAGAATCAAAATACAGCCGTCGGGAACTGTTTGAAAAAGCAGAAAAGTTTTTATCTTCACCGGTTATCAAGTCCGGATATGCAGAGAAACTAAAATTAAATGCCGGATTTTATCCTGCCGGAGAAACGGCTCTGTCAAAGAAAACACTGCTCAACGACGGAAACATTGTTACGTATGCAACGGATGCAAAAAAAACCGATAAATCGATATTGTCAGATGAATTGATTGATCCCGAGACGCAGATTCGTTTGGAACTGTGGGCATATGAACCGACTTTTTTTTCAAATGATAATACGGCTGACAGCCTTTCGGTCGTATTGTCATTTTCCGCATCCGGCGATGAAAGAATTCAAACCGCGTGCGAAGAACTGATAAGCAAGGAGTTAATGAGACAATGGTAAAGGGAATAGATAAATTTAAAGAATATTTTTCTGAATTTGACAGTCAGTATGTGATAATCGGAGGTACCGCGTGCGACTTGATAATGTTCGACGAAGGACTTTCTTTCCGTGCGACAAAAGATATTGATATTGTTTTTATAGTAGAGTCGCTTACCGCCGAATTCGGGAAAAAATTTTGGGAATTCATACGCGATGCCGGATATTCGCATATTAATAAAGCAACGTCAAAAGCGCAGTTTTATCGTTTTACGTCTCCGAAAAATAATGAATATCCGTATATGCTTGAAATTTTTTCCAAAAACCCGGATTACATTATTGTCGACGATAATTCAATACTTACCCCTTTGCCTATTGACGACGAAATATCAAGTCTTTCGGCGATTCTTTTGAATAAAGATTATTATGAATTGCTTAAATGCGGAAAAACAGTTATTGACGGAATCTCCGTACTGAGTCCCGCCTGCTTGATTCCGTTTAAAGCAAAAGCATGGCTTGACTTAAAAGACCGTAAAGAAAACGGAGAAAGCATTGATTCAAAAAACATAAAAAAGCACAAGAACGATATTTTCAGACTTGCCCGATTGCTTTCGGCAAATACAAAGCAAAGTTTAAATGACAACGTTGCCGAAGACATGAGACGATTCTTGACTGAGATACAAAAAGAAGATGTTGATTTAAAATCTTTGGATATAAAAAATGTTAATATAAATACGATTTTGGATTTGCTTCATTTTTGCTACAGCATTTGATAATACATTCTATCACTTAATTTAATATAAATCAAGCGTTCGGCCTGTTGACTTACTGTTAATAAAACTATTATAATATACGTATGACAATTCAACATTAACGGAGGTTACATATATGAACAGACACGTTAAGACAGCTCTTATCGCCGCCGCGGCGGCGGGCACGTACTCCGCGCTGACGGGGCTTGTATATTACGAAGTTATGGGCAGACGCGCACACATTCCGCCGTTCGTTTTCTCGCTTGCAGACAAACAGGCGCAGAAAAAGCCCGACTACAAGCCGTACAAGGAGACCGACGGCGAAAAGTGGTTTAAGGAGCAGTCTCTCATTGAATTCACGAGAACGAATGAGGAAAACCACGCGCTTAAAGCGTATTTTCTGCCCGCAGAGAACGATTCGAAAAAGTTTGTTTTCCTCTCGCACGGCTACCGCTCTAACGCAAGGGATGAGTTCGGCAGATTCACAAAATTCTATCACGACAACGGCATAAACGTTTTCATGGTCGACCACCAGGCGGCGGGACAGAGCGAGGGCGGACTCATTACGTTCGGTCAGCGCGAAGCGCGCGACGGCCTTGAATGGCTTGATTTCATGATCGACACGTTCGGGGCCGATATAGAAATTTTCCTGCACGGCATCTCAATGGGATGCGCGACGGTTACGGCTATGACGGGCAGCGATACGCTTCCCGAAAACGTTAAGTTCACAGTAGCCGACTGCGGTTACACGTCGATGATCGACGAATTTAAATCGAATCTTGACAAGGCGCACGTTCCCGCGTTCCCGCTTCTTAACGCGGTTGCGGTAATCCACCGCGCGGCGACGGGCATGAGCATAAAAGAGGCTGCGCCGATAGACATGGTTAAGAACGCGAAAGTCCCCGTGCTGTTCATCCACGGAGCGACGGACGATTTCGTCCCGACAACAATGGTATTCGAACTGTACGAAGCGTGTCCGGGCGAAAAGGATCTGCTGATAGTCGATGACGCC
This sequence comes from Ruminococcaceae bacterium UBA5904, assembly GCA_002431305.1. GTDB lineage: Bacteria > Bacillota > Clostridia > Oscillospirales > Acutalibacteraceae > CALACW01. The sequence continues at coordinate 5,830 of DJEG01000107.1, read as the reverse complement.
GAACACGCCGAGAGTTACAAAAAAGACCCCGCATCATACGAAGCGAAGGTCAAGGAATTTATGGATAAATATCTGTAAATTTCATTCGGGGTTTACCTCTTTTTTTAATTTTTAAGACAAATCGCAATAAATTATTGACGATTATTCCTTAAACATATTGAAGTTATACAGAAATTTTTATATAATTTAATTAATTTCCGAAAAGGGGTTGACAAACCCGATGAAATACGCAACAATTTCAGACAGACAGACAGACAGACAGACAGACAGACAGACAGACAGACAGACAGACAGACAGACAGACAGACAGAATAGTTCTGTCCGTCCGAATCACTGCGTATTAAAATACCGTAATATAACAAAATAACGGCACTGACTGCGTAAACTTTTACGCGGCCGGTGCTTTGTTTTATATCTTTACATTTACAAATACGAAGGAGACGAAAATAACATGAAAAAAGGAATTGCGTTTATAATGACAATGCATGTTATTATTTCCGCATTATCAGTGGTTTCGTATGCCGAATATACGCAAACTCCGAAAGTTGTTAATACGGTTTATGAAACGGACGATATCGTAATTGCGGATATTGTTGTGACAGAGTTTCCGTATAATGCGGATAATACCGGAATAAACGACTGTACCGCCGTAATTCAGCGGGCTGTTGACGACTGCGCTTCGAACGGCGGAGGTACGGTTTTTCTTCCTGTCGGAAAGTACCGCATTACGGATAATATTAAAATAAAACAGTTCGTCACACTGACGGGTGATTGGCAAGACCCGGACGAGGGAAACAATTACGGTACGGTTATAATTGCCGATGTAAAAAGCGAGGACGTTATGTCTCCGGGACTTATTACCGTCGGAGCGTCTGCGGGCGCGGTCGGACTTACAGTGTGGTATCCGAATCAGTCTCTTGATGACGTTAAGCCTTATCCGTTTACGTTTTACGTAACGGGAAATGAGGACTATATGCTTTCAACGGTAAAAAACTGTACGCTGATTAATTCATACCGCGGTATAGGAGTAAGCGCGGAGTGTGAAAACGGCGTATATCAGTGTCATGAAATGTTTACCGCGGAAAACGTAAAAGGAACTTGTCTTTATCAGGGATTGAGTTCATACAATTCGGCGGATGTCGATACATACAAAACGCTTTATTTCCTTAATAAATACTGGGCTCAGTCGGGAGACGAATTCAACGCTCCCGAAATTGGTAAGCTTAACGCTTATACTCGCGCAAACCGTACGGGACTTGTTCTCGGCGATCTCGAATTTGCGGAATTCGCAGATATCAAGGTTTCGGACAGTAAATACGGGGTTAACGTAAAAAAGGGCATCAGATACGCTTTCGGCGGAACGTTTTTTAATATGAATATTACAGACTGCGATTACGGATTCTATGCGGAAAAATCAGCAGTCGCCGTATCGGGAAAACAGTGGGGCGCTTCATTTTACGGCGGAAAGATAGAGGGAAGTAATTTTGCGATCTATAATCCGTATAAAAGCTATCTCAGTTTTACTAATGTTGAAATAAACGGAAAAACAAGAGCACGGAACATAAAAAAATATAATACGTCGGTCGGTACCGCCGAAATCGATTACAATTCAAAACACATAAAACCGTCCGAAAATCTCTTTATCGCTAAACTTGACAAAACAGGCAAAACAGATATTTCAAACGATCTTCAGTCGGTTCTTGATTCAGCAAAAACCGTCGGCGGAGTCGTTTACATTCCGGCGGGACTTTACAGAATGGATAATCCGATTTCCGTTCCCGATAACGTTGAACTCCGCGGTTCTTCATCAGTCGCGTCTCGCTGTCAGAGCGGGAACAGTGCGGGAACGCTGATTCTTTCATTCTACGGTTACGGCGAGGATGATAAACCGCTTATTGCTCTGGGTGAGAATTCAGGCGTTTCGGGTATCAGAATTGATTATCCGCTTAACAATCCGACGGATGACAGCGGAAATTATATGAAAACTTCTCCCGCTGTTTACAGCAACAGTGACGGCGCGTACGTTGTCAACACCTGTATAACGCTCGCATCAACCGGCGTACGTTTTGAAAATTCGAATAACGTGTTTATAAAAAAACTCGTCGGATGCTGTCAGGAGAATATGCTTGACTTCTCGTCGTGTAAAAACGTTAATATCGAGGGTTGTCTGCAAAACGCCACATGTCTTTCGAGAAACGGTTACGGCAATTTTGATATCCCCGAACTTAAAAACAGATTAACGGAGGAAAATCTGTTTAAATATTATTTTGACCCGATTTCAAGAAAGAACGCAGAATATATAAAAGTTTCCGAATCCGTAAACGTTATTATACTTAACTGCTTTATATACGGAGGAAAAAGTTTCTTTACCGGAAAAAACAGCAGTGTTACGATTGTAAACTCCGGCAGTGACGGAACGGCAAAGGACGGTTATATATATAATCTTAACGGCGGAGATACAACCGTACTTAATTCAATGCGTTTTAATCAGAACAGCGGCAGGATCAGCAGACTTTGCAAATATTCCGACAACAGTGAGGTAAAGATTTTCAACTCGCAGGCTATGGGTATCGATTTCCATGAGTACCCTGTTATAAAAAACGTAAACGGAGAATCTCTGTCACGTCAGGATAAACTGTTCGTCATGTTGAGACCTCTCTTTGAACTGATTCATAAAATCGCGTCCGTATTCGGCGGGTAAAACGATTTTAAGTATTTAATCGGATTAAAATTTCCGTTAGATAAACAAAAAAACAATTTGAAAGAAGGCAAAAAGAAAAAATGAATAAGATGAAAGCAGCATTATCCGTTATTATCGCAATAGTAATGATAATGTCAATCAGCCCGTTATCGTTTGCCTCAAACGTCGGAACGACATATTATGTCGACAGCGTTAACGGCGACGACGGCAATTCGGGAACAAGCGCGGACTCTGCGTGGAAAACCGTTGAAAAAGCGTCGTCCGTTGAGTATTCGGCGGGAGATAAAATACTTTTCAAGGCGGGAGACAGTTTTGTCGGTCAGTTTGACGCAAAGGGCAGCGGTACCGAGGAAAATCCCATTACGCTCGGCGCATACGGCGACGTTGAAAAGCTCGGAAAACCGGCACTTACCGTCAATGATGATAAAGCAGTAATCAGAATTGTTGATTTAAGTTACTGGACGATTGACGGACTTGATATTTCAGCTCCGAACGGTATGGGTATTTTTGTTTCCTGCGAAAAAAGCGAAATGCGCGGAATTACGATTGAAAACTGCTCGATACACGATATCTTTCAATGTCGTGTAGAAAGTCAGGCTGTTTTTTGGCATGCTTCAATTGCGATATGGACAATCGGCGCAGGACATCTCAGAGATGTGACGATTCGAAATATTGATATAAAAGACTGCGGATACGGTATTTATATAACCGGAAACAGCGCGGAAAACGCTAACGGATATTTCGTTTCACCCGAAGAATCATATTTAAAAAATCTTTTGTGTGAAAATTTATCAATTAATAATGTTTTTTATGACGGTATTATAATAAGTTCCGTTTATAATTCGACAGTCAGAAACTGCAAAATTATCAATGCTTCTCTTTACGATGATTTTGCTACAGCTCCGATATGGATGTCCCATTCAAAAAAAGTTACTGTCGAACACTGCGAAATTGCAGGTTCAACCAATACAAAGGATGGAATGGCAATAGACTTTGACGGCTGGGTTACGGACAGCACGGTTCAATATGTTTATTCGCACGACAATGTTCGTTTCATGCAGAACTGCGTTTACGACGACGAAACGCAAAACAGAAACAATACGGTTCGTTACTGTCTTTCCGTAAACGATAACAAGGCTCTTAATAACGCTGCACAGTTACTCGGCGGCAAAAACGCCACTGTCGGTATGACGAATTTTAAATTCTATAATAATACGATTATAGACGGCGGAGATTATGATTTCTCGAATCTTGTCGACGCGACCATAGCTAATAATGTTTTCATTTCTTCAAAGGCAGTCGGAAAAATACAGGTTACAAGAAAGAATTCAATCGCCGGAGTACATAAGTTTGACGGAGTAATGACGAACAACTGCTTTATAAACTATACGATTCCCATGGCTGCAAAAAATAATACAATGGCTTATGCGGGATTCGTCGGCGGTGACTTATACGATATAAATTCGTACATTCTTTCAGCCTCTTCTCCGCTTATCGGCAAGGGAATTCAGGTTGAGGAGAATATGGGCGAACAGGATTATTACGGCAATCCACTCGGCAATACGCACAACATCGGCTGTTTTGATTCGCAGGGCATTGGCGACGGCAAAAAAATCGACCCGTTTGTAAAAATCAAAGCAGTTCTCGCTCCGATATTATTTAAATTTTTCGGCGCGGTTCACTATCTGTTTGACAGATTATAAATAAATTTTGAAAGGAGAAAAAAATGCAAAAAGGATTAAAAAAAGTTCTTTCGCTTACTCTTTCGGCTTTACTGCTCGTGTCGTGTATCGCAGCAGGCTTTACGACCTCGGCGGCAGATATTGACTGTACAAAGCTCGATGAAATCATCGCGCAGGCAGAGGCTGTAAATGCCGATGATTATGCCGACGTTTCGGCTCTTACGGCTGTTCTCGAGAGTGCGAAAAACACAGAGTTTGCTTCTCAGACGGAAGCGGATGACATGACCGCAGCGGTCGTGATTGAACTTCTGAAGCTTGAAAAGAAAAACACGGCTTCAAAAGTATCGGCAACGGCGTACAGTAACATTGAGGGCTGGAGCGTTACACAGCTCGGGGGATATAATGCCACGAGCGCAAAATCCGCAAGCGACGGAAATATGACAAATCCCGATACCGTGCATAGCTACGACGGAAGCTGGCACTGGGGATTTGTATTCGGCAAAACATTTGAATCGGTTTTTAAAAACGCTTACGCTCAGTATTCAATCGACAGATATACAACAACAAAGCTTGAGGATTTAGGCAATATATCGTCATGGATGATTGCGGTTGTTGCTAACGGCGGACATGACCACGTATACCGTCTTTCGGGAACGAAACAGAGCGGAGGCAGCGGAACCGAACAGGACGCCGTTTCGGTCGGAACAAAGGGTACGGAAATTCATTTCAGAACAAATTTCTCAACGCTGTTTTCATGCAGACAGGGCGGTATGCACGGTCATACGGACAACACGCCGTTTATCGCAACAGCATATACGCCGATAAAGGGCGATGTTCCGGCTGCGGGCGAAAGCGTACAGGTTATGAGCTATTCGCAGAGCAACGTTCCGACAAATCAGAACGGGCTCGTTTACGGTCACTGCATGTCGTTCGGCTTCCAGTTTGACGCGTACGATACAACCGCACTGCGCGATGCTATTGCAATGGCTGTTGAGGCAAAGAGTCACTACGCGCCTCTTTCATATTCGGTATATCTCTCTGCTCTTGAAAATGCGATGAATGTACTGAACACACCCGTTACCGTAAAAGTTAACGAGGACGATACCGCAAATTACGAAAATATCGAGGCAGCGCAGGAAGCGATTGACACAGCAACCGAAAGACTTGTAAACGCATACAATGCGCTTGACAAGGACTTCGTTATCGAATATTACTCGGATGACGTACTCGTAAATTCGCAGACCGTTCTTTATGCAGACCTCGAAAACACGAATATTCTTTCAGACATCCCCGAAAAAACGGGTAATACATTTACTTCATGGGTTGATAAGGATTTAAATGCTTACACGTCCGAAAACTCCGTTTCCGATCTTGCTCCTGCTCACGGCGGTACGGTAAGACTTGACGCACAGTTTGATACGAATGAATACACCGTTACATTCGTAAA
>DJEG01000035.1:200-6489 GCA_002431305.1 Ruminococcaceae bacterium UBA5904 | reverse complement strand
TCGAGGACTCTTCCTCGGAAACATCCTCTTTACCGGACTGGCTCTCAGCCTCGGAAACTACTTCTCTCTTACCTGCGTTAAGGTCTGAAGAAATCTCTTCTGCCGAACCGCCGAACTCAGCCATAACACCCATGGGGATTGCAACGATCATCATCATTGCGCTGAGCATTAATGATAAAAGCTTTACTGATTTCTTGTTCATTTTAACTACCTCCGTTGAAAATAAAGAATAATTAATATCAGCACGTATAATAATATACCATAAAATTCGATAAGTCAAGCCTATTTTCCAAATTTATGTTATTTTATGATTATTGACCATAAAACACATTTTTATATGCCGTCGAATTTTGCGAAGTGCCAAATTATTAAATCGATTTATCGGTCATTTTGCATTTTTTATTGTCAAAAAACAGACTTAATCATGAAAATCACAAAAATTTTCCCGACACCGTAGTCCGACGAAACATACTTAAATTAATAAAATCTGAAAACATCTGTATAATTGTATGTATAGTATAATACGGAATCTGTCCGGCTCGACGGAAGATTCCGCATTTTTTATTCATTATACAGAGAGAATAATATCTCCCGCTTCACTTGCGTTGTCTGCGCAGTAATCTGCGCCTGAGGAGACAAGTTCATCTTTCGTCCCGTATCCCCACAGTGCGCCGAGACACCTGATACCGCAGTTGTGCGCTCCGATAACGTCAAACTTTCTGTCGCCTATCATTAAGACGGAACCCCGGTCTGACTCGTCTATCGAAAGGCGGCCGAACGCATTTAATATAACGTCCGTTTTTGTCTGCGTTTCGCTGTCGTCACTGCCGGCAACGAGAGTTAAATACTCCATAAGTCCGAATTTATCGGCAATTCTGACAGCCATATGTTCGGGCTTTGACGTTGCGGTCGCGATAATTATTCCGTTAGATTTAAGACGGGCAAACAGCTCGATAATACCGGGGTAAACCTCACACTCAAATATGCCCTTTGTGTTATAGCGTTCGCGGTAATATGCAATAGCTCTCATACTCTGTTCCTCTGTCATGGAACAAAAATCCATATATGAATCCCGGAGCGGCGGACCTATGAATTTAAATAATGTTTTAATATCTGGCATCGGGAATCCCGATTTTTCTATTGAATATTTAACGCACTCTATGACTCCGGGGTCGGAACGTATTATCGTGCCGTCAAGGTCGAAAAACGCGTACTTAATCATAGATTAACCTCCGAACATAACAAGCAGGAAGCCTGCCGCGACAGCCGAACCTATAACACCGGCAACATTGGGACCCATTGCGTGCATAAGCAGGAAGTTCGTGGGATCATATTTTCTGCCCTCGTTCTGTGCGACTCTCGCAGCCATGGGAACAGCCGAAACGCCCGCAGCGCCGATAAGGGGATTAACCTTACCCTTTGTGATAATATACAGAAGTTTGCCGAACAGAACTCCGCCGACGGTCGAGAATATAAATGCCGCAAGTCCGAGAACGACGATTTTAATGGTTCTCAGCTGTAAGAAATCCTGTCCGTTCGCCGTAGCTCCGACGCAGACGCCGAGCATAATTGTTACGGTATTCATAAGAGCGTTCTGCGCAGTATCGGAAAGTCTGTCGCAGACTCCGCACTCGCGAAGCAGGTTGCCGAACATGAACATTCCGAGAAGAGGCGCAACATCGGGAAGAAGAAGCGCAACGATTACAAGAACGACTACGGGGAATATAATTTTTTCGGTCTTTGAAACCTTGCGGAGCTGGGTCATTTTAACCTTACGCTCCTTTTCGGTAGTCAGAGCCTTCATAATGGGAGGCTGAATTATCGGGATAAGAGCCATGTACGAATAAGCCGCCAGCGCGATAGGCGCGAGCAGATGAGAAGCCAATTTTGAAGCAAGGAATATAGCCGTGGGACCATCCGCACCGCCGATTATGGCGATAGCCGCCGCCTCATTGGGGGCAAAGCCTAAAAGAATTGCGATAATAAACGCAACGTAAATACCGAGCTGAGCGGCAGCGCCGAGTACAAGCGAAACGGGATTTGAAAGAAGCGGTCCGAAATCGGTCATAGCGCCTACGCCCATGAATATAAGACATGGAAAAACGCTCGACTTAACGCCCGTATACAGTATTCGCAGTACGCCCGAGTCGTACCAGTGCGCCCCCGCAACAACGGATGCGGTCTCTGATATATCGCCCAATTGTCCGCCCGTGGTGTCGAGCATTATATTAGCGCCGGGCAGATTCGCAAGAAGTATTCCGAACGCTATCGGAACGAGCAGAAGAGGCTCGAATTTAAATTTGATTGCAAGGACAAAGAAAACGACGGCTACGGCTATCATAACAAGGTTCTGCCACTGGAGCAGAGCGAAGCCGGACGCGTCCCATATCCCCTTTACTACTTCGGTTATAAGTTCCATAATCCGCGCCTCACTTAAATAACGGCGAGAACGTCGTCGGAATTGACGACGGAGCCCTTTTGTACAAGAATCTGTTTTACCGTGCCTGCTGCGGGAGCGACAATTTCATTCTCCATTTTCATAGCCTCGAGAATGAACATAACATCGCCCGCTTTTACGCTCTGACCGACGCTTACCTTTACGTCGAGGATGTTTCCGGGCATGGGAGCGATAACGCTTTCACCCGAAACTGCGGGCGCGGCGGCTGCCGGAGCGGGGACTGCCGCCGGGGCGGGAGCCTGAACGACGGGAGCGGCGGCAGGTGCCGGAGCATTCGAAACGGAGGTGATAACAGCGTCCGTTTCGGTAACGTCTACTTCATATTTTTTACCGTTAAGTACAACTTCGTATTTCATTTTATTTATCCTCCGATAATTTAATAGAGTTAAACTGCAGTCTGTTAAGAGGGATACCCGTCTTGTGACTTACGACAGCCATTATGACTGCAGCCTGCTCGTCGGTAACGCCCTCAAGTACGGGAGGAGCGGGAACCGCGGGCTGAATGGTCTGCGCGGGCCGAACCGCAGGAGCCGGGGAAACGGCAGGAACTGCGGGGGCTTCTTTTTTTTCAGCCTTGCCGAACAGTGCGGAAAAACCTCTTACAACAAGAGCCAGCAATAAAAGAATTACTATAACAAGTAAAAATCCGACAACGGAAATGAGTAAAGCTCTGCTCATAGTCATCTGCGCATTTTCTCCGTACAAACGGGTGAATACGCCCAAAAACTGATAATCAAACATAATTTCAGCCCTCCTTTATTTCTTTGAAAGAATAAGTAAAGGTTCTGCTCTTTCTTAATTCTCTCTCGTCAAAGAACTTCTCCGCAAGAGTCGGGAACGCAATATACGACAGAACGTCCTCGTCGCTCTTTGCCTTTGATCCGAGTTCTTTTTTCGTCTTTTCAAACATGGGTTCAAGCGTATCGGCAAATCTGCCGGTGAAAGGCTTTTCATCCCCGAGAACTTTTTTCATAAGTTCGTCGTCGATTTTACCGGGAGCCTTACCGTACTCGCCCCTAATATAACTCTTGACTTCCTTTGAAATATTCTTATATTTTCCGAACAGAACGTTCGCCGTCGCCTGAACGCCGACCATCTGACTCATGGGAGTTACGAGCGGAGGATATCCGAGATCTGCTCTGACTCTCGGTGTCTCTGCGAGAACTTCGTCAAGTTTATCGAGTTTATTCTGTGCCGTAAGCTGAGCGACAAGATTCGACAGCATACCGCCGGGAATCTGATAATTAAGCGCGTCGGTAGCCGTAGCCATAACGACGGGATTGAGAAGTCCCGACTTTAAGCACTTATCTCTGTATGCTTTAAAGAATGTATTAATCTCAATAAGCTTCTTCTCGTCGAGTCCGGTCTCATAGCCGTACTGTTTGAGAACGTAATTCATAGTCTCGGTCGCAGGCTGAGCCGTACCGCCGGAGAATGAGGAAATCGCAGTATCGATAACGTCGACTCCCGCCTCGACAGCCTTTAAAAGAGTCATGAATCCGAGTCCCGTGGTCGAATGAGTGTGCAGAATAACGGGAACCGAAACGCTCTCTTTAATCGCCTTTATAAGCTCATAAGCCTCTTTCGGACTCATAATTCCCGCCATATCTTTTACGCAGATAGTCTGAACTCCCATATTTTCGAGTTCTTTCGCGCTCTTTGCAAACGAATCGAGCGTGTGAACGGGGCTGGTCGTATAGCAGAGCGTACCGGATGCGATCGCACCGCATTTAAGCGTCTCGTCGACGGCCGTTTTTATATTTCTGAAATCGTTGAGCGCGTCGAATATTCTGATAATATCAATTCCGTTTTCCACGCTCTTTCTTACAAACATGCGGACAACATCGTCGGGGTAATGCTTATAACCCAAGAGGTTCTGACCTCTTAAAAGCATCTGAAGCTTTGTATTATGACATGCTTTCTTTATTTTTCTGAGTCTTTCCCACGGATCCTCGTTAAGGTATCTTAAACAGGAGTCAAACGTCGCGCCTCCCCAGCATTCGAGCGAGTAATAGCCCGCCGAATCAAGGGTTTTGAGTATCGGCTCAAACTCTTCATACGGCATTCTCGTAGCAATCAGCGACTGCTGTGCGTCACGAAGCACCGTTTCGGTAAACTGAATTTTCATAATAAACAATGACCTCCGCCGGAGATAATAATATCGGGACAATCCGGCTGATTGTACAAAAAATCCAGATAATAATATGCCGGAATTTATATGCGGACTAAAGAAATCCCCTAATCTCCGCCATTATATATTATAGCACCGAGAATCAATGATTTCAAAGAATTTTATTATCTTAATACAAAAATTTACCTTTTCAACAAAATCGTTTTTCAATTTGTCGATTAACTATTTTTTTTATATAAATTGCACAAGCAAGAAAATATAAAACTCCGCTTCGCGGAATACGAAGCGGAGAAAAACGTTCATTTATTGAAATTTACTTATTTGTAAAGAGGACCGTATGCGGCGCATGCTCTGTAATCTGCGCCCTCGAGATCCTTTGTTCCGAACGCGTTCCATGCTGCGGGACGGAAAATCTTATCCTCGGGTACGTTATGAAGTCCTACGGGAATTCTGAGCATCGAGCACATTGTGATAAGGTCTGCACCGATGTGACCGTAGGTAATCGCACCGTGGTTTGCGCCCCATGTGTTCATGAGGTCGTAAGCCGACTTAAACGGACCGACGCCGTTGCAGATGGGGGTAAACCATGTGCAGGGCCATGTATAGTCGGTACGTTTCCAGAGAGTATCCGAAACCTCGTCGGGCAGAGCGACGGTGTAGCCCTCGGCAATCTGAACCGTGGGTCCGAGACCCTTTACAAGGTTAATTCTGATCATGGTAGCGGGCATTTCGGCGCGGGTGAGGAATCTTGAAGAGAATCCGCCCCCTCTGAAATATCCGTTATCTGCGGCGCACCATTCGGCAGCCTTTAACATTGTGTCAATATCCTTTTCGGTTACGTCGTACCAGGGCTTGATAACGGCGCTGCCGTTCTCGTCCTTAATTTCACCGCATGCGTCAAGACAGCACGCGCCGGAGTTGATAAGGTGGATAAATCCGCCCGCGTCCTTAGCCTTGCCCTCAATGTCATAGCCGGTAACTCTCTTTACGGAGTCTGCGCTCCAGAAAGTACGTACGTCAGCAAACATCTGCGCGCGGTTCGTGAGCAGTTTCATGAACAGCATTGAAATACCGTTGAGCGTATCGTTTTCGGTTGCGAGAACGTACGGTTCTCTCGCGCCGTTCCAGTCAAACGAGGTGTTGCACATGGCCTCGCCGAAATCGCAGTTGGGATAGAAGTCCGTCCACTGACGCTGCCCCTGGAATCCCGCGGCGATAGCGTTGTGTCCGGCCATTTCCTCCTCGCGTCCTGCGGGAAGATTCTTATTGCCGTTCATGAGGTCTTTAATAATAACCATCATCTTAACGACGAATTCCCAGTCCTTCTCCTTCTGCTCGGGTGATTTTCTTACAAATTCGGGGTTCTTGTCGAAGCCCTCGGGGCAGTGCTCCTTAGTCCATTTAAGAGCCTTTTTAAACTCTTCCTCGTCATAGATTCCCTCGGTCATTCGTCTGATAATTTCAACCTCGTCGACAGACTCGACTCTCATACCGAGATATTCCTCGATAAAGTCGGGGCTTATCGACGAACCGCCTATACCCATGCAGATTGAGCCTATCTGAAGATACGACTTGCCTCTCATGGAAGCCGCCGCGACAGCCGCACGGGCAAAGCGGAGAAGTTTCTCCTTAACGTCCTCGGGAACGGTCGTATCGTCAGCGTCCTGTACGTCCTTGCCGTAGATGCCGAATGCGGGCAG
>DJEG01000035.1:0-161 GCA_002431305.1 Ruminococcaceae bacterium UBA5904 | reverse complement strand
CCGAATGCGGGCAGACCCTTCTGCGCATGAGTTGCGAGAACGGAAGCGAGGTAAACAGCGCCGGGACGCTCAGTAGCGTTAAAGCCCCATACGCCCTTGATAGTCATGGGATCCGCGTCCATGGTCTCAGAACCGTAACACCAGCAGGGAGTAACGGAAAG
>DJEG01000112.1 GCA_002431305.1 Ruminococcaceae bacterium UBA5904 | reverse complement strand
GGTCAGACGGGTAAGGTGTCGGGCGAACTCCCGATTGACAAGAAAAAACTGGGGCTTATCTTCGGCGGAATAACCGCGGCTATCGCCCTGCTCGGTCAGATATTCGTATTCTTACTGTAAGGGGGCGGGGATGAAATTATGAAAAAATCGGTTTCGATTATTTGTGTATTTTTAATGCTTGTAATTATGAGCGTTCCCGTTTTCGCTTCGGTCGGCGAACACAGATATCTGTTCGACTATGCGGATAAATTAAGCGACGATGAGGAAAATACCGTTTCTCAGATGCTCGACTCGGCTGCCGAGGAACGAAATGTTGAATTGTATATCGTAACAAAGTCGGGAAATCCCGATTTTACGGCAGGCGAGTATCTGTCGCAGTTTGCTTCCGGCATAACGTCAACGGCTTCGGGCGGAGTAATTTACGCGGTTTTTGATTATGATTCGAATACTCTTGCGGTTGTTCCGACGGGCAGCGCGGTTGAAGCATACGATTCCTCGCTTCTTAAGGATATGATAAGCGATTTCTTTTCAAGAGGGGAGATATATAATTCCTGTATGACCCTCGCTTCCTACATTGCCGCTGATGATTCGGCTGACGGAAATAATAATTTCGCGGTTTATGATTCAAAAGAGAAAAACGATATGCCTGTCGATTCTGCGGATTCGGACGAGTCCCAGTCTCCGTCGGTTCTTAAAAAGGAGCTTATCGTTATTGCCGTTGCTTTGATTATCGCGGTTATAGTCTGTCTAGTTCTTAAAAAACAGATGAACACAGCCGTAAAGAACGACAGCGCATCCGAATACATGAAACCCGGCAGTCTTAAAGTAACTTCGAGTGCTGAAATGTTTGTCCGTTCCGAGACAGACAGGACTCCGAGGTCGAAACAGAAGGATGATTAATAATTAAATTATATATGTGCGAAAAAGCGGATCGCCCTATCATAGGATGATTCGCTTTTTTGTATTAATTGTAAATTCCGGTTAATAATATTCTTAAAAAACAAAGGGGATATTATTATGGAAAAAATCAAAGTCATTCAGTACGGATGCGGTAAAATGAGCCGTTACATCATGCGCTATCTTCACGAACACGGAGCAATGATAGTCGGCGCGATTGACGTTGATCCCGAGGTTGTCGGCAGGGATGTCGGCGAAATTGCGGGACTCGGAATCAAGACCGGCGTTATTGTCTCCGATGATGCGGATTATGTTCTCGACAACTGCTGTGCGGACGTTGCGGTCGTTACGCTTTTCAGCTTTATCGGCGACATATACGACCATGTTGAAAAGTGCGTCGAGCGCGGAATTAACGTAATTACGACATGCGAAGAGGCGATATATCCGTGGACGACCTGTGCAGAGATGATAAACAAGATTGACGTTCTCGCGCGGGAGAACTGCTGTACCGTCACGGGGTCGGGCATGCAGGATATATTTTGGATTAATTCCGTCGCGCTTCTGTGCGCGGGGTGCAATTCGATAAAGTCGATTCACGGAGTTTACAGCTATAACGTCGACGAGTACGGACTTGCGCTTGCCGAGGCGCACGGATGCGGTTTAAGCGAGGGTGAATTCAATAAAACAATTGCGCATCCCGAATCGTTTGAGCCGTCATACGCGTGGAATTCGAGCGAGGCTATATGCTCAAAGCTCGGGCTTACCGTAAAGTCGATAAGTCAGAGACATGTTCCGTATGTTGCTGACAAATCCGTTTATTCTTCGACTCTCGGCAGGGAGATAAAAAAAGGCGAGTGTCTCGGAATGTCGGCGGTAGTTCATATCGAGACGATGCAGGGCATCACTGTTGAGGAGGAGACTGTCGGCAAGGTTTATGCCGAGGATGACGGCGATATGTGCGACTGGAAGATAACAGGCGAACCCGATGTCGAATTTCATGTCGTAAAACCCGCGACGGTTGAGCATACGTGCGCGACGATAGTAAACAGAATCCCGAGTCTTTTAAGAGCCGACGCAGGGTATGTCACTTGTGATAAGCTCGACGAGATAAAATTCATGCCATATCCGCTTGAATATTATGTTTAATTAATGAAATCATTATTAAAAGGCTTTCGATTTTTTCGACGGTTTTTTTTCGGGCTTTTAAGTATGATAAGCTGTCCGCTCGGAATATTTTCCGGACGGACTCGCTTTTGTTTCATATATTAGTATTTTGAAATACAAAAAAATATGTACTTTTCTATTTTTCTGCCTCAGTATTAAATCTGCATTAATTTTTTTTTGATTTGTTATAGATTAGTAATCTGTTTATAAATGTTTGTCAATAATCTGTACAATTACAACAAAAAAACAATTTCGTCATCATGCAATAAAGTGTCGGATTGTTTTTATGCATTACGTAACAAAAACGCGTTGTTTATTATGATTTTGTTTCAAATCTGTTAACAATTATGCATGAACGATTTTTTTATTCACGAATAATTGACATTCTTTTTTCTTTTTGATATCATGAGAATGTAAAAATTATATATGAGTCCAATTTTTAGAAATTTATATATAAACGGAGTGATTCAGATGGCAGTAAAAAATGTTATAAGATTCGGTATTCAGAGAAAAATAGTCGCCAATATGACAACGGAAAGCTGGAGACACATTCCGCATGTAAGCTATACTTATGAACCCGACGTTACGGATTTTCTTGACGCATATAAAAAATATGCAGAGAGAACGCCCGAGAATGACCGCGCTACTTTTAACGCAGTGCTTTTAAAGGCTCTCGCGGAGGCTATCAAGTCGGCTCCCGACCTTAATGCGCACATGCATTTTGAGAGAAGTCTCGTAAGAGGTAAAATTACATATTTTGATAATATAGATATCTCCGTTCCGTGGACGCTTCCCGACGGCAATATGATGACGATTACGATGAAAGACATGGGAAATAAGTCGCTTTCCGAAATTGCTCATTATACCGACGATATAAACAGAAGACTTAAGAAAACAAACCTTACTGAGGCTCTTTATTCTGTTTCGATTCACGATACCATGGAGAAGTTTAAATCCGGTCACATTGTCAGAGGACTGCTCCGTCTGTACGGCTCGAAAACCAATCCCAAGCATAAGGTCACGCCCCTTAAAGGTCAGGCGAAGAGACTTTATGAGAGTATCCCCGAGACAGACAGAATTACATACGACGATCTTAAACAGGGTACTATTACGATATCGAATATCGGCGCGGCGTCGAGAGGTATCAGGGGCGAACTTGATATGCTCATGATCATTCCTCCGCAGATATGCGCTATCGGCATAAGCTCGATTCAGCGCAGAAATATAGTCGTTACCGATGAAAAAGGAAACGAAAAGGGTGAGGTTAGAAGTCTTCTGCCCATATGTATCTGCTTTGACCACAGAGCTCTCGATTTTGCGGAGATGTTCCCGTTTGTCAAGAGTCTTGAAAAGATATTCAACGATCCGTCGATTATTCTTGGCGAATAATAATATCGACATAAATCCGAAATCCCGAAACCTCAAAGGTATCGGGTTTTTTTTATCTTAAAAAGTGTGATTTATACAACATTTTATCGAAAATTTTATTTTTTTTTAAATAAGTTCTTTGATTTATTGACTTAATAGGTTATGTATGGTAATATAAAATACGTATAAATAGGATATTATTTTGTAATTTCTATTTTATTTTATTAATATTTCGCAATTTTTTCGAAAAACGAGAAAGAGGGAATTACAATGAGAAAGAGACATTTAACCGCACACAGGACGGTATCAGTGATTCTTGGCTTACTGATGATACTTTCGTGCATGACTGCGTCGGTTCCTTATTTTTCATCGCTTCTTGCAGTCCGCGCGTCGGCGGACAATTCGAACGCATCACAGACGTCTGCCGACAATCCGAGGATTGATGTCAGTTTTAATAATAACTGGGATTTTCATTTGGGAGAAGCCGACGATGCATATTTGAAAGCGTATGAGACGAGCTCTTCCGAATGGTCAAAGGTCACGCTTCCTCACGATTTCAGCATTTCGCAGGACTTCACAACCTCCGGCACAGAGGGCGAGAGCGGTAATAAATCAGGCGGAACGGGCTGGTACCGTAAATGGTTCACCGTCCCCGAGGCGTTCAATGAAAGAGAGCTCATACTCAATTTCGACGGCGCGTATATGCATACGTATGTATATGTAAACAATACTCTCGTTTGCGAAAATCATTACGGTTATAATTCGTTTGCAGTCGATATTACACCTTATATTGCGGCTGACGGATTAACGCCTAACCTTATTGCTGTGAAGGTTGTGAACAATATCCCGTCTTCCCGTTGGTATTCGGGTTCCGGCATAACGAGAGATGTTACTCTCAGCATGATAAATAAGACGCATATTTCACAGTATGGAGTGTGTGTTACCACCCCTGATATAGAGAGCGGCGGCGGAACCGCTCAGGCTGTGATTGATTTACAGAACGATTCTCCGGCTGATTCGAAGGTTTATGTATCTGCCGAGATTACAGACAGCCTGGGTAATTCGGTATCCGATAAGGTTACATCCGATGCTGTTGTTATCTCTGCGGGGGAAGCTTCGCAGGTTACGCTTGCTCCCCGTGCCGACAGCTTTAAGTTATGGTCCGTTGAGGATCCTAATCTCTATAAAATGCACGTTACTGTAAGCACGGATGAAGCAGGGCTTCAGGTTGTTGATGATTACTCTGTCAAATTCGGTTACAGATGCATAAAATGGGCCGCGTCGTCAGGATTTTCTCTGAACGGCAGTAATGTGAAGATTAAGGGAGCGTGTTTGCATAACGATCAGGGCGCGCTTGGTGCGGTTCAGGAGTATGATGCAATTTACCGTCAGGTTAAAATTCTGAAAGATTACGGTTTTAATGCGGTTCGTACATCGCATAATGTCGGTTCTTCCGTTTTGCTTGATGTGTGTGATGAGTTCGGAATGCTTGTAATGGAGGAATTCTTTGACGGCTGGACGAGAACAAAAAACAGCAATACTCATGATTTTTCAGAGTATTTTAATACTGCGATAGCGTCAGGCAATAATCTTCTCGGAGTATCCGCCGGCGATACATGGTATAAGTTTGTTGTTGAATCAACCGTTAAGAGAGACAGAAACAGACCTTCTGTAATTATCTGGTCGGCAGGCAACGAACTTAAGGAAATGAGCGGCGGATATAACAATAGCGTCGACAGACCGATTGCGGAGAAAATAAAAAGTTATGTCAGCGCACTTGATTCAAGGCCGCTTACGCAGGGCAATAACAATACCACGCTTATCGGCGTTGATGATTATATGGATGTCATTGGAGGAAATTATCATCCTGCTGTATGGGCAAAAAACATTTCTACGAATAAGCCTATAATATTAACCGAAACGTCTTCGGCGTCTTCGTCAAGAGGTTTTTATAAATCAACAGGTGTTTCCGGTTACGAAATCGGGGCTTATGACGCTTACGCCCCGGGGTGGGGAGATTCGGCGGAAACAAATCTTTATTATACTTCTGCTTATGATAAAATAAGCGGAGAGTTTATTTGGACAGGTTTCGATTATATAGGAGAGCCGACTCCGTGGAATCCGACAACCTCGGCAAATGCTGAGGGAATGCCGATTTCGTCGTTTTTCGGCGTTATAGATACGGCGGGATTTGCAAAAGATAATGCTTATCTCTATAAATCGGTATGGGATAAAAACGAACACACGCTCAATCTGCTCCCGGGAACATGGAACAGTTCAAAGCTTTCTTCAACAACAGCCGTTCCCGTTGCCGTTTATACCGACGGCGGATATGTTGAGCTTTACCGAAACAATGTTCTTATAGGTCATGCTCAGGCGCAGACCGTTACAACCGACGCCGGTGTTACATATCAGAAGTGGACGTCATATTCGGATTCGTCTGCGTGTTCGGCATCTGATTTTACCGACACCGTAGGTTATAAATCAGCTACGCCGGATGCCATGTATCCGCAGTTTAAGGTAGCCTGGGCTTCTGGCAGTCTTTCGGTGCGGGCTTGGACGGATTCCTCAAAGACAACAGAAATTACAGATTCGGCAAAGGGTACAAAAATCGTTTACTCGTCTCAGTCGATAGGTTCCGTCAAGGCTGAGGTTTGGGGTACCGACGGTAAGGACAGCTTTACAGGTACTGCGGACGGAAAGTCCTATGCGTATATTGAATATACCGCCTATGATACCAACGGCAATTTTATGAACGATTATAACGGTACGCTTACAATAGAAGCGGCAAACGGTGTTGAGATTGTCGGCGTTGATAACGGAAAACCCTCCGATTGGAACAGATTTCAGGAGAGCAGTGTATTTTCATCCGACGGCAAGGCTTCGGTAAAAATGTACAACGGACATGCTCTTGTAATTGTAAAGACTACGGATGAGGTTACGACTAACGGTTCCATTGTTACCGAATGCTCCGACAATGTAAGTGTAAACGGAATTAATATAACTGCCGCGGCAGAAAGCGGATATGAACTTTACGATGAATTTGAGGAGATTTGTCCGCAGACGGAAATTATCTATGAGCCTACGATATATGACAGGTTTGATGTTATAAAAGAAAACATCGATTCGCTTGACTCTCCGGGTTCGGCATCATATAAATATAATTATTTCGAGCCTACCGGAACGGGCGAGGGACAGTATATCGAGAACGGAACATATATTATTTACAATCCTAGTCCCGCGTACTATTCAAATCAGCCCGCCGCCATGACAAACGTATCGAAGAATACCGGATATTTGAATTCCGATTCGACGGCAACTCTTGACGGCACTGTTCTTACAAGCAGCGCGGATAACGAGTATACGTTTACTTACGTTTCGGATTCAAAATATTATATACAGGATTCGACAGGTAAATATCTTAATATCGGTTCGTCAGATTCAACGCTTTCCCTTTCAGATACCCCGCAGGCACTTAACATATATGTTCATTCGAATAAACGCATCTCGATTTATTCGGGCGTTCAGTTTGTCGACATGTATTCCAGCAAAACAAGCGAAGGCAGACCGTTTTCAACATGGCAGACAACCGTTACAAATGCAGGTAACAACAATAAATTTAATCTTTATAAAAAGTCGAATTCGACCGGTTCTGCCTCCGACGGCAAAACAGCTCTTTACGACGCGCTGAAGGCAGGCGCACAGTACAACCCTGTTTCGTATTCGTTCTCATCTGCAAAAAAATTTGTAGAAGCCATGGAGAACGGACTTAAGATTTACAATAACGCAGGTTCTTCAGAGGCGGAGCTTACAGCGGCGGCAAACGCAATTACAGCTGCAATTGATGCACTTGGCATTGAAATAAGAAAACTGCCTGCTACGATTTATAAGTACGGATATTCAAACGCAAACTCATCCAGGGATTATTCTTCCGGAGGCAGAGAAATGAATCTGCTTGCGTATAAGAAAATGAAAGAGCGCATACTTGCGAATGATGAGATAATGAGTCAGATAAAAAAGAATATCGGTTATGATAATACTGATATGGGGTGGGACGACGGTTATGCCGATGCGGCACTTGAGCAGGCTGTAAATGTTTATTCTCAGCTTTACTGTATTGCATTTACAAGCTTTCCTGTGAACGGCGGAACCCAAATAACTTCATGTGTTTATGCTGACGGAAACACCACTCTTGACGGTAATAAATTCTTTAGTACAATGTGGAATATATGGGATAAGTCGGGCACTATGGGATTGAATGATAATAACAGAGACGAGGGTGCATCTGTTATGGGACTGTTTTCGTCTACACTTTCCGCTGACGGAGTTCCTGAGTTTCATTCTGAGTACCGGAACGAACTGCCTTATATAAATACATCCGACTCAAACGGTATAAGGGAAAATCTCACAATTACGTTTAATACAAGCTCAAGCGCCACCAAAACCGCCAGTCTTTCCCCGCTTTCCGGTATTAGCTTAAGTTTTGCCGACTTGTTTAGAGAAAACGATATCGAAACGGATACGGCAAATACTTATGCTAAGTATCATTGGAATACGGAATTTCCGTTTGTAATTTCCACTAACAGATACGGTGTAAATACATACGATTATGATTCGTCCGATACAACGAGGGTTTTCAGAGCTAAATATGATGATGCTTCGCATACCGCGGTTTCAGAACTTGTCAATGCCGATACGTTTTCTGTCGAACGTGCAAGCAAGGGTACGGGTCAGGGATTTTTCCCGTTTAACTATCAGCTGACAGATTCCGAAATAGATGCCGACGGAAATTATACAGGAACCCGGAGTTCGTTTACCGGCGAGAATGCTGTATATCACTTCGGTATGTCGTTTAATACCGAATTTAATATTCCGAAAGGCGGAATGTACGCAGGAAATACTCCTATTAAATTCGAGTTTTCCGGAGACGATGACGTGCTTGTTTATGTTGATGATACTCTTATACTCGATAACGGCGGTTTACACGGAGCGCGAAGCTGTTCGATCGACTTTACGAACAAGTCGATAACGTATCAGTTTGCATGGAGTGCTGAAAACAATACTTTGCTCAATTCTGCGGAAGATAACGAAACCGTAACTTATACGTATCAGCCCGACGGCGATTACAGTAAGTACAATTACACCGATTCCGACGGAAAAACACATGAAATAAGCGCAGATATAAAAGCCGCATTGTCAAAACTCAACAGAATAATAGGAGACGGAAATTCACACAAACTCAGTTTCTTCTTTCTTGAAAGAGGATCAACAGATTCAAATTGTAAGATAAAGTTCAATCTTCAGCAGCGTTCGACAAATGTCGGGCTTACTGATCAGACGCTTGTTGCCGACTATGGATATCCTATCGATTATAATATTACAGATAATAATATAATCTCGGAGGCGGCTGTAAATGCGGGTGCGAAGTTTGACTATATCGGCGTTACAAAAGGCAATATTAATATAGATAATATTACCGATTTCACAAACGGTTCTCTTCCCGCAGATTCCACAGAGTTTGCGGATTCGAATACGGATTATTCCGTAGCCGGACTTAAATACGGCTCAGGTACGGTAAACGCAAAAGGCGATATTACCTATAAGCTTTCCGATATGAACTTTACCGGCTCTGATTCCTACTATGTAGCCGCTAAGGTTACAGGTGATCCGTCGTTTAGCTCCAGTTCTGAATATATACAGTATGAGAGAGTCAAGTTTATTCCTGCAAGTACTATTTACTTTGAGGATAATGCAATTGATTCTACGGCGATAACATATAAAGGAAAATGGACTGTAGAAGGAAAAGAAATCAGCGGTATTAATCAGGCGGCCGACCTTTTGGACAGCAGTTCTGCGAATATATACGGATATGATCCGTTCTATGCCGATAAGTCGTATTCTCGCGTTTATTATGATTCATCGGGCAGCGTAACGTCAAATGTTACTTCCAACCCCGCATATTATACCGCGGCAGGCGACGGTACATATTCGTCCGAGCCTACATACTACAATGCAAGCGGTAATATAACAACAGATGTGTTCTACCGATATGCAATAGGCGGCGGTTATACGAAGATTCCGACCTACTACGACGCAGACGGTAATATTGTTTATTCAAATGATTCATCGGGTTCGCTCGTCCCGGCATATGCGTATGCTTACGCATATGACTGGTTTGAGACTGATGACAATAAAACCTATTCGTCCGGTTCGGCTCATAAGGTTACGGTAAGCGCGGCGGATAATCCGTCAAACGGAGGAGAATGGCCCAAGGCCGAGTTTACATTTACAGGTACAGGATTTGATGTTATAAGTCTTACGGATTCCTCTACCGGACTCATTAAAGTCGATGTTAACAGTACAGACGGAACATACAGCAATTCGTATGCTGTAGATACGTATTACGGTTATTCTTACGGCAGGCTTTATGCTGATTCAAACGGTAACGCAACACTTGAGTCTGAAGGAAATGCTCCGCTTTATTGGTCTGCAAAAAACGACGGAAGTGTTTCACGGAAAATTTCGTATTATGACGCCGACGGTAATATTACAAATGCAGATACCGGAAATATTGCATATTGTGAGACATGGCTTCCGACAGCGGGAACACAGTCGCTTTATCAGATTCCTGTTATAAAAGTTCTCGGTCTGGATTATAATAAGTATACTGTAACTATTACTCCCATGTATTCAACGGCATTTAATCACCGAGTCGATGGGGTTAAGAGCTATGATTTCTATCTTGACGCTGTCAGAATATATGACCCCGCTCTCGGAGATGAAAGTGTACAGAACGACTATTTATACGACCAGGAGGGATATCCCGAGTACATGGAGCTTAAGGATCTGCTGCTCGACGCAGGCAAGCTTACCTCTGACCCGGAAAAAGATACGCAGGGCATAGTATTTATAGATGGTATAATGAATACGGACAGCAGGACGGATTTGACCAAATATAAAAATGCAGGTCCTAACAATGAACTTTATCTGGCGGGAGGATCGATTGAGAATGATGCAGGTACCGTTACCGCTAACGGACAGGCGGCTGCGTTCTCAATATGGGCTACGGCTATTCCTCAGGATATTCAGATTGCCGCAAAGGCCGCGGTTGGCAGTCCGATACTTAAAATTTACACCGTATCAACCAACGGAACTGTTGCGTCGGCGCAGACGGATATATCGAGCGCAAGCGATGTTTATTATTCATTTAATGATATGCTGTCTCAAAACGGCAAGCTTACATGGAGCAGGGTTAAAGGTGCAGACGGTAATTATTACTACCGAACCGGAACAATAATCGTTCAAAACGCGTCGCTTTCGGAGAATGATATTCTTTCTCTTACAAACATTAAATGGACGTTTGAAAAAGATTCCGGAAAGGGACAGTTTGAGCTTGGAATAGCAGACGCAAGCGGAGCTGTTAAGTCAGGCTCTTCGCAGGAAAAGATTGCGTCTCCCCTTCTTCTTGGCGCAAATTCAAACACCTATGCCGTTGCGCTTGCCGCCGCTAAGACCGCACAGCGTGATATGTCCGTAATCGACGGCAGTCTGAGCGTTCAGGATGATGAGATTTACACCGGATATAAGGCTGAATTCTCGCTTGACACTTATACTTCGGTCGAGAAAATAAAGATTACGGATTCACTCGGCAATAAAGTTGAAGCCGATGCTTCTTACACCGACAGCAAGTCGGATTCGGGCGAAATAATCAGACACTGGAACGTGTCCTTTATCGTCAACGTGCCCGGCGAGCATAAGTATTATGTCAGCGGAACGGATAAGGACGGATATACGACCGATTTCGGAAGCGTGACGGTAACGTATAAGGTTGTCGAAAAGTCCGTAGTTCAACAGCTGTTAGACAATATTATCGAATTGTTTAAGAGAATAATTGATTTCTTCTCTAAACTGTTCTCCGGTTTCTATACAGCGTGAGGGGGATAAGTTATGAAAAAGAAATATGTTAAAGCTCAGATAGTATTTGAAAGTTTTGAAATGTCGTCGAATATTGCCTCCTGCGGTTATATTCGCGACGAGAGCGGAGTTATAACGGATTCTGAAACAGGACTTATCGTTCTGTCTCAGACGACCGCGGGGTGCGTAGTAAAAGTTCCCGGAGGAAACGACGGACTTTGTTACGACGTTCCCACGGCGGGCGTAAATCTGTTTTACAGTTAATTGACGGCGGACGTCTGCGGAATATATTTTCGCCGGCGCCCGCCTTTTTAAGATTGATATGATTGAATTGAAGAATACAAAGCGGAGGTTTACCGCCGGAATATTGTCTTTTTTTGCTCTTGCCGGACTTTTGCAGTCATGTTCGAAAGATACTAAGGAACGCGAATCCATCCCCGAAATGACCTCAATGACCTATATCGAGCCGTATTCGGCTGAAGATAGTTTTCAGAATATAAAGGTAAACGAGAGTTTTACGTTTAAATATTCGGATTATAATTTCGCCGAATCGCCCTCGTCGCAGAACGGTATCCTCGTTGACAGGTGCATACGGATTTTATCGTACGGAAAAAGCGATAATGGCTCGGTACAGCTTGTTGTTCGCAATGATGATGACAGGGATATTAAATATGCCGTTTTAAAGTGCGGTTCGGACTCGGGTGATTTGTCGTTTAAAATAACGAGTATGCCG
>DJEG01000036.1:324-5087 GCA_002431305.1 Ruminococcaceae bacterium UBA5904 | reverse complement strand
AGACAATGTCTTCCCCTACATATTTTGTTTATTCTTTAAAAATAAATTACCGCGATAAATTATTGTTTTTTTGTTATTTGGCACGTTGCCATAGCCTTATCAACGTCGCCGGAAACTATTATTTCGACTCCGTCGCACGCCTTCGCCATGGTCGTCTTTAAAATCTCCTGATCGGCTTTCGAGAACGTACCGAGCACATAATCCTTTAAATCGTAATCGGGATCGGGCTTTGCACCGACTCCGATTTTAAGTCTCGGAAATTCGTCGGTGCCCAGCTGCGCGATAATGCTTTTGATTCCGTTATGACCGCCCGCAGAACCTTTGCGTCTTATGCGGAGCGCACCTACCGGCAAATCAATATCGTCGTATATTATAATGACGTGATCGCTCGGTATTTTATAAAAATCCGCGGCGGCTTTTACTGCGTCTCCGCTCAAATTCATATATGTCTGCGGTCTCATTACAAGACAGCGTTTCGAGCTTATCATAACATCGGCGCACAGCGCGTTAAACTTAATTCTGTCTGTTTTGAAAGAATATCTGTTGGCGAGAATATCAATACACAGAAACCCCGCGTTATGACGTGAAAGTTCGTACTGTTTTCCCGGGTTTCCGAGTCCGGCTATTATATATTCAACCTTACCGAAAACGGGAGCAGAAAAACTCTCCTCTTTCTTTTTCTTAAAAAAAGCCATTTAATAATTACCTTTTTATACTTTTTTTCTGTACGGCTGTTTCTTTGCAACCCAGCCGTCCTTGTTAACCTGCTTTGCTCTGCCGATACCGAGCGATTTATCGGGCACGTCGTCGGTAATCGTCGAACCCGCCGCCGTATACGCATACTCGCCGACCGTTACGGGAGCGACAAGATTCGTGTTACAGCCTATGAACGCACCGTCCTTAATAGTACAGCGGTTCTTGTCCTTGCCGTTGAAGTTTACGGTAACGACTCCGCAGCCGAAGTTAACCCCGCTGCCGACGTCGGAATCACCGACATAGGTAAGGTGCGAAACGTGGGTATTGCTTCCGACCGTCGAATTTTTAACCTCTACAAAGTTTCCGAGGTGCGCGCCGGTGCCGATTGACGAATTCGGTCTTATTTGAACAAACGGTCCTATTGTTGCGCCGTCTTTTATCTCTGCGTCTCTTATCTGCGAATTATTAAACGTAACGCCGGAGCCTATAACCGCGTTTTCGACAAACGAATTCGGGCCTATAACGCAGTTTGAACCGATTTTTACGTTTCCTCTGATTATCGTATTGGGGAGAATCTCCGTATCACCCGCGATTTCAACATCCGGTCCGATTATAATACCGTCAGCGCACGGAATATCCACGCCGTCGAGCATGAGTTTTTCGAGAATGTTTTTCCTTGCAATCTCGTTTAACTGATTTAACTGAACTCTCGTATTCGCTCCGAGTACGGCGTTCGGATTCTCGGCGGCAAATGCGCACGCTTTTTTACCCGATTTTAATATAATATCGATAGCGTCGGTGAGATAATACTCGCCCTTTGAATTGTCGGGAGTTATTTTATTTAAAGTATCGAGAAGTATATCGGCGTTGAACCAGTACGCGCCGGAATTTACCTCGTTTATAAGCTGAGTTTTTTCATCTGCACTCGCCTGCTCGACGATTGATTTTATGGCTCCGCTCCTGTCGCGGACGATTCTGCCGTAGCCGAACGGATTGTCAACATGAGCCGAAATAACCGTTGCCGAGGCGTTGTTTTCGCAGTGATAGCCGAGAGCCATGGCAATAGTATCGGAGTCTATAAACGGAGCGTCACCGTTTAATATGAGAACGTTTCCGCCCGAATGAGCCTTTATAAAGTCCGCAGCCTGCATAACCGCATGACCTGTGCCCTTTCTCTCTCTCTGACGGACGGTTACGATATCGTCGGGAAGATGATTTTCTATATCCTCGGCGGCATGACCGGTAACAACGCATATATCCTTGATATTCGCGTTCTGAGCCGCGCCGATAACCCAGTCAAGCATGGGTTTGAAAAGAACCTGAGTCATTGCCTTGGGTTTTGCCGTTTTCATTCTGGTTCCCTGCCCGGCGGCAAGAATTACTGAACAGTTTTTCATAAATATATCACCTTTATATATACATGTATATTTTAAATTCCGATAATTTATTTCGAGTTATTATACATCCGGCTTCTCATTGTTACCCTGGTCGGTAACTCTCGTAACCGGAGCAGTCGGAGCCTCTGTCGTCGGAGCCGCCGTAGTGTCCGCGGGAGACTCGGTCGGTTTCACGGTCGTAGTCTCGGCGGGAGCTTCCGTCGGCTTTTCCGTTGTCGGAGCCACTGTAGGCTTCTCGGTCGCAGTCTGAGCCTGGGTGCGTCTTTCGGTCGGACTCTCGCTCTGAGTTCTGCGCGTTGAGGTTTCGCCCGCTCTCCTAGTCGTAGTCTCGTTCTTCGTCGTGGTTTCCTTTTCGGTCGTCGTTTCTTTCTCGGTCGTAACCGAACCGCGCGCGGTAATGCTTTCGTCCTCAACCGTCGCATTAACGGCATTCGAGGAAACGTCGGGAACGGTCGGTTTGTCGTCCTTATCCTTTGTTATTATAAAATATGCACATGCGCCCGCAACGAGCAGAAGCAGTATTATAAACGGTATGAGCGTCTTAAGTTTACTGCCGGACGGTTTCTTTTTGTTTTCGCCGTCGTCGTATTCCTCCTCGTCCTGAGAGGTCAGAACGGGAATTCCGCTCTTATTTTCGACAATGTTTTCCGGCTCCTCACTGACGGGTTCATCTATTGATGAAACCGCGGTATCATCCGATTCTGTTTCCTGTGCGCTCTCGGGCTCGTCAGCAGCCGAAACCGCGGGAACAGTATCGTCCTCATAATCCGAATCATCAGCGGTAAATTTGAAAAATACGCCCGTAATATCCGCGTCCGAAGTTTTTTTGCTTAAAGCTATAAACGCCGATTTGCTGACAGACTTTATATCTTTTCCGCCGAACGCAGCGTTTTCAACAAGCTTTTCGTCAGCAAATTCGGCGCATTCGGCTCCGAAAACGGCTATGTACCCTCCGTCGGCACCGACGTCGGTAAGGTCTTTGAACATAAATTCACCGTCCGACGAGAGAAGCTGAGCCTTTCCCGCACGGCAGAAGAAAATCTTTGCATTTCCGATGGAGGAAACGAGTATTCTGTCAGAAAAAATACATACGCACGCTATTGAAACATTGCTGTCTCCGCACTCGGCAGAAACAGACGTCATATCGTCCGCATATTTTTTAAACGCTTCGTATGCGTTCGTTCTCTGAGTATATATTCTGTGAGAATAATCGTCGAAAGCGGTGACGGCGCCCGCCGAAACCCCCTTTATAACAGACGAAACGACAACGCAGACGCACGGCGGATTTACCGTTCCGGCGGCTCTGTAACCCGAATTCATCTCTTCGATTGACGAGATTCTGCGGTTAAGGTTTATACTGTCTCCATTGAAGCCTTTTGTAAGTCTGCTCTTTGAAATTGCGGCGGTTTCTATCGAAACTATGGACATATTTTCTCCTCCGATCCTGTATTCACGGCATTTTTTAACATCTTATTTTATCATTATATAACCGTTTAGTCAATATAAACGTGACATTTAGTTGTTTTTGTCGCGGCAGGAAGCAATAAGACGCTGTTTTTCATTCCAAAGTTTTTCGGAGAGATCGACATAATAGTTATGCGGGTACTCGAATCTCAGCACTTCCTCCCAAAGCGTATCAACCTGCTGTGCGCAGTATGCACGCACGTCACCGAGCTGCGGGAAATTATATACAAGTCTGCCCTTCTCGTAGACGGGAACGAGAAGCTGTCTTGCGACAAAACCGGAAACAGTCTTCTTTTTCCACTTGTAATCGGGGTCAAAAAGTTCATATTCGCTCATTGTTGAAACGTCCTCGTCCTCGAGGGTCAAAAGGTCTGCAATTGCCTTTCCCGTCTCCATATCAAAAAGCCTCCACAACTTTTTGGGGTACGGGGTCGTAATCTTGGCTACGTTTTCGCTTATTTTAATTTTAGGAATAATTTCGCCGTTCTTTTTTATCGCCGACAGCTTGTAAACACCGGGGAATACGGGCGAATCGGCGGAGGTTATCATTCGCTCTCCGACTAAAAATTCGTCTATCTTCGCCCCGTGCTGAAGCATTTCCATTATAATATGTTCATCAAGCGAATTCGAAGCATAAATATTGCAGTCGGGGAACCCCGCTTCGTTGAGCATTTTTCTTATTTTCTTAGAAAGATACGCAAGGTCTCCGCTGTCTATTCGTATTCCCTCAGGGCGAATGCCCATAGGAACAAGAACGTCGTTAAACGTTTTAATTGCATTCGGAATACCCGAATTTATCGTATCGTACGTATCGACGAGGAGGACGCATCTTTCGGGATTTTCCCTCGCATATGCACAGAAAGCCTCATACTCGGAATCAAACATCTGAATCCACGTATGGCTCATGCCCTCGTAAAGAGGTATCGAATATTTCTCTGCTGCAAGCGTATTTGTAGTCGCCGTGCATCCGCCTATGTATGCGGCTCTCGCTCCGTTAATCGCCGCGTCCGCGCCGTGCGCACGTCTGGTTCCCGACTCTACGACTCCCCTGCCGTGAGCCGCGCGTACGACCCTGTTTGCCTTGGTAGCGATAAGCGTCTGATGGTTGATACTCAGAAGAACCATAGACTCTATAAAGCTCGCCTGAATTACGGGACCGTGAACCTTTACGACCGGTTCGCCCGGGAATATCGGCGTACCCTCCGG
>DJEG01000036.1:0-287 GCA_002431305.1 Ruminococcaceae bacterium UBA5904 | reverse complement strand
GGCGTACCCTCCGGAACCGCCCATACGTCGCACTCGAATTTAAATGTTCTTAAATACTCCGCAAGAGAATCGGAAATTCCCCTGCTTTTGAGAAATTCTATATCGTCCTCGTCGAATTTGAGATTTTCAAGATATTCGCACAGCTCCCGAAGTCCAGCCATAACGCAGAATCCGCCGATTTTATCGCTCGGTCTGAAAAACATGTCAAACCAGACCTCGGTCGTGTCAATGCCGTTGTCTACGAATCCGTTTGCCATTGAAAACTGATAAAAATCCGTCATAAGTTC
>DJEG01000008.1 GCA_002431305.1 Ruminococcaceae bacterium UBA5904 | reverse complement strand
AGAATCGCCTTGACCCGCACAACCCACGATTTTCCGCCCCCTCGCGCTCCGCCGTAGCCTATGTGCTTGTGCTCGTGCTCGTTTAAAAACAACGCCTGTTTTTCATTGGGAGACGGGATGTTCAGCGTCATTTTTCTTCATCCCCTTCAGATTCGAAAAATACGCGTATGTCGTCTTTTTTTTCCGATTCGGTCTGTTTACTCTTCTCAATCTCCCATTTCTCCTGCTCGATACGCTGACTCTGCGCCTGCGCCGGGGTCTGAATATCGTTTACGTTTCTGATTATCGCAGTAAGGTCTTTCAGAACACTTACGCAGTCTTTGAGATTTTTCGTATCGGATTTGTCGTTTTCGTCATCAGCCGGCTGAGAAAGTATCCGCG
Organism: Ruminococcaceae bacterium UBA5904; assembly: GCA_002431305.1. Lineage (GTDB taxonomy): Bacteria > Bacillota > Clostridia > Oscillospirales > Acutalibacteraceae > CALACW01. The sequence goes on along the minus strand of DJEG01000008.1, from coordinate 16,170 downwards.
TTATGCGTTCGACGGCAAGATCCGCGGCATATGCAAGCGAGGCGATTTTTTCATTTTCGCACTCGGCATGCTCGTCCTCTCCGGTTTCGGATAGCTGTTTTTTCAATTCTCTTTTCGCCGCCGCCCATCCTGCGTTCTTCGCGTGTGAAAAAAGCGTTTTTTTCGGAATTGAGAATTTAACGCTCGTTTTCTCAAGCGACGCGTCTTCGTTTTCCATGTACCAAAGACGGGCGGCGTCCCAGTCGTATTTATTCACTCTTTCACCTCTCAAAATTTTATAAGTGCATTATACTCGTTTCGCCGCCGAACAATAATCCCCCCTGTCCGTTTTTTTTACATACGGTTCTTCGCATAAAATGCCGGGCAAATATATTTATGCCGCCATATCATACTGTTCTCCGAGCGATTTTGCATGCGGACAACGCATATAGTCATACGTACAGCAGTAATTTTTAAGCCAGAATTTTATCTCCCCCGAGTTCTGAAACATAACCGCAAACGTCTGTTTGTCATAGTATCCCTCGCAGACTATCGACTGCGTGGATCTCGTTTTTCTGTAGAACGGACAAATTATATTCTCCGAAAAAAGCTGTTTTACATTATCACTCATTTTTTCATTCCCCTTTCATTTCAGCCGTTTCTCTCGGCAAGAAGCTCGTTTATTTTCGACAGTCGCTCCCCGCACGGTCGGCGTTTTCCGCTTTCGTAAAGATAAACCGAATACCTTGAACAGCCTATCATTTTTGCAAAATCGGCAACGCTTTTATCCATCCCCGTACGCAAATCGATTATCTGATTTCTCGAAATTACTTTTTCTCCCTCTTTTAATCTCATTCTATTCTCCTTTCAAAAATAAAACATAGCCATTTTGGCTAATTTTTAATTAAAAAAATAAGCTATTACTATTATTAAATTTTTAAAAAGACGCTGATTTTGACCATCACCCCTACAGAACATTTGTTTGTCTGATTGCATGATACCGCTTTTTTGCCGTTTTGTCAATATGTTTTATGAAACATGTTGACATTTTGGCTAATTCATGATATCATAACATCGGTGATGAGTATGACTACGAATGAAAAGATAAAATATCTTCGCAAACGCAAATCAATGTCTCAGCAGCAGCTTGCAGAAGCCGTAGGCTTCCGCACCGCGTCCGCCGTAAATAAGATTGAAGCCGGCATACGCGGAATCAGCGGGTCTAAACTGATAGCATTCGCAAACGCATTGAACACCACCCCCTCGTATTTATTATCTCCTATTTCGGAGGAATTTGTAAATCCCCCCTCCTATTCCGACGCACAAACACGAAAAGTCCCGCTGATAGGCACGATAGCCTGCGGACTTCCGATTCTCGCGCAGGAAAACACGGAGGACATGCTTGCGCTCCCGCCTGATATCAACGCGGATTTTGCGCTCAGATGCAGGGGCGACAGCATGATAAACGCGCATCTTTTCGACGGCGATATTGTATATATACGCCGGCAGCCCGACGTTGAAAACGGAGACATCGCCGCCGTTCTTATCGGTGACGAGGCTACGTTGAAACGAGTGCGGAAATATCCGTCAAAACTCGTCCTCTCGCCGGAAAACCCCATGTACAATGATCTTGTATATGAAGATTCCCGGCTTGACAACGTGCATATACTCGGAAAAGCTGTCGCGTTTTTAGGTTATATAAGATAAATAATCATACGTCTCTCCGATCTCTATACCTGTAAAATTTCAGATGGGACAGCGTACGAGAAAATCCTCTACAACATAATCTATGTGCGACGCATCTACATCGCATACTTCCATACGGTACGCGAGATTTTCAACAGACGGACGGTCTACCGATAAATCCTCTATTCGTCTGTGCTTGTACTCAATACCGTACGTTAAGTACATATTACCCTCTATCTCCACCCATGTGGAAATCACCGTGCATTTTTTGTCAAAGTTTTTTGCTGACATGTTTATACCTCCTTGATTTGTCATGGATATTATTGTACATAATCCAACAGGGTTATCAATGAGCATATCCGACGATATCTAACAGTTATTTTTTTACATACATCATTATTCTTACTAAAATTTGCATAGTTTTATTAAACATTCTATATTTTCTAACCTAAACACAAAAAAATTGCTTTTTGTTTTTATGCACAACATGTCTATGGTTTGAAATCATGTTCAATTTCCGACTGCATAAAAAACAGCATGTTTGATTGTTTTTTTGATTTGTTATTTTTTGTATTTTGTTAATCATTTTTAAACGTTTTATTTCTAAAGTATTAACAATATAATTTTTTTCGACTTTTTCCGACTTTTTTTACGCGGAGGTTTTCTGTTATGAAAGACAATAACGACAATTTTGACAATTATTCATACGATATTCCCGTTTCAAAGAGCAAACGCGAGTCTAACGCCGAGAACGAAAAAACTATTGAAGACCAGAAGGAAAAACGAAACGGCAGAAAAACAGCGGTTTCGATAATATGCGCGCTCACTGCGCTTGCCATTATTGCCGTAATAATCGCCGTCCCCGTAAAATACGGCGGGTATAAAAATCTGTGGTATGAGATAAACGGGGGCAAGATAAACTACCCTTACGTTTTCGTACACGGTCTCGGCGGATGGGGCGAGAACGGCGGACTCAATACAGCTTCGCCGTACTGGGGTTCGTCCGCGGGAAGCATTACGGATTACTTAAAAAGCGAGGGCTTCGACGTATGCGCGCCGAGCGTGGGACCGATATCGAGCACGTGGGACAGAGCGTGCGAACTGTACGCACAGCTTACCGGAACAACCGTCGACTACGGGGCATATCATTCCGAAGTTCATAAACACGCGCGTTTCGGCAGACAGTACACAACCGCGCTCGTACCGCAGTGGGGCGAAAAGATAAACGGCGGTCAGAGAGTTAAAATAAATCTCGTCGGTCACAGCTACGGCGGAGAGACCGCGAGACTGCTCGCCTCATTGCTTGAATACGGTGATGAAAACGAGCAGAACGCAAGCGGAAGCGAAACGTCACCCCTCTTTACTGGAGGTAAAGGCTCCTATGTTTTCAGCGTTACTACTCTGTGTTCACCGCATAACGGAACGTCGCTTACGTGTCTTATAAATTCCGTCGGCAAGCTCATAGGGCTTGATTCAACAACAGATTTACTGACAACGGTCTGTTTTGCGGCTGCGGGCGTGACCTCGCCCGTATCGGGAGTTTATGATTTTATGCTCGACCAGTTCGGAGTCGGAAAGATCAACGGAGGATTAAGCGAAATTAAAAACGCGGTCAGAGCCGTTGTAGAATCCGATAACGACCACGCGGGCTATGATTTGTCGCCCGACGGGGCAAACGAATTAAATTCGAAAATAAAAACAGTAAAAGACGTATATTATTTTTCCTATTCATACTGTTCAACAAAAGACGCGTCGGTTTTAAACGGACAGACTGCCGATTTAAAAATTTCACTCCCCGTACTAATCGGATTTTCTGACGCAATGGGCATGTACACGGGCGTTACCGACGGCGGAATAAATATCGATTCGTCATGGCAGGCTAACGACGGACTCGTAAACGTCGTGTCGGCAAAATATCCGCTCGGTGCCGAACACGAGGAATACGTACAGGACAGCACCAAAATCAAAAAGGGGGTCTGGTACGTCATGCCGACAAGATCGGGACATCACGGCACCGTAATCGGAATGGACGGCAACACCTCTGAAGTCCGTCAGTTCTATTCGGATTTAACATCGATGATTGAAAATTTAAGATAATAAGAATAAAACTCCCCGCTCTGCAAAAAATAACAAAAAACAGAGTAAGGAGTTTTTTTCATGGCTAAAAACAAAGACAATCAGAAGAAAAAATCAAAGAAGGACAAAGCCAAACCGGACGTAAAAACGCAGAACGAGGACAACGCGCAGAACAAAGCCGATAACAGCGCGGAAAATTAAATTAATAAGAATAAAATATCCGAACCGCAGAGCAATGCAAAACTTTGCGGTTCGGATGTTTTAATATTACAATTTATTTATCCCTGCCGTTTTTAATCGAAAACACAACCGACGCGCAGACCGCCAGCGCAACCGTATACGCAGTCACAATTAAAATAGGCTTTACTGCCGACGAATACTCCCCCGCTATAAGATACCGTCCCGCGTCAACGGCGTTTGCGAACGGCAGAACACGGCATATCTTTTTAAACGTATCGCCGAGCAAGTCAAGGTCAAACCAAGCGCCGGACAGCCACGCCGTCAGATTGACGATTATAGACGCGATTCCGCCGACCGCTTTATCGGTAAACACCGTGCCGAGGATAAGTCCGGTTGAAATGAACATTACCGCGCTTATCATACACGATAAAACGCAGAGAATAACTCCCGCACTCAATTTAAGAGAGAGTATAACCGACACGGCAAGGGCGATAACAAGCTGTATTACCGCGACGGGAATCAGCGACAGCGCATAGCCTGCGATAAAATCAACGCTGTTCATCGGCGAAGCGCACAGTCTTATAAAAAGCGAGGTCGTTCTGTCCTTGGATATAAGAAATCCCGAAAAAAGCGATATAAACGACAGTCCGAACACCGCAACCGCCGGAAACAGGCGGTTTATTTCAAACAATGTCATCTGTGCCTCGGGCGGAATATTCTTATTAATAATACTCATGAGAAAAAGCATTATTACGGGAAATCCGATTCCGAACACAATCGCCATCGGGTCTCTCAATATTTCTTTAAAATTACGCTTTGCAAACACGAAAATTCTCATTTTAATTCCTCCCCGCCGGCAAGCGCGATAAATGCGTCCTCGAACGTCTCTTTACCGCTCATTTTAATAATTTCGTCCGTCGTACCGAACGCTTTAAGCCTGCCCTTTGCCATAACGGCGGTAACGTCGCTTAATATGCGCGCTTCTTCAAGGTAATGAGTCGTCAGAACGACGGTATGTTCACCCTTTAATTTTTCAATAAACGTCAGAAGCTCGCGTCTTGCAATAACGTCGAGTCCGAGCGTCGGCTCGTCGAGAAACAAAACCTCGGGTTCGGTAACTATCGCCATCGCAATGCTTAACCTGCGCTGATATCCGCCCGACAGCTTGCCCGCGCGTTTCTTTTCTACCTCGCCGAGTCCGAGTTTTTCGATAACGGAATTTAAGTCCGCGTCCTTTTTATTATAAATCCCCGCGATGAATTCAAGATTTTCGCGTACCGTCAGATTCTGCGCGACTGCAGTCTCCTGCGGAGAAACGCCGATAACGGAACCGACCTTGTTTTTCTCATCGACGGTATCATAACCCATTACACGGATTGAGCCGGAGTCGGGCTTTATTATACCGCACATCATTTTAATGCTCGTCGTTTTACCCGCGCCGTTTACGCCCAGCAATGAAACGCATTTTCCCTTTTCGACCTTAAACGACAGCGAATCTACAGCCGTCACATCCTTATATTTCTTCGTAACATTGTTAAGTTCAATCGCATACATAATATCACTCCCCGTCGTCCTTAACCTCTTCAAAGTCGCCCGTAAAAATTTCCGCTTCGCGCATTTCTGCCTCACTCATACCGCCCGATTCCATTTTCTTGAACACGCCGTCGACAATCGACTGTACCGCGCTCATTTTATTTATCGCGATACCGCGTTTTTTATCTGCGAACAATACGACCGAGTCACCGCATTCGAGTGAGAATAAATCCCTCATTTCCTTGGGAATAACTATCTGTCCTTTGGGTCCCACTTTCGCGGTTCCCATCATTTTATCGTTTAGTTTCTTTATCATAATAAAACCGCCTTTTGTTATAAAAAGTATAACTTGTTATACTTATTATACACCGTTTATCGTATAAGTCAACAGCGTTTTGCATTAAAATTTTCTTTTAAATTCACAACTAATAATAACTATTGACAATTGCAATATGGTAATAAAAAAGATATAATTATAAAGTCATATATAGTTATAAAAAATTATTGCCGAGTATGACCGCGGTCATGCCCGGTTGTTTTTATTTTGAGGTATATTAAATGAAAAACACTCTTAAATTTTCCGAACTCGGGATTATCCCCGAGCTTCAGTCGGCAATCGACGACCTCGGATTCGACGAGGCTACGGAGATTCAGACAAAGGCGATTCCGCTCATGCGCGACGGCGCGGACATCATAGGCAAGAGCCAGACGGGAACGGGCAAAACGTTCGCATTCGCAATCCCCGCGATTGAAAAAACGGATTCGTATTCTAAACCGTACGTGCAGACGATAGTCCTCTGCCCCACGCGTGAGCTTGTTCAGCAGGCGGCGGCGGAGTTCAGAAAGCTGACTGCATACATTCACGGAATTAATATTGCCGAAGTCTACGGAGGCGCGCCGATGGACAGGCAGTTTTCCGCTTTGAAAAAATCGAATATAGTAATAGGCACGCCCGGAAGAGTCATGGATCACATGCGCAGGGGAACGCTGAATCTCGACAATATTTCCCTCGCAGTTCTCGACGAAGCCGACGAAATGCTGAGCATGGGATTTATCGACGATATCGTGACGATTTTATCCGAAACGCCCGAGTCAAGACAGACCGTACTTTTCTCCGCAACAATGCCGAAGGAAATACTCGACTTAACCGAGCGTTTTCAGAAAAACCCCGTTCTTATTGAAATTAATAAAAAGCAGGTCACTCTTGATAATATCGCGCAGAAATTCGTTGACGTTCCCTCGGGCAGAAAAACGGACGCGCTTTGCCTTTTGCTGAGATACTATTCACCAAAACGCGCCATGATTTTCTGCAATACGAAGCAGATGGTCGACGAAATCTCATTAATTCTCGAAAAACACAACTTCAACGCCGCAGGGCTTCACGGCGACATGCTCCAGTCACAGAGAACGAGAGTTATGGAGAGCTTCAAGTCGGGCAAAACAAATATTCTCGCTGCAACAGACGTAGCGGCTCGCGGTATCGACGTAAACGACCTCGACTACGTTTTTAATTACGATATTCCGAATAATAAGGAGTATTACGTTCACCGTATCGGCAGAACGGGCAGAGCGGGCAAGGACGGAGTCGCGCTGACAATCTGCTCGGGCAGACGGCAGATTATAACTCTTTTATCGATAGCGAGGAGCGCGAAAAGCGAGCTTGAAGAAATCGACATTCCAACCGTTGCCGAAATTCGCGAAAAAGCCGCCGATAACGCCGTAATGAAAGCGAAAGAATACATAAACTCCCCCATAGCCGAAATCTACCGCGACATGGCTGACGAGCTTATAACGTCTGGATACGACACGGAGGATATCATATCCGCTCTTTTAAAAATGAGCGTTTCGGACGCTGCGGCGGGACTTTCCGACATTCATTCCGAAAAGAAAAACAAAGTTAACTTAAAAAGCTCTTATGCCGGCGAAAACTACGCCAAAATCAAAATTTCAATCGGCAGAAGCGGTCATGTCGCACCTAACTTCCTCGTTGCGGCAATATGCGACAACACGGGCATTTCGGGCAAGGACGTAGGTAAAATCGAAATCTACGACGATTACAGCGTGGTCGGCGTACCCGAGAGCATACGCAATCAGATGACCGCCGATTTAAACGGTATTAAAATATGCGGAAAAACCGCAGCCGTAAGCGCGTTCGAATACGAGGAAAAACAACCGAAAAATAAACGCCGCGAAGCAAAGAAAAAACCGTACGCTTCCGCTGAAAAAACGCACGCCGAAAATAACCGTTCCAAAAAACGTTCGTCAAATAAAGACAAAAACAGTAAAACGTCGACTTCATTAAACAGAAAAAGCACGCACGGCAAATATTCCGTCAAAAGAGACAAGAGATTACATTAATATTTATCTAATATATACAATTGACTTTTGTTTTATAAAAGGAATATAATATATTTCTACAAAATATATAAGGAGTTCTTATAATGAAGAAAATCATTGCAGTCATCTCAGCTTTTATGATGAGTCTTTGTCTGTGCGTTCCCGCATTCGCGGCTGCCCCGCAGAGCGATTACACGCTTCAGTTTGACGAAAACGGAAAGTTCAAAATCATGGTTATCGCAGACCCGCAGGACGGTCATCCTACTAAGGTTTCCATGTTAAACTTCATCTCCGAGGCTCTTGATGCGGAACAGCCCGACATCGTTGTTTTCCTCGGCGACAACGTCTGCAAGGACGCTGAAAATCTTGAGTCCTACGACGAGCTTCTCACCCCCCTTGTTGAGAGAGGCGTTCCGTTTACTTTCGTTTACGGCAACCACGACGACGAGAGCGCACCCAACCTTTCAAAAGAGGACATTCTCTCGATTTATCAGCAGTATCCCGGATGCCTCGCTTATGACGCGGATCCCGACCTTCACGGCTGCGCTACGCACAATCTTCCCATTCTCTCTTCCGACGGAAGCAAGGTCGCTTTCAACATGTGGATGTTTGACTCGGGCGACTATGTAAACGACGAGAACGGCAATCATAATGTTAACGGTATTACATACTACGACTGCGTAAGAGAAGACCAGATTGAATGGTATAAGAATGTCAGCGCCCAGCTTGAAAGCGAAAACGGCGGACTTGTTCCCTCTCTCGTTTTCCAGCACATCATCACCCAGGAAGCCATGCAGAACATTTTCTTTGATACCTCTATCAAGGGCAGTTCAAAGCTTTTCTATAACTTCACCAACGGTAAAACTTCTTCCATCTTCCCCAACGTTGCAAACATTGACGGTATCATGATGGAGAGACCCTGCCCCTCGTTTGACAACGACGGAGAGTGGGACGCTCTCGTTGAGCGCGGAGACGTTATGGCTGTATTCACCGGTCATGACCACATCAACAACTTCACCACCACAGTTGACGGAATTGACGCTGTTGCAGTTTCGGGAGCTACCTACAACTCATACGGCAAGGATTATCTCAGAGGCGTTAAAATTATCAACATTGACGAGAACAAACCCTTCGAGTACGAGGCTCACACTCTTTACGTATTCGACCTCGCGCTTAAAGACGGTTCGACCATCCCCGGACATGACGGAATGACCAAAGCCGACTATGTTTTTGCAAAGGGTATGAACAGATTCCTTACCGCTCTTATGAAAATACTCAACGTTGTTTTCATCATGGGAAGACTCTTCTAATCATTTAAAACAACTATCCCCGCCCGTACGGACGGGGATTTTTTAACATAACTCCGAATTGTGAAAAGGTGCTTTATATGAAAATCAGAAAATACATTCCGTCCGACAAACCGAAGCTTCGTTATATCTGCAAACAAACCGCCGAAGGATTTTTCAAACACAGCGAAAAAACGCTCGAAGCCGCAGCAATTATATATAATGACTACTTTACCGAAAACGAGAGCGATAACATTTTTGTCCTTGCCGACGATAATGATACCGCCGTCGGGTATATAATCTGTTCGTTCGATTATAATAAATTTATGAAGCTTAATTCGTCCGTTTATTTAAAACGCGTATTAAAAACCTCGCCCGTTCTCTCGTCCGCGCTTATAGGCTATATGCTCTCTCTAAAATGCATTAAAAATAAAAGCGTTCATCTTCACATGGACATCCTGCCCGATTATCAGCGCAATGGCTGGGGCACAAAACTGATTGACGAACTGTGCGCGCATTTAAAATCAAAGGGGATTGATACTCTCTCCGTCTGCTGTGTTTCAAGGAATTCCGCAGGATATAAGATGTATACAAAATACGGATTTAAAGAAATCTTCTCATACGGATTTAATACCGTTTCGCTCGCATTAGAAATCTGACAGATTTGTTTCCGAATGTTTTAAAAGTATTTTGCCGTCTGTTTAACGTTAATTCCATACCGGAATTATATCAAATATTACATGATGTATAATTAAATATGAACAAATTATGTATAGTCCGTTTTTCTGTCAATTCGGACTAATTCATTTCGGACGGTGAATACGCATGAACGACAACGAAAATATCACAAAATCGCATAATCCGTTCATATTAACAGGCGGATATTTTACCCCGGGACATGCCGACGATTTTGTAAAAAGCATTGAGGACAGTGAAAAACGAACCGTATGTGAAAGCGAACTGCTTTATTACAGAGGATACGCAAATGAAGCGGGAGAAAAAATAAACTCTCTTGTCGATATAAAACACCGTAACACAGTTCTCGCGGCACTTATAATAAATGCTCTGTCATCGGTTTCCGGGGATAATACAGAAAACATCGCTGAACTGATACAACAGGCGAACGACATTTCAAAGTCGGAATTAACGCCGAGTTTAGAGAAAACAGCCGAATTTCTCTCAATTTATTTTAATATAATAATCCATAATTTTAATGCAATAGAATTTCCGCCCGTCGGAATCGACGCTTTTTCCGTGCCGGAGGAACTCAAGCCCATGGCAATTTACGCGTATTCACACTATCTCGAAATGACGGGAAACGTCGGCAGAGCAATAGGACTTGCCGAGTGCGCGTTGATTTTCATGAAGAAACCGAGTCCGATAGCGCAAATCTACCTCGCACTTATCATAAGTATAGGTTATATGGAATTAAACCGTACGGATAAAGCCGAATACTACTTCCGTCTTGCGTGGGAATATGCGAAGCCCGACGGTTTTTTAATGCCGTTTGCCGAAACACGCGGAATGTTGAGCGGCATGCTCGAAAAATGTCTTAGATACGACTGTCCGAACGAATACAAAACAATTCATTCACTATCCTCGAAATATCATAAAAACTGGGTAAAGGTTCATAATAAAATTACGGGCGATACCGTTTCGGACAAACTGACGGCAGTAGAATTCAATATCTCAATGCTCGCCTCGCGTTCTATGACGAATACGGAGATCGCGGACTTTTTAGGGATAAGCGTAAACAGCGTCCGCGCACATTTGAGAAACATATTTAATAAACTCGGTATCGACAGCCGTAAACAGTTAAGCAAATACGTAATAACCCGCGAATAACAAACAATATATCCCCCACAGAAAAAACCGCTCGGATTCAAGCCCCGAGCGGTTTCATTATTATTTAAACTTAGAGAAGAAAAGGAATATCTTGTTAAGCAGTTTGACTATCGCCGCAAGAATTCTGCTTATCGTCTGATTAATTCTGTCGACAACGCTTACCTTAGTATCATTGTGGTCATTTCCGTCGGAAGTGTCCGTTATGATATAAAATGTACCCTTGCCGTCGTCGAGATATTCGCCCAGGTCGTTATACGAAACCTGTTTCCGCTCGCCGTCAGGCGTTTCAACCATGACAGAGAACGTAACCTCGTCAAACTTATCGGATCGTTTAAACGAGTCGTTTTCTTTATTATACGTATAAATCGTAAATCCGACAGCCTCGAACCTGTCTATGTAAACATTCTTAATATCGTCAAACATCAGCGTAAACATCGAAACCGTATCAAGATACGTATACATGTCCGATCTCAGAAATCCTAACAGATAAAGAGTTGAATTATCAAACGTATACTTTATCATATTCGCGTCCTCAATATTAATATCCGACGTATTCGGAATATACACATTAATTTCAGAGCCGAATACGTTTTCGCCCAAAACCGTCGAATCTAAGGCAAATATAACCGCCGATAATTCTTCACAGTCATAAAACGCAGAATCCTCTATGCTCTCAGCCGTATCGGAAATATAAATCATACGAATTGAGTCAAACCCGTCGAACTGTCCGCTCAATACTTTCGTAACGCCTTTATCGAGTATAAGCGTTTTCGTATACGGCGCAAATTCTTTATACGCGTCGATATTATCGCAGTCACCGAATATTCTCAATATTCCGTTTATATATTCAACGTCGATTTTTCCGCAGAATTTTCCGCAAATGTCGCATATATCATCGTTATTTTCGTCCGTATGGGTCATCATTTCCATACCGCAGTATTTACAGCGAGTATATATACTGCAAGTCTCCCCGGGAACATGTCCGCCCTCATCACACAGTGAAACGAACGTGTTTGTTCCGTATCTCGCACCGCCGGACGTCATCGTATAAGCAACATACGTGGGATGACTTTTTACATGCTCTTCGGCAGTCGAACCGGGATAAGCATAATATAAAGCATTAAAACAGCTGTTACCTTGGAATACACCCTCATCATCAATAACGCAGTCAGGGCTTAACACAGTCAGCGTAAAAGTACCCGAAATCTTATCTGAATCAAATGCACCCTTGGCTATTGATTTACAGCCCTCCGGTACGGTAAATGAACTGCACCTGTGATTATCAAATGCGTTTTCGCCTATCGTTTTTATCGATTTCGGCAATGAAAAAGACGTGTAAAAATATTCATTAAAACAGGCAAAAGCCTCTGCTCCTATATTTTCGACACCCTCTTCAAGCGTTATGGTCATTTGTCCGCCTGTTTGGAATTTAAAAGCCTCATCCCCAATAGTTTTAACGCTGCCGGAAATCATTATGTCCGTAAGTTTACAGCTGTAGAAAGCCTGTTTGTCAATCTGCGTACATCCGTATTCTACATTGAGCTCTTTAAGAGCGTCGCAGTTCCAAAACGCCAATTCAGGCACAACACTAAGCGACGCCGGAATTGTAACACTTTCAAGCCCGTAACAGCTCGAGAAAGCATCCTTGCCCATTTTTTTTAGTTTATCTCCGTAGGGTACAACCGTAAGCTTCTTGCAAAAGAAGAATGCATACTCGCCTATTTCTTCAACATTTTCAAAAATTGCTGTCGTAAGATTTCCGCAGTTGTAAAACGCATCGTCTCCAATTTTCTTTATATTTTCCCCGCCCTTAATTTCTTTTAAGCGTCCGCAGCCGCGGAAAGCACTTGCGCTTATAACCTCCGATTTTTCACCTAAGGTTACGGTTTCAATTGAACTCCACTCTTCGAAAACGCTGTCGGGCCAGTCTGCTCTGAAGTTTTCTATAATAAGATTTTTAACTTTGTTCTGATTATTATGCTTTACGGCGTCCTGACCAAAATCCGTAACGCTTCCGGGAATTGTAAGAGTCTCAATCTGAGGAGGGAAAAAGCCCGAGTAAAACGACGTAACCGTACTCGGAATAACATATTCGGTGATGCTGATATTATTCGGAACCTCTCGAATATGTGTCATTTCTTTATTGAAAAGAATACCGTATTCGTCCGTAGTAAATACCGTATTGGTATCGGAAACAATGAATTTTTCAACATTCGGGCAGTTTCTGAACGCGCCTATGTTCCAGCTTTTAAGAGAATCGGAAACCGTGACGGTAATAATACTCTCGCTGTAATCCGTATCGTCGTCAACTTTAAATATATCAACGCCGAGAGAGTCAACCCTAATGCCGTCTACCGTTTCGGGAATTACAAAATCAGCGTCCGGCTGAGTCAGAACTTTATCAAGTCTCGCAAAGTAACCCGAATAAGACGTATACTGATACGTTCCTGTCGAATCGGTCACAACCTCCTCGGCGGCAAAAACGCCGAAACCGCACACCGCCGACAGAATTACGGTAATAAAAACAAATAACAGTCTTTTTTTCATTGAACATTACCCCTCAAAATCGTAAAATCCAACAGAAATTATATAATTTTCTGACATCGCTGTCAATAGATTCTGCGTTTTTTCTTCCGTTTTATTATGCGATAGGAACAATTAAGAACATTTCTTACGGTCTGTTTTTGTTCAAACTCAAGAAAAACGGTTTCACCTATTGACAAACGCCGTAAGCGGGATTATAATGCAGACAAAAATACAGACATGCAGCACCTGATAGAGGTTGCGGATATGAATAGTACTCCGACATTTGAGCCGCGGCAAACGGCGCCGGAGGAAAGGCTGTTCCGCCGAAGCGAATTTTCCGGTTTGCCGCCGTTGTTCTGCTGGGTCTGCGCTTAACAGGCGCAGGACTGTCACATACCTCGTATGTGGAGAACTATCAATGGCTTTTTGTTATCCGTCATAATTTTTGATTGATTCAAAGCCTGCGATACCATTTCGGGTTCGCAGGCTTGTATTTTTAATAACAAAACAGGAGTTGTATTAAAAATGAACACATTCAAGAGAGTAATGGCATTAGCGGCAGCAGGAGCCGTATGTTTAGCGGGATTCGCAGGATGCGGGAATAAGTCAGATACGGATAAGACAAACACAGACGTATCAAACTCCGCTTCTTCGGTAAGCTCGATAACACAGGCTAAGACAATTCAGGATCTTAAGGGTATGAAGATCGGCGCGCAGACCGGTACGTTCCACGCTGAGGCAATTAACCAGATTCCCGATGTAAAGGCTGAAATTCTCCCCGACTTCTCGGATCTTCTTAATGCGCTTAAAACCGGGGCTATCGACGGCTACATCGCAGAGGAACCCACCGCTTACTCCGTAACCGAGCAGGATTCTTCTCTTACTTTCCTCCCCTTTAAAAATAACGATACCGGCTTTACCGCAACCGATTCGGACGTAAGCGTTTCTATCGGCGTTAAGAAAGGTTCAGACCTTCTTGCAAAGGTAAACGAAGTTCTCGCGGGAATCACCGAGGAACAAAAATCACAGCTCATGGAGCAGATAGTTACTCTTTCAAACGGCGGTACGGTTGACAAGTTCGCACTCGAGAGCGAGACTCCAGCAAACCCGACCGGAACTCTTAAAGTCGGCATGGAGTGCAACTATAAGCCCTACAACTGGACCGACAACACCGAGACTTTCGGCGCAGTACCCATCAGCAGCGAGGGTCAGGATGGACTTTACGCTAACGGTTACGACGTTCAGATTGCCAAGTATGTAGCTGACAAGCTCGGATTAAAACTCGAAGTTTACGCTATGGAATTTGATTCTCTTATCACCGCCGTTAACGCAGGCACTATCGACGCTATCGTAGCCGGTATGTCTCCTACGGAGGAACGCAAGAAAGAAATCGACTTCTCCACCCCCTACTACATTTCAAACCTTGTCGTTATAGTTAAGAAGTAATTAAAATTTGTTATCGGACGGCAGACACTTTAAATAAGCGTCTGCCGTTTTAATGAAACGGAGTAACCATGGAATTTTTTAAAAATGTTATTGACATTCTGGTCAAGTATTATCCCCAGCTTTTAAAGGGCGTAGGCAATACATTGCTTATCTCCCTTATCGGTACGGTCGCGGGTCTTGTAATCGGACTTCTGACGGGCGTTATACGTACGGCTCCCAAGTCGAAGAATCCCGTTCTCAAAGCTCTTCATAAAATCATAAACGCGATTATCGCCGTATATGTCGAGATATTCAGAGGCACACCCATGATGGTTCAGGCAATGGTTATCTACTGGGGCTACGCATTCGCAACGGGCGGAAACACTCTCCCGCTCATCCCCTCGGGGCTTATCATAGTATCTATCAATACCGGTGCGTACATGGCTGAAATCGTCAGAGGCGGTATCATATCGATAGACCGCGGTCAGTTCGAGGGCGCAATGAGTATCGGCATGACTCATTCGCAGACGATGTTAAAGGTCATCATCCCCCAGGTAATGAGAAACATACTCCCCTCGATAAGCAACGAGTTCGTTATCAATATTAAAGATACGTCGGTACTTAACGTTATAGGCGTTACGGAGCTTTACTTCTTCGCCGGCGTTATCAAAAAATCGACGTTTCAGACATTCCAGACCTACCTTATCGTATGCGTAATCTACTTCATTCTTACATTTACGATAACGAGAATTCTCCGATATGTCGAAAAACGTCTTGACGGAAACGAAAATTACACGGTATTCGGTTCGCAGAGCAATTCCGAAGCCGAAATTCATATTAAAAAGGAGGACATGTAATATGTCGGATAACGTTATAGAGCTTGTCCACCTTCAAAAACAGTTCGGAGATCACTCCGTATTAAAGGACATTAATTTAAGTGTAAAAAAGGGCGAGGTTTTAAGCATAATCGGAGCCTCCGGTTCGGGCAAGAGCACTATGCTCCGTTGTATAAACCAGCTCGAAACGCCTACCTCGGGTCAGATTCTCTACCACGGCAAGGATATCACCTCAAAGGATATCAAGATAACACAGTACCGCACAAAGGTCGGCATGGTGTTCCAAAGCTTCAACCTTTTCAATAATATGACCGCGCTCGACAACTGTATCGTCGGTCAGGTTTCCGCGCTTAAGCGTTCAAAGCCGGAAGCCAAGGAAGTCGCTATGAAATACCTTAAAAAGGTCGGAATGGAGCCGTTTATAAACGCCCGTCCGTCACAGCTTTCCGGCGGTCAGAAGC
>DJEG01000111.1 GCA_002431305.1 Ruminococcaceae bacterium UBA5904 | reverse complement strand
AGACAATGTCTTCCCCTACATATTTTGTTTATTCTTTAAAAATAAATTACCGCGATAAATTATTGTTTACAGGGCGGACGGCTAAGCCGTTCGCCCTGTTTTTATTCCGTTTTTTTACGTTTTTAACGTGAGCAGGGGCAGGAGTAATCATTCTGTGAGCTCGAGCATCCGTTGTTCTGCTGACCCGCGATGAGGATGAGGATGATTAAAACAAGAAGCCAAGAGTTGTTATTACCGAAGAAATTCATTGTCTGACCTCCTTTCTTTCTTATTTCATTCTCATACTATGCCGATTTGTAAAAAGTGTTACGTGTATAAACAGCAGAACATTTTGTAATATATAATTGTATATATAATAAATACTCTGCTTCTGCACCTTTATATAATAACAAAGAGCCCGCCTTTTTACAGGCGGGCTATAAACAATATAAACTTACAAAGTCAGGATATTTATTAGAAATTCTGAAGTCTTGCTACAACTCTGAGGATAATTCTTGCATCCTGTGCCGTAATCTCCTTGTTGTTGTCAACATCTGCGTTCTTAAACTGTACGGAGTCCTTGTCGGGCATCGACTCAAGTTTTGCAGCCATTCTGAGAGCAAGTCTTGCGTCTCCCGCCGTTACCTTGCCGTCGAGGTTAACGTCGCCGAGAAGATACTGACCGTTTTTATCCTTATCCGAATCAACAACAAGGATTGCGGGGTCTATATATCTGTTGATTGTCATGAACTGACCGAATTCCCATCTTGCGTTGATATTTGTGTCGTCATCGCATGCGAGCCAGTCGATAAAATCGATGGTGTTGCTGCCCTCTGCAAATGTTCCGTGCTTCATGTTTCTGATGAAGTATGTGTTCTCGGGGAGAGCGCACGTAGATGCGTCGATGTAGTGGCAGATAGCGCCGAGTTTATGAGTAGGATCAAGGTAATCGTAAGTGCTTGAAAGGTGGTCGTGATCCTTATCCTTTGTCTGCATGATAAGAGCGGCTCTGCCTGCATCATTAAGAGCGGTACAGTAAGCGCCGAACGAAGCGTAGTAGGTATCGATTACGCCGTCGCTCTGTGCGGAAAGTCCGTAAAGCTCATTTGACATATCGTTGATATCTCTTTCATCATTGCCGGACTCTGAGGGCATGTAGTCATTTCCTATGGGGAGAAGCTGAAGATCCCACATTGCAACGACTGAAACGTCGATGCCTGCCTTCTGAGCGTCGGTAAGAATTGAAGAAGCGCTCTTCTGAAGTTTCTTATAGGCGTTTATCTTCTTAACGAGCGAAGCGTTGGGCTCCTCTCTGTCGATGAACATGTACTCATAAGCGTCGTCGTAATACTCAAGGGGAACCATAGCCCAAAGACCGAGGTAATTTCTGAGCATTTCTCTGAGGTACTTATCATACATCTTTGTAATGGTGTGACCCATCATTGTCATGATGTTAATGATGTAAGACTGAGTTTCCCATTCGCCGTTGAGAATGTAGTTTGTCAGCCATGTTGAGAATGCCGTAATCGGGTTATCCGAGAAGTCGTTAGACCAGCGGATGTAAGCCGAGGTAAGGTTCTGGAACTGACCGTAGCCTACGTTGTTGGGATATGAGAAAGTAGAATCCTTAACGATTAAGTTTCCTGTGAAGAGGTCGCCGATAAGCGATGTGCCCATGAAAGCGGAACTTACGGTTACGAACTTCGAAACGTCCTTATGAGCGGTCTCGCTGTGCTCTGAGAGGTATGTTACCGCAACGTTTGCTCCGTAGCCTTCGCATACGATGCTGACCTGATCTTTGTGAGACGCGGTCTTAACTTCCTTAACGAACTCTGCAAGACTGTCTGCATTGTCAAACGGGTCAAGTCTCCAGTCATACTGGAAAACGTAGATGTTGTTGTAACCGAGCTTTTCCGCCATGCCCTTGCCGAGCGTGCCGGCTACTTTTTCAAGAAGTTCTGCGTCGGTACGGTAGTAGGAAAGCGAGTGCGTGTATTTCTGAACGCCTACGTTATTGCTCTTTTTGGTTCCGTCGTTGTTCATGGATATCTTGTCCATGATAGGATAAACCCAGCTGTAGGTGTAGTTCAGGATTTCATCGTAGTTGTTACTTGCAACGGCGGTATTCATAAGAGTAATGAGCTTGCCGATAAAGTAATTCATCTCGGCATCCGAAGGCGGGAAGACCGTTTCGGCGTCCTGAGAGTTAGGGTTTGCTATCAAAGGATTGGCATCAATGCCGCCGACTATGATAACGGGGTCGATGGAGTTGTTTTCAGTTGCTGCGAAAACGGAGACAGCGCATGATACGAGCATAATTGCCGATAACACAATGCTGAGCGTCCTTTTAACAAGACTGTTCTTCATAAGTAAATCCTCCTTATGTTGTTTGCCACACCATTATATAATAAAAAATATAAATATGCAAGTGGTTTTGAAATAATTTTAGTTGCAACGGTATGAAAATATTGTTAATAATTTTGAAATTTTTATTAATTATCGGTCTGCGCGAGCTTCATTACGACCGTGAACACCGTAACGGCGCCGAATATGAGAAGCATAAACGTCTGGGCTGAGCTTAATTCGAGTATTCTTATATCGACTCCGGTGTATTCTCCGAGAAGCGAATTGAGTATTCCGCCCAGCTGGCTTGACTCTCCGCTGACCGCGCCGAGTATGTTTCCGACAAGTCCGGTCAGCGTCGAGACTGAAGTGTCGCCCGTAATTGACGTATAAATATCGATAATGTTTATTTCACCGGAAATAAATCCGTGTGCCGCCTTGTTAAAAAAGACGTTCATTAAAAAGGTCGACAGTAGGCCGAAGAGGGAAACTCCCGCGACGGGAAGTTTCTTTTTAAGAATAGGACTTAAAATAATAACAAGAAGAGCGCACAGAACCGCAAGAGCGAAAAATACGAGAAACGCGATGAGATATCCGCGTGTCTGCTGCGGAATTACGTCAAGCGATAAGTTAAGCGTTTGGCCGTCCGCCGCCGCTTTTGTTTTAATATTCGAAACCGCGTGATAAAGGTCGAGAAGCGTTATCTGCTCGCCGATTCCGTACTTTGTCAGAAGCTGATTTACCGTGTCCGATGCCGTTATAAGACGGAAAAACGGCATAAACAGGATTACGGGGAAAATCAGCACGGTCAGAATCGGCGTGACGATTTTATATAATATTTTCATTTTCTAAACCGCCTTTCGTAAAAACGATTTATTTTTTATCCCAGGACGAATTGAGCTGAACCGTGCGGTTGAACACTGGATTTTCTTTTGTCGAATCCTTGTCCTCGCAAAAATACCCCTGTCTCATGAACTGGAATACGCTGCCGGGCTTCGACTCCATTCCGCCCTCGATAAGACAGGAGTCAAGAACGGTGAGAGAATTCGGATTGAGCTTTTCCTCGAGCGTTCTGCCGTCGTCCTCGCCGGGATTTTCGACGTTAAAGAGTCTGTCGTAGAGATTAACTGTAATTTTACGGCAGTCAGATGCGTTTACGAAGTGAATCGTACCCTTTACCTTACGTCCGTCGGGAGAGTTTCCGCCCCTGCTCTCGGGGTCGTACGTGCAGTGAACGCATGTTACGTTACCGTCTGAATCCGTGTCGTATCCTACGCATTTAACGAAATACGCGCTCTTAAACCTGACTTCATTGCCGGGAAAAAGTCTGAAATATTTTTTCGGCGGATCAATCATGAAGTCGCTCTTTTCGATGTAAAGCTCCTTTGAGAACGTGACTTTGCGCGTTCCCATTTCGGGATGGTCGGGATGTAGCTCAACGTCGAGCTGTTCGGTTTTATCCTCGGGGTAGTTGTCGATTATAACCTTTAACGGCTCGAGAACCGCCATGGCTCTGGGGGCGGAGTCGTTGAGACGGTCTCTTACGCACGATTCGAGCAGACCGTAGTCAACTACGCTGTACGCCTTAGAAACTCCGACTTTTTCAATGAAATCTCGGATAGCCCCGGCGGGGTAGCCTCGTCTTCTCATTCCGCATATCGTAGCCATTCTCGGGTCGTCCCAGCCGGAAACGTGATGTTTTTCGACAAGCTCGATGCACTTTCTTTTGCTCGTAACGCAGTAGTTGAGATTAAGACGCGCGAACTCAATCTGTCTCGGAGGCTCATCAAAACCTATCTCGTTTACGAACCAGTCGTAGAGCGGACGGTGGTTTTCGAATTCGAGAGAACACAGCGAGTATGTTACCTTTTCCGCCGCGTCCGAGAGAGGATGTGCAAAATCGTACATAGGGTAAACGCACCACTTGTCACCCGTCTGATGATGTCTAACGTGTGCTATGCGGTACATAACGGGATCCCTCATGTTGATGTTGGGGGAAGCCATGTCTATTTTAGCTCTTAAAACCTTTGCGCCGTTGGGGTATTCGCCCTTTGTCATGCGGTCGAAAAGGTCTAAATTTTCCTCGATAGAACGCTCTCTGTACGGCGAATTTTTACCGGGCTCGGTCAGAGTTCCTCTGTATTCTCTGATCTCGTCTGCGGAGAGATCGTCGACGTAGGCTTTGCCCTTTTTAATGAGTTTAATCGCGCACTCGTAGAGAAAATCGAAATATTCGCTCGCATAGTATAAGTTTTTCCACTTAAAGCCGAGCCATTCTATATCCTCCTTGATAGCGTCGATGTATTCGACGTCCTCTTTCGAGGGGTTCGTGTCGTCCATTCGAAGATTGCATATTCCGCCGTATTTTTCCGCAGTGCCGAAGTCTATGCATATAGCCTTAGCGTGGCCGATATGAAGATATCCGTTAGGCTCCGGGGGGAAACGCGTCTGGACGCGCGTGTTTTTGCCTGCGGCGAGATCCTCGTCGATAAAGTCGTGAATAAAATTTGATGATTTTACTGTCTCTTCCATAAAATTTATATTTCCTCTCTGAATGTTTTAAGCCTGTTCATAACCTTATCCCTGCCGAGAAGCTTCATGATAGAGCAGAGGTCGGGCGTGTTTGTTCTCGACGTAACCGCAACTCTGATAACGGACGATACGTCGCCTACGTGACCCTTGAAAAGCTCGGGATTTTTCTTATATTCCTTGACGTTCGGGGTGAATCCGAGCGGGGTGCACATGTCTTTGATTTTTGCAAACCATGCGTCCTTATCGTCGTTTTCGTCGTATATTTCAATGTATTTATCGATAATCGCTTTAGTGTCCTCCGATGTTACGGAACCCGGGAGGAAGTATTCGGGAGTATATAATTCGTCGTAGAAATACGGTATATAATCCTTTACCTGCGACCACATTGCTATGTCTTTTCTCGGCTTCGGACAGTCTCTGTCGATTGAGAGAATTCCGAGCGCGTACGCGCGGTCTTTGTCCATTAAACCGAAGAGTTCTTTGTCGTATGTTTGAGCCCATTCGAGTGTTCTTGCGAGTACGGTTTTCCCGTTCATTCTGGATATAATATTCTTGCTGATATCGGTTAATTTAACGAGGTCAAAAAGGCATCCGCTCGAACTCATCTTTTTGAGATTGAACGGGAACGAGAACGCGTCAGCGTCGGGATTTGCTCTGCGCCAGTCCTCGAAATTCGAGTTTAAGAGCGTGAGAAGATACTCGATAAGACTCTCTTTCGGGATTCCTTTTTCAACAAAGTAGCTGACAGCCGCTTCGGGGTCTTTTCTCTTTGAAAGCTTACGCTTGTTTCCGTCGTCCTCGTCAAGCTTCATAACCTGCGGGGTGTGCGCGTACTTGGGAACCTTATATCCGCACGCCTTGAAAAGCGCGATATGCTTGGGTGTTGAGGATATCCACTCCTCGCCTCTGATAACGTGGGTCGTTCTCATGAAATGGTCGTCGCATACGTGCGCGAAATGGTACGTCGGAATTCCGTCGGATTTTAAGAGAACCTCGTCAATCGTATTTTCGGGCATTTCGATTTTGCCCCTGATTATGTCGTCAAATATAATCTTTTTGCCGTCGCTTCCGTCCGAGCGGAAACGCAGAGTCCACGGTTTGCCGTCTGCGAGATTCTGTTTGATTTCATCGAGAGTTAAATTTCTGCACTTAGCCCACTTGCCGAAATATCCGCGTATGAGCGCGCCGGAATTTTCCTGTTCTTCGCGCATTGCCGAAAGCTCGTCCGCAGTGCAGAAGCAGGGGTATGCAAGTCCTTTTTTAACAAGCGACTTTGCAACGGTCTGATAGATTTCGGCTCTCCTGCTCTGCGTGTAGGGACCGTAGTCTCCTTTTTCCGTTCCGAATCCGGTGACGCCCTCGTCGAATTCCACGCCGAAAGCCTTGAATCCCTCTATAATCGCCGAAACGCCGTCGTCGATCTCACGTTTTTTATCCGTGTCCTCGATTCTCAAAAACGAAACTCCGCCGGTTGATTTTGCGGTCAGAACGTCGGTCAGTGCGCCGAAAAGTCCGCCTATGTGGAGGTAGCCCGTGGGGGAGGGGGCGAATCGCGTAACTCTCGCGCCCTCTTTGAGATTACGCGGGGGATAAATATTTTCATAGTCTTCGGGGGTTTTTGTTATATCGGGAAACAAAAGCTCCGCAAGCGTCTCGTAATCGTTCAACATATACACCTCATTGATTGAAAAAATATAATTCTTATCCATTTTAAAATTCATTATATATCATTTAAAATAAAAAGTAAAGCATTAAATTTGTACGCGTATTCATTGACATATAAAAAAATTATGGTACAATATTTGAGAATAATATGAAAGAAGTTTTAAATATGAAGTTTGAAGAAAGAGAGTTTATGCCCGTCATCCTCGGCGCGGATATCACGGCGTACAGCCTTGTCCGCAGTTTTCACGAGGCGTACGGCATAAGAAGCCTCGTTCTCTCGCAGAGACAGGCGAAAATCATATCGGAGAGCAAGCTGTGCGAAAACAGAGTTTTCGACAATTTGGAGGACGCGGACGTGCTTATTTCTCACCTTGTCGATATCGGCAAAGAGTTCGATGGTAAGAAAAAACTTATCGTCATGGGCTGCGGAGACTGGTACGTACGTGCGATTGTAGAGCATAAGGCGGAGCTGTCGCCGTATTACGTCATTCCGTATATCGACCTCGAACTGCTCGACAAGATTGTGCTGAAAGATAAATTCTACGAAATATGCGACGAACTCGGCATCAATCATCCGAAAACCTACGTTTATAACTGCGGTGAGAAAAACGATCTTAAATTCGATTTCGATTACCCCGTAATCGCAAAGTGCGCTTCGTCCGCTCTGTACCACTACGCCGAGTTCCCCGGCAAGAAAAAGGTGTTCAGATTCGAGGATGAAAAGTCGCTTAAAGAAATGCTCAACAATCTTGAAAAATCAAGCTACGACTATAAATTCTTAATTCAGGACTGCATCCCCGGCGACGACACGAACATGCGTGTTTTAACATGCTACTGCGACAGACACGCCAAGGTCAAATTCGCTTCCCTCGGTCACGTTCTCTTAGAGGATCACACGCCGACGGCGATAGGCAACCCCGTCGCAATTATCAATGAGGTCGACGAAAAGATCGTAGCCGCCGCGACTAAATTTTTAGAGCATATAGGCTATACGGGATTTGCGAATTTCGACATAAAATACGACAGCCGTAACGGCACGTACAATTTCTTTGAAATAAACGTACGTCTCGGCAGGAGCAATTATTATGTAACCGGCAGCGGATTCAACGTCGTAAAATGGATCGTCGACGATTTGATTTATGAAAAAGACCTCGAATATACCGTAGCCGACAACGAAAATCTCTTCTACGTCGTTCCGCGCGGAATTATAATGAAGTACGTAAAAGACCCCGAATTGAGAAAGAGAATAAAACGTCTCTTCCGCACGGGCAAGTCGTGCTATCCGCTTTATTATAAAAAGGATTTAAGCCCCGTAAGAAGATTTTACGTGTACGCTTCATATCTCAATCAGTACAGAAAATACTATAAGACGGAGAAAAATTCCGTCCCCGTTTACGGAAAGTTAAAGTGATATAAATGAAAGAGATTACTTTAGGCGTTCTGGGCGGTCTCGGTCCTCTCGCGACGGTGTATTTTACCGATATGGTCGTAAAACTTACCGACGCGAAATGCGACCAGGAGCATATTTCGATGGTGATTTTGAACCACCCGTCGATACCCGACAGAACGGATTATATTCTCGACAATTCAAAGCCCGACCCGCTCCCCGTCATGATTGCCGACGCAAAAAGACTGGAGGGCGCTGGTTCGGATTTTATAGTTATCCCGTGCAATACCGCTCACTATTTTTACGACAGAATTCAGGATAACATAAATATCCCGATGCTCAATATTATCGACGAGACGGTTTCATATGCAAAAAAGACCGTTCCCGGACTTAAAACGCTCGGAATACTCGCTACAAAGGGTACTTTGTCGGCGGGTTCGTATCAGCGAGCGTGTCAGAAGTACGGTATAGAATATCTTACCCCGGACGAGGAGGATTCCCGTCTGCTCATGCATATAATTTACGACGGAGTAAAGGCGGGCGGCGAGGTTGATTTCGGCGCGTTCGAGTCTCTTATTGACAGAATGAAAAATAACGGATGCGAGGCTGTTGTGCTCGGATGCACGGAACTGTCGGTCATACATTGGGATCATAAAATGAAACGCGCCGACGTTATAGATTCGATGCAGACGCTCGCGCGTGCGAGCATTTTAAAATGCGGGAAAGAAATAAAAGAGGTGGAGTAATATGTGCGGATTCGTAGGATTTTTTAATGAAACGGACGACGCCGATTTAAACAATAAGACCGTCAGAGCAATGGCGGACAGAATAGTTCACAGAGGCCCCGACCAGGACGATTACTACGTCGATTCCGACGTGTCGCTCGGTTTTCGCAGGTTAAGCATAATTGACCTCGACGGCGGAAGTCAGCCGATACTTAACGAGGACGGAACAAAGGTTATCGTTTTTAACGGCGAGATATACAATTATAAAGAATTAAGAGCAGACCTTGAAAAGAAAGGTCATATTTTTAAAACTAATACCGATACCGAGACGATTCTGCACGGCTTTGAGGAGTACGGAAAGGACATGCTCAAAAATTTAAGGGGCATGTTTGCGTTCGTCATCTGGGATAAAAAGGCGAAAAAGCTCTTCGGCGCGAGGGATATATTCGGAATAAAACCGTTTTTCTATTTTATGAAGAACGGCAAATTCATGTTCGGCTCGGAGATTAAATCTTTCCTCTCGAATCCCGCGTTTGAAAAAGAGCTCAACCGTGACAGAATTCCCGATTATCTGTGCTTCGAGTACATTCCGTCAGAGGAGACTCTGTTTAAAAACGTATATAAATTAGAGCCCGCTTCGTATTTCGAATACGAAAACGGCAAATTTACGACCGATAAATATTATGTAATGAAATATGACATCGACAATTCGAAATCGCTTGAAGAGTGGGAGAATATCGTCGACGAAACTTTCAGGAATTCGACGGCGGCTCACTGCATTGCGGACGTCGAGGTCGGCTGCTTCCTTTCGGGCGGAGTCGATTCCTCGTACACCGTGCGCGAGGTCTCCAAACATAATAAGGTCAAGACTTTTTCCGTCGGTTACGTCGAGGAAAAGTATTCGGAGCTTGCCAACGCGCAGGAGTTTGCAAAGACTTTGGGCGTTGACAATTTCAGTAAGAAAATTTCCGCCGACGAATATTTCAACATAGCTCCCGCGGTTCAGTATTTTATGGACGAACCCCTGCCGAACCCCTCGGCTCTGTCTCTTTACTTCCTTGCGAAAAAGGCGAGCGAACAGGTCAAGGTCGTTCTTTCCGGCGAGGGTGCGGACGAGCTTTTCGGCGGTTACTATTACTACACCGACCCGCTCGAATTCGAAAAATATCAGCGTCTTCCGCTCGGACTGAGAAAGGCTCTCGCCTCGTGCGCAAAGCTTCTGCCCGACGGCTTCCACGGTAAGAGATTTTTAACCCGCGGAGCGCAGGATTTAAGCGAGTATTATATCAGAAATAATTACGTATTTAACTGGAAAGAGCGTTCAAAGGTTCTCTCTCCCGATATTCCGGCTCCCGACCCGGCGGTTTATACGAAAAAATATTTCGACCGCTGTAAAAATGAGGACGGCGTAACGCAAATGCAGTACGTCGACATGCAGACGTGGCTCGTTCAGGACATTCTCGTAAAAGCCGACAGAATGAGCATGGCTAACTCGCTCGAACTGCGCGTTCCGTTCCTTGACAAGGAAATGCTCAAACTCGCTTTGAGTATTCCGACGAAGTACCGCGTTACCAAGGACAAGGCGAAAATCGCCCTGCGCGGGGCGGCTCTCAAACAGCTTCCCGAAAAGACCGCGGATATGAAAAAGCTCGGATTTTTAACGCCGCTTAACGACTGGCTTAAACAGGATAAATATTATAATGCCGTAAAAGCTTCGTTCGAGGGTGAGACTGCGGGAATGTTCTTTAACAGGGATTATATTTTAAAACTGCTTGAAGATCACCGCGAGGGCAGGGCGAAAAACATGAAAAAGATATGGACGGTATACTCGTTCATATTATGGTATGATAAATATTTTGTAGAAAATTAAAATTGAGAGGTCAGCTTATGGAAGATTTTAAACCGATAATTCGTTTCTGCGTTACGAGCGACATGCATTATAAGGACGCGGAGTGTGTTGAGAAAAAACGTTTCGAAAAGGGTATGGAGTATCTTTATAAATATGCCGATTCGTGCGAATATAAAAATGTCGACGCGCTGTATGTTGTCGGCGATTTTGCCGACAGGGGCGAGGAAAGTCAGATGAGACTTTTTAAGGAATCGCTCGATAAATGCGTCAGAAAAGATACAATTGTAAATCTTTCCATGGCAAGCCACGAGTATATGTGCGACGGTGAGGACGGCGCGAGGGCGAGATTCGATAAGATTTTCAATCAGTCTCCCGACACTCACCGCGTTATAAACGGTTTTCATTTTATATCGGTTACAAGCACGCGCGGATGTCATTTTGACGACCCGCAGATTGAATTTGCAGAGAAAAATTTAAAAGAGGCGGCGGACGACGACTTTAAAAAACCGATCTTCTTTTTCCAGCATCCGCACATCATGGGCACCGTCTACGGCAGTAAAAACTGGGGCGAGGACGAGCTGACCCCGACCCTTATTCACTACCCGCAGATCGTTGATTTTTCGGGACATTCTCACGCGCCGATAAACGACCCGCGAAGCGTATATCAGGAGCATTTTTCATGCTTCGGAACAGGTACGTTCAGCTATTTCGAGCTTGACGAATTCGATAAAAATTACGGCACATGTCCTCCCGGAAACAACGCCGCCGCGCAGATGCTCATTGTCGAAGCCGACGCGGATAACAGAGTCCGCGTAATGCCTTTCGACGTAATTTCGGGCAATTTCTTCCCGTATGTATGGAAGATCGACGAGCCGTCAAACCCCGATTCGTTTTTGTATACGAATAAAAGATATAAGACGAACGTTATCCCGTATTTCGGCGTAAACGAGAGCATTTCCGTTACAAAAACGGGCGCGGACTCGGTCGACGTCACATTTTCGCAGGCGAATATCGACGAGGATTACGTCGATGATTACGTTATAACCGTTAAATGTAAAAAGTGCGGACGAATCGTTAAACAACACGTTATTTTCTCCGAATATTATCTTTACGATATGCCGAAAAAACTCACCTGCCGTATAGACGGACTCGAAAAGGGCGAATATACCGTCACCGTTAAGGCGAGGGGTTTTTGGTATAATGAAAGCAGTATAGACATAAAGACCGAGTTTGAACTTAGGGATTAATGAAACCGGAAAGAAAGAAAAATCGGCTTGAATCATACGATTATTCGAGCAACGGGGATTATTTTATTACGGTTTGTGTTTCCGATTTTGAGGAATTACTGTCGGATGTTTCTCCTGACGGAGAATTAACGTTGACTCATATAGGCTGTGTTGTTGAAAATGCAATAAAGGAAATAGAGTCTCATTATGACGGAGTTTTTCTTCGAAATTGCGTTATAATGCCGAATCATGTACACTTGCTTTTATCATTGCGGGCGGATTTGGACGAACGGTATAAACTGCCGAATATATCAAGTGTTGTAGGGTCGTTTAAGTCGAATGTGAGTAAAAGGATAAACATGAAAATATGGCAAAAGTCTTTTTATGATCATGTGATACTTTACGATGAAGAATATGACAATATATATGATTATATAGACGCAAATCCTCTGGTTTGGAATCGGGATAAATTGAATCGGCGTATATTTCGGGACTTAAAATAATTTAAGCGCAAGGCAAAACATGTAGGGGAAGATATCATCTTCCCGCATGAGACTTGCGGTTAAATAAAAATTACCCCGCGTAAGCGATATGAAATCAGCGGTTTTCCGTCGGCAAAATCGCATTTAAAAATCCGTGCCTTTACCCCGGGAAGACAAT
>DJEG01000058.1:3025-4904 GCA_002431305.1 Ruminococcaceae bacterium UBA5904 | reverse complement strand
AATACATTCAGAACCTTGTTACTCGCAGAGCTCGTAATAATAAGCCCCTCCTAAGGGCTGGTTGTGAGTTCGATTCTCGCAGGGGGTGCCAGAAAAAAGCGTCCGAATGGGCGCTTTTTTTCAATGAATATACAATTACCTCACCTTTTGAGACACGGTTTAAAAATCTGCATTAAAAAAACATTTTCAGTCCCTTAAATATCGTCGTTTTTTCATTAAATGAAAGTTGACAGTAAACCGCGCCGGTATTATAATTATTGATATAAGTTTAAGCGATGAAATGATCAGCGAATACTTCACATCTTCATAAAACGCATGATAAAAACCGCTTAATGCGGTTTTTTCGTTACATTTTCTTTTTATATTCAAAAGGACGTGATTTTTTATGGCAGAATACAATTCAAACTACAGTCTGTACCTCCCCTCTTATTCAATAGGCGCCGACTGCTATAAGCAGATACCGTACGTAACCCGTTTTTACGGCAAGACCGCAGCTGTCATAGGCGGTAAAACTGCGTTAAGCAAAGCGAAAAAATACCTGATAGAGGGAGTTGAAGGTTCCAAAGTCAAACTCCTTGACTTTATCGAATACGGAGGAAACTCCACATACGAAAACGGCGATAAGCTTATTGCGAACCCGACCGTTCAAAACGCCGATATGATATTTGCCGTAGGCGGAGGCAGAGCGTGCGACACCGGAAAATACGTTGCCGACAAACTTGACAAGCCGTTGTTTACATTCCCGACAGTTGCCTCAAACTGCGCGGCGGTTACGGCTATATCCGTTTTTTACAATAAGGACGGAACGTTTAAGGATTATTACTATCCGAAACTTGCAAACCACTGTTTTATCAACTCCGCGGTAATTGCCGATTCGCCCGAAAATCTTCTGTGGGCGGGCATCGGCGACGCTCTGAGCAAGGAGTACGAGGCGGTATTTTCATCAAACGGGCATGTTCTTACGCACACGCCGTTAATGGGCAGACAGATAAGCCGTGTCTGCACAGAGCCTCTGCTCGAATACTCCGCAGAAGCTCTCCGCTCGATTAGAGAAAAAAAGCCGTCGTTTGCGCTCGACCAGGTTACGCTTGATATAATTGTTTCAACGGGAATCGTTTCGAATATGATGACGACAGTCAACGATTATTATTACAATTCAACGCTTGCGCACTGCGTTTACTACGGCTCTACCGTCACAAAGTCGGGTCACAAACATCTGCACGGAGAAGTCGTTTCGCTCGGCGTTCTCTGTCTGCTCGAATTCGAAAGAAAAGACAACGAAGTCGACCGCATTATGGAGTTTAATTCGTCAATAGGTCTCCCGATTTGCTTTGACGATATAGAAATCGACGAATCCGAATTTGAAACCATGGCGGACAAATTCGTCCAAACGACAGAATGGGCGCACAAACCAGACTATGTAACCCGCGCAGACTTTATTAAAGCGATGAAACGTCTGAATGAAAAAGGCCGTAAGTATAAAAAAGGATAAAACTTAAATACATATAAATAATAACTCCGAACTTAAATTTATCATTTTCGTTCGGAGCTATTATTTATATTGATTCATAGTAAGCTCTCTTTAAATCTCTTAAAAAAATTAAAAATGAGATTTACGTCCCGGTTTTAATTTATATCATTTTCTATCAATATCACCGTCGGCAATGTCATTTGTTTTTATCCACTCGCTGCAGCCGCCGCACATCTGCTGAAGTTCCGAGCTCCATACGATGTCCTTTTTTGAACCGAGAATATCACGCGCATATCCGTTCCACGGCGTAATCTCCATGAAATATATACGTACTCCCTTTTCATGAGCACGGTTTACAAGGTCTATATATCCGTCGATTATTTTCTGTGCGGAAACATACGGGGCTTC
>DJEG01000058.1:302-2915 GCA_002431305.1 Ruminococcaceae bacterium UBA5904 | reverse complement strand
ATCCCGGAATATTCAGAGCGTCACGCTCAAATCTGTCCGTTACGCTGTCACCGTAAAGATTGCCTATAAGCCCGTGACCGTTATAGAAAAGACGGTTACCCATCAAAGCCTCGTTTACAATCGCAATATTCTCTTCGCCGGCATCGGCAAGCCTTTTCGAAATATAGTCGGCTGAGCTGTTGACTATTGTCGAAGCACTAATGAATACGGCTGTGTAAGTATCCTCTGCCGTTGTGTACGTATCGGCCTCTGTAAAAAACGGAATAACATGATGTAAATTTACGTCTGCTGCTATGCTTATCTCCGACTGTCCCATCATATAACTTTCATCCTCTGCGCCGGGAAGATCCGCCGCACAATATGTATCGCCGAAGAACAGTCCCGCTGTTTTTACGTGAGTTTCTTTCGCATAATACTTAAGGTAATTTTTTTCGAGCGCATTTGTCTTAAAATCTATTTCATCCGACCATATCTCGCCGCCTGCGGGGATAACGGCTTCCCTGCTGCCGCCATAGCCGGAACGGTAAACATTCCGAGCGCGATAACGACAGACAACAGAAGTGAAAACGATTTTCTTATTTTTTTCAGTAGGTTTTTACGGTTTTTCTTTTTTTAAAAGATTTGTATTTTTCAGGGTTTTTACCAATTTAATTATATCCTTCTCCCATTTAAAAAGTCAATACTTATTGATTAAATATTTCCAAAAAAATTATCAAAATACAACACAAACTATACAACGTGTAGAAAAATAATAAATACAATAAAACATATACCTATTTTTCCGCAACAACTGTCGATTAGTTTTATATTGCATTTTGAAGAATGATAAGTTATAATTATAATGAGGTAATTTAGAATATAAAAGTAAAGAGTGATTATATAATGAGAAAAACAAAAATTGTATGTACCATAGGTCCCGCAAGCGGGGATGAAAAAACATTTACTCAAATGTGTAAAGCGGGACTCAACGTTGCCCGCCTAAACTTCTCCCACGGCACGCACGAGGATCATCTCGAAAAAATAAGCATGATAAAACACGTGCGCGAAACTCTCGAAATGCCGATTGCAATAATGCTCGACACAAAGGGTCCCGAGTACAGAATCAAAACATTCAAAAACGGTAAAATTCACTTAAACGACGGTGATTCTTTTACATTCACCACGCGCGATATTATCGGTGACGAAACGTGCGTTTCCGTTTCATACGCGGGGCTTGCCGACGAAATGAACGCCGGCGACAGGATTCTTGTAAACAACGGTCTCGTCATTTTCGAGGTGACGGACAAAACGGACACGGACATCCACTGCCGTGTTATCGCCGGCGGAGACCTCTCCGACCGCAAGAGCATGAGCTTCCCCGGCAAGGTTTTGAATCAGGTTTATTTAAGCAAACAGGATAAGTCAGACCTTCTCTTCGGCATAAAAAACAATGTCGACTATATAGCGGCTTCGTTCGTTTCGAGAAAACAGGATCTTATCGATTTAAAGACTTTTCTTCATGAAAACGGCGGAGACGGCATCGATATAATAGCAAAAATCGAAAACCGCACGGGCATAGACAATATAGAGGAAATATGCGAAGCGTGCGACGGTATCATGATAGGCAGGGGCGACCTCGGAGTCGAGGTTCCGTTTACGGAGCTTCCCGCGCTTCAGAAGTATATCATTACAAAATGCCGTCTGTTGGGAAAACGCGTTATCACCGCTACGGAAATGCTCGAATCAATGATCTCCAACCCGCGCCCCACGCGTGCGGAAATATCGGACGTGGCGAACGCCGTGTACGATGGCACTTCCGCCACAATGCTTTCGGGCGAAACGGCGGCGGGCAAGTATCCCGTGCAGGCGGTGGCGGCGATGGCGCGCATCGCGGAATACACCGAGCGCGAAATTGATTATCTCGGGCGGTTCGATCGCTCGGCGTTCCGCATCAAAAACACGGTGGACGCGATCTCGCACGCCACGTGCGGCATGGCGAACGACGTGGAAGCGAAAGCCATCGTGGTGAATACGCTTTCGGGCAAGACGGCGCGCATGGTATCGCGTTTTCGCCCCGCGGCGGACATCGTGGCGTACACCACGTCGGAAAAAACGTGGCGCAAGCTTGCGCTTTCGTGGGGNNGGCACGAGCGCGGTCATGCTCTCGGGCGAATCCGCGGCGGGCAAATACCCCGTTGAAACGATTAAAACGATGGCTGAAATAGTAAACGAAACGGAAAAACACATTCACTACTCAAAGCGTTTCCGCACAGCCGATTTTAAAATCAAAAACCGCGTCGACGCCATATCACACGCAACATGCGGAATGGCTATCGACATAGACGCGAAGGCAATCGTAGTTACCTCCATTTCGGGTATGACGGTCAGAATGGTATCGCGTTTCAGAGCACCGACCGACATTATCGGCATGGCGACGAATAAAGCCGTATGGTACAAATTAGCTCTTTCATGGGGTGTTATTCCCGTATTGAGCGAGCGGTTCGATTCTACGGACGTACTGTTTTACCATGCCGTTAAGGCGGCAAAAAACAGTCTGAATCTCGAAAAAGGCGACAGCATTATCATCACCTGCGGAGAGATAAACGGACAGTCGGGCAATACGAATCTTATAAA
>DJEG01000058.1:0-191 GCA_002431305.1 Ruminococcaceae bacterium UBA5904 | reverse complement strand
GCGTTTTACGAAACCGCCGTTTCATTCCTGTTTTTTTGTCGTATAATACTTAATTTTAATCAAATAACAATTTTTTTTGTTAAATTTATCTTTCATTTTTCTTTTAAACATTATAATATTGGAATTATAATATATAATATTACCTGGGAAAATATAAAAACTCTGTTTGTCTTTTTTACGATAGGAGGGCT
>DJEG01000005.1:20896-21307 GCA_002431305.1 Ruminococcaceae bacterium UBA5904 | reverse complement strand
TTCATGTTCGCCTGAATTTTGAAGACGAACGCGGAAAAATCGGGGCTGAACGTGTCGATCACGCCGCAGTCGGCCACTCTGGGCAGCGGGCTCGGCGTCATGCGCAGAAATTCCTCGAGGAACGGTTCGACGCCGAAGTTCGTCAGCGCCGAGCCGAAGAACACCGGAGAAAGCGTGCCGCCTCTGACCTCGTCCATGTCAAACTCGCGCCCCGCGCCAAGCAGCTCCACGTCGTCTTTTAACTGCGCGTGCCGCTTTTCGCCGATGAGCGCGGCCACCTGCGGGTCATTGAGGTCAATTTCCAGCTTGTCCGCGCGGTTCTTGCCCGAAACGCCGGAGAAGAACAGCAGCTGACCGGCTCTGCGGTCGTAAACGCCCTGAAATTCCTTGCCCGAGCCGATGGGCCAGTTG
>DJEG01000005.1:1442-20834 GCA_002431305.1 Ruminococcaceae bacterium UBA5904 | reverse complement strand
CCGAGCTCGTTTTCCAGCTCGTCCAGCAGGTCAAAGGGGTCTTTGGACTCGCGGTCCATCTTGTTGATGAACGTAAAGATCGGGATATGGCGCATTGCGCAGACCTTGAATAATTTTCTCGTCTGAGGCTCTATACCTTTCGCCGCGTCGATAACCATTACAGCGCTGTCCGCCGCCATAAGCGTACGGTACGTGTCCTCGGAGAAATCCTGATGTCCCGGGGTGTCGAGGATGTTGATGCAGTAGCCCTCGTATTCAAACTGCATTACCGACGATGTGACGGAAATTCCCCTCTGTTTTTCGAGTTCCATCCAGTCGGAAACGGCGTGCTTGTCGCCCTGCTTGCCCTTAACCGAACCTGCCGACTGTATCGCTCTGCCGTAGAGCAGAAGTTTTTCCGTAAGCGTTGTTTTACCGGCGTCGGGGTGGGAGATTATTGCGAACGTCCGGCGGCGTTCGATTTCGCTTTTAGTCTTTGTATCCATAACGACTCTCTCTTTTGATTTAATATAAAATAATCGATTTATTTTACCATATACTATTTTTAAAATCAATAGCAGAATATTAAATAAAAAAGTGTGGAAATACACATAATTTTATAACAGCGAGTTGACTTAAACGCAGTTTGGGATTATATTTGTAATAAAAAAGTGTGGAAATACACATAATTTTTTTTCGTATTTAGTATTCATAAAAAACGGGAGTCCGCATTCGGCGCAGTCTCCCGTTTTTACGTTTATTTTATTGTGAAAAATCCGTAAACGCTATGTTCAAATCGACGTTTCCCTCTATTCCCTTCACGCTTCCCGTGCAGGAGTACTGCCATATGTCGTAATTATAATAGAATTTCGGTGAGGTTCCCTCGTACTGCGCGTACCAGAACGAATAATCCTTTATTTTGCTCAAATCATAGCGCGTGTAGCCGTCGGAGAGGTTGAAATATATAAGCGGAGTGTACCCGGCGTTCTTGATTTTTTCGCAGAATGCGACGGCGCATTTGTCGAGCGTTTCGCCCGTGACAGAGTCAGTTCTCATTGCGGTGTCGGGCATGTTCTCCCAGTCGAAGACGACGGGCGCAGTGATTTTATAACCCTTTATAAGCGACAGAAGATAGTCTGCCTCTTCCTCTGCCTCCTCGACGTTTGTCGCCTGGGAGTAGAAATACGCACCGACTTTCAGCCCCGCTTTCTCCGCGTTTTCGAGGTTTTGTCTGAAATTTGCGTCCTCTATTAGTTTTCCCGACGTTCCGTATCCCCTTGCGCCGACTCTGATAATCGCAAAGCTGATGCCGTCCGAGGCGACCGCGTCCCAGTCGATATCGCCCTGATACTGCGAAACGTCTATGCCGGTGTAATATTTGACGTTTTCGTCGTCGTAATAAATTCTGCCCGAGTCGTCGGACTTGAAATTTTCTGTTTTGTATGCGTTTACCGCGACGTCCTCATAATACGGCGAGCCGTCGGCGTTGTATATTTTCTGAGTCGGTTCCGTAACTTCCGGTTCCGATTTGATTTTAAGCGGGTCTATTATAAACAAAACCGCAAATACCGCAAACGCCAGAACCGCGCACCCTGCGATAACGTACGGTAATTTTCGTTTTGCCGATGATTTCATGTTTTGAACTCCTTTGCGTTTTCAGTTCAGTATGTTTTCAGTTCAATATAATGATAACATTTTCACGGTTATATGACAATATCATTTATTAAATCTTAAAAAATTCGCGTCCGTCTTGCCTCAGGGCGCTATTGACTTTTTTTTTCGGTTTGTATATACTTATGAGAGATGATTATTTATTATTTATATAATTATATATTTGATGTGCCGTTTTCGGCGCGGAATCGGAGGTTTTTATCTTGAATAAAAAAGCTGTTACGGCCGCCGCTGCGGTTCTTGCCGTAGTCTGTGTGTTTACATTTCTCATACTCGGAGGCGTTATTAAATTAAAACCCAAGGAGGATGAGAGCGAATCGGATAAGAGCGGATTTGACACGAGCGCATATTTATCCGAAGTCAAGTATCAGAGCGACGCGCTTTCCGCAAACTATCTGCCGACATTCATTGACGGAATTTATTATACCGCCGATACCGCCGGCAATGTAAAGTTCTATGATTTCAACGCTGAAAACGATACGTTTACAGAGCGCACTGCCGACGGTACGTACGATGTAAGCGTCAATATGAGCGAACAGACAATAAAAGCGAAGGTAAGCTATGTAAAATCCGACGGCAAGACTGCCGGTTACGGTCTCTACACCCCGACGATAACGGGAGAAACCGATTCTATATACAGATACGTTTTCTTCGCCGTCACCGATATGCCGTCGGGCATGGGCAGTTCGTCAAACCTTCTTCTGCTCGCGGACTCTACCGAGAATAATTTCAGAAACGCCGATAAGCTCTACGGCGACCAGTTCTCATATAACCCCGACAACGGCTCTGCCGAGCGCATTTATTCCGAGGCTAACAGATACGTAGGCTCCGACGGAACAAAGAGAGCCGACTATGCCGTAGTTACGGATTATATTCTTAAAAACGAGCTTGACAATTCTCTGTTTATCTCCGGCAGACATTACGCCGAGGATGAGGATAAGTACGACCTTATGAAGGCAGGCGGCAGAGGAAATAACGTCGATAACGTTCTCGTTGAGAAAAATATCGTGGGCAGATTCGTAAAAGCAACCGACGACGGAGTTTTATACTTAACCGAGGACGCGGATAAAAACGTCGTACTTAAAAAGGTTGATTCCGACGAGGCGGTAAAGACTTTTGAATGCAAACGCGAGGATATCATTGTTTCGGGCGATTATTTCTTTATGAATAACTCTGTCTACAATGTAAATGATTCTTCGTCCGTTGAATTGAAAGGCGATTTCCTTGCAAATTTCAAAGCCGACATGTTTGCCTGCAACGGTAAAACAGCATTTTTAAGAGGATATATCGATAAGACGAATCCGGCGATTGTAATAGCAGATCTTACAACCGGTGAGTGCAGATATTACGTAAACGATATGTTTATGAGCATTGTAAATCCCGAGGTTCTTTCCGATTCGAGCGTTATGTTTACGGTCGTTACGGGCTCGGACGCTTCGTCATTCAAGTATTATGTTGTTAAATAAATGAAAGTATTTATAGACGCCGACGGTTGTCCTGTTGTCGATATTGCTGTTTCGTCAGCGGCGGCTTACGGAGTCGGAACGGTTATAATTACCGATACGTCTCACATTATAGAACGCGAAAACGCTGTGACGATTACAGTGGAAAAGGGTGCGGATTCTGCGGATTTTAAGATTGCCAATATGATTAAGCCGGGCGATATCGTCGTAACTCAGGACTACGGGCTTGCCGCCATGTGCCTTGCAAGGGGCGCTGAACCGATAAATCAGAACGGGTTGATTTTTACAGACGGAAATATCGAAAAAATGCTGTACACCCGCTATGTTTCAAAAGAGATACGCCGTGCCGGAGGCAGAACAAAGGGACCCAAAAAGCGTACCCGCGAACAGGACGAAGATTTTGAAAGAGCGCTTAACTCTCTTTTGAAAAAATCATGCACGCCGTGAGACTTTTTTGATTATAATGTGATGAATACTTTTTGCAGAATTGAGAGTTTTTTATGTTTGATATGTTAAAGGAGGACATAGCCTCCGTCAGAGAACGAGACCCTGCGGTCGGAAGCGTAGCGGAGGTGCTGTTTCTCTATCCGGGTATTAAGGCGATACGCGCGCACAGACGGGCGCACAAGTGCTATGAACACGGATTTATTTTTCTTGCAAGAATGATATCTCAGCGTGCCGCGAGGAAAACGGGAATCGAAATTCATCCCGGCGCGACGATAGGCAGACGCTTCTTTATAGACCACGGAACCGGAGTCGTCATCGGCGAAACAGCCGAAATAGGCGACGACGTTACGATTTATCAGGGCGTAACGCTCGGCGGCACCGGCAAGGATGTGGGCAAACGTCACCCGACAGTCGGCAACAATGTTATGATAGGCGCGGGCGCAAAGGTGCTGGGACCTCTTCATATAGGCGATAATTCGAAAATTGCGGCGGGTTCCGTCGTATTGAATGATATCCCCGCGAACTGTACGGCGGTCGGAACACCCGCAAGAGTTGTAAAACTTGACGGCGTGCGAGTCGAACACGTGCAGAACCTTGACCAGATTCATATTCCCGACCCTGTCGCACAGGAGCTCGAGAGACTCGAAAACGAAATAAAAGTACTTTCCGAAAAGTTGGAAGCTAAGGAGAAGGAAAATAAATGAAAATATATAATACAATGACGAGACAAAAGGAAGAAATCAAGACGATTACCCCGGGCGAAATTAAGATTTACGCCTGCGGACCGACCGTTTATAACTA
Source organism: Ruminococcaceae bacterium UBA5904 (assembly GCA_002431305.1). GTDB lineage: Bacteria > Bacillota > Clostridia > Oscillospirales > Acutalibacteraceae > CALACW01. The sequence continues at coordinate 16,473 of DJEG01000005.1, read as the reverse complement.
TATTCATATAGGCAACGCGAGACCCATATGCGTTTTTGACGTAATGCGCCGTTATATGGAGTACAGGGGTCTTAAGGTTACGTACGTTCAGAATTTTACGGATATCGACGATAAGATTATACGCAGAGCTAATGAAGAAGGCGTTGATTTTAAGGCGATAAGCGAAAAATATATTGCCGAGTATAAAGTAGACGCGCACGGACTTAACGTAAGAGACGCGTCCGTTCACCCGAGAGCTACGGAAAATATCGACGAGATAATTTCGATTATTTCGACTCTTATAGAGAAAGGCTATGCTTACGAAGTTGACGGCGACGTATATTTCAGCCCTTCAAAGGATCCCGAGTACGGCAAACTTTCGCATCAGCCCCTTGAGGATTTGGCGGCGGGCGCGAGAATTAACGTAGAGGATATCAAGAGAGAGCCTATGGATTTTGCTCTTTGGAAGGCGGCTAAGCCCGGAGAACCTTACTGGGAGTCTCCGTGGGGCAAGGGCAGACCCGGCTGGCATATCGAGTGCTCGGCCATGTCGAGACGTTACCTCGGTAAAACTATCGACATGCACTGCGGAGGAAGCGACCTTATATTCCCGCATCACGAAAACGAGATAGCGCAGAGCGAGTGCTGCAACGGCGTAACGTTTGCTAATTACTGGGTGCATAACGGATTTATTAATGTTGACAATGTTAAAATGTCGAAATCTCTCGGTAATTTCTTTACAGTCCGCGACGTTGCCGAAAAGTACGGTTATGAGCCCGTAAGATATTTCCTCATTTCGTCGCAGTACAGAAGCCCTATTAACTACTGCGTTGATATTTTGGAGCAGTGCAAGGCTTCGCTTGCAAGACTCTATACGTGCCGGAACGCGATTGACGACGCTATGGAGTACGCCGTTGACGGAGATAACGGACTTGACGAATTCAATAAAATTGCTGAAAATCGCAGACAGCAGTTCATCACGGCGATGGACGACGACCTCAATACAGCCGATGCGCTTTCCGCAGTATTCGAACTTGTAAGGGATATAAATAAGATTATCGCTTCGGGCGATGTTTCAAAGGGTGTTCTTTCCGCCGCCGCTTCAATATTTGACGAGCTTACGGGCGTTCTCGGTCTTGTTTACAACAGAAAGAAAGATACGCTTGCTGAGGATGTCGAGGCTCTTATCGAGGCAAGAGCTAAGGCGAGAAAAGAGAAGAACTGGGCGGAAGCCGACAGAATCCGTGACGAGATAAAGAATATGGGCATTGTTCTCGAGGACACCCCGCAGGGCGTTAAGTGGCATAAGGCGTAATAAAAAAGCCGTTTTAAAGTCTGTTTTTTTGATATAAGGCGTTGACTTTTTTACGGGTTGTGATATATTTTGTTCGCTCGGAGGGCGAGCTGTTCACGGAAACGGCAGCCGGATAAAGGGCTGTAAAAAAACAGTCTAAATAAAAAAGAACTGCAAGTCTGCCGAAAAAGGTAGGCTTGTAGTCTTTTTTTGTGATATAATTTAACTGCATGAAAAAGTATATCAGCAAGAAATATAATACACCATATCAATTGAAATTACCACCGGAAATTGAAAAAATAATAGAAATTTCTGACCCGGTATATACATTCTGCGAAATTCTAAATCAAATTGACCTAAAAAGATATCTTGTTGTAAAGGAAAACAGGACAGGTCGAAAAAGATTTGATTCGGAAATTTTGCTGAAGGTAATACTGTTTGCATTTATGGAACACGGATATGTTTCAACACGGGAAATAGAGAAGCTGTGTAAAACAGATATACGGTTTAAATTTTCCGATAAATGAAAACGGAAATCCCGTATGTCCGGGCGGAAAGGAATTTCATCACCTTTACAGCAGACCGGTGAGAGGAAATCAATTCGGAAGAACAGAGGAAATGTATCAATGCGAAGATTGCTCGGAGTGTCGATTAAAAGAACAATGCTGTAAATGCGAATGCCGCAGAGTTGTTCGTATAAATGAGGAACTGACAAAATTTCATAAAGAAGTTTTGAGCAATCTCAACAGTACAAAAGGTGCGCTTTTACGAATGAACAGAAGCATACAGGCAGAGGGTGCATTCGGCACCATCAAATGGAACAGAAGCTACAGGAGAACGAGACGAAGAGGTTTAAAAGGTGTAAATTTTGTTAGTGCTCATTTCCTGCGGTTTTAATTTTCATAAATATCATTTGAAGAAACAAAAACAGCGGCTTGCCGCCTGAGAAAAAACCAAAAAGTTTTCAACATGGCTGACAAAACTCGTCAGGCTTGGTTGCTGTATCTTAAAAGGCATACAGCCCCGGTACATAAAAATCAAGATGAAAAACAAAAACCGAGTATTCATAAAGTCAAATCCCTTATGAATACTCGATATGGTGCGGATGACGGGACTTGAACCCACATGAACTTGCATTCACTAGGACCTGAACCTAGCGCGTCTGCCAATTCCGCCACATCCGCATATACAATTCCGCCGTCTATTAAACGGCAGAATTAATTATACATTAGCCGCGGGGTTATGTCAAGACATAACCCCGTTTTTATTTTGAAAAATAAATACTTTACCGATTTATTTAATTTGTTCCGTTTTTTTGATTAAATGAATCGGTACGGGAAAATCAATACGTGACTTTAATCGTCTTGATTTCAAAGGGTTTGAATGAAAGTACGTTCGAAACCGCGTCGGGGAGTACGGACTGTGCCTCTTCAAGCATATTCGTAATCTCCGTCTTTTTCGCAGAATTCAGAACTGTTACGTTCGCGTTGACCGCGGAGCCTTCCGCTTCGTACATTCTTACGATATATGCTTTTTCCGCGTCCTCGCAGGGCTTGACGGTTTCGACGATAACATTGGGGGCGTCGAGCGAAACAAGTTTATTAAGCTTATATTCGCTCTCGGATTCGATTACCGGAACATTTAATTCGTACGCGGGACGGATAACATTTTCAGCCGAGAATCCGCCGTCGTGCGGGAGGAACGAGTAAACCGCTCTGTGAAGTCCGTCGTGGTCACCCTTATAGTCGGGACGTGTTCCGCCCTTGTGAAGCGAAAGTCTCATCTGTCCGCCGTTTACGGAGATACCGTACTTGCAGTCGTTGAGAATCGAAACGCCGAAACGCGTCTCGGAGAGATCGGTATACTTGTGATTGACAAGTTCAAACTTAGCCTGCTCGACGGAGTCGTTTCTCGTGGTCGGGCGTTTAACGTTTCCGAACTGAATTTCGAATCTCGCGTAGTCGTCGCATACGTTCGTGTCAAACGCTGTTTTGAGGAATCTGTGGTCGTCCTGCCAGTCCATTATTGTGTCGAAACGGACTTCCGCACTGTCGGCGAAGAATATCATGTCCTGCTTGACGGTCGATTTTGAGCTGATTTTATATTCGTTTCTGATGATATAAGCCGACTCGCCGTCGGAAACGACTTCGGATGAAACAAGATTCGATACGTCCTCGAATTTGGGCTCAATGTCTGCGTCGATATCCCAGTTATCCCATGCGCTCGGAACGTCCTCAGCCATTATAAGGGTGTTGAAATTAAAGCCCTCACCGCGGATTTCCCTGTTCTCTCTCTTGTCGATAAACGAACTCATGGTGCCGTTGGGCGCGAATTCGACTTTTGCAAACGGAGTTTCGAGTGACGAGTCTACGCGTCTGAATGCGCTCTTGCCTGAAATTTCTCCCTTTTTAAGCTTTAACGTTACCGACGACATTGCGGGAACGGTTACGCCGGATACGATAAGTTTTTTATTGCCGTCGAGGTCTGTATAAATCTGCTGTTTATAATCTCCGTCGACGATATATCCCTCTTTATAATCAATGAATACGGGGTCGTTTCTGTCAAATGAAAGGGTGTTCGTAAGCGTGATTACACCATCCTTTTTATTCTTCGAAACGCTCTCGGCAATGTACGCTCTCGCCTTTGAAATAAGTTCGGTCGTCTGCGCTCTGCTTTCGACGTGCGCTCTGTTAAGGCATGTGCCGGGCAGAATATCGTGGAACTGGTTGATTAAGAGTGTTTCGTAAAGCGGGTTAACCTTTTCCTCGCTCGCGATACTGCCGGAGGAAACCGCATCGTTTACGGTTATAATTTCGAGGTCTCTTAATGCAAGTTCGCTCTTTCTGTTGTTGCGTTTAATGGTGTGCTGGTTTGTGAGCGTACCTCTGTGCAGTTCGAGGTAAAGCTCTCCGCGGTAGGTGTTGGGGTTTACGCTTGTTGCCTCGAGGTCTTTCATAAAGTCGCCGACCGTCGTATTCTTAACGGTGCCGACCTCGCTCAGACTTTCGGCGCGTCTTGCAAACTCTATCATCTCATACTGCGGTCCTCCGCCTCCGTCTCCGTAGCCGTAGGCGATAAGGCGCTTGTTGTTAACGCTCTTCTGACATATCTGCCCCTTTGTAGCCTCGATAATATCCATAACTTCGGGGAAGAGGTGAGTTCTGTTGAAGTGTGAGAATACCTTTGTGCCGTCGATTCCCTGCCAGTAGAATGTATCATACGGGAATTTATTTGTATCGTTCCACGAAATTTTCGTTGTAAGGAAGTAGTCGACTCCGCATCCTTTCATAATCTGCGGAATAGCCGCCGAATATCCGAACGTATCGGGAAGCCAGAAACAGTTTGAGGTAAACGCAAAATACTTTCTCGTAAATCTCTGTCCCCAAAGGAACTGTCTGACCATGGATTCGCCCGATGTAATGTTGCAGTCGCACTCGACCCAAACTCCGCCGTTGGGCTCGTATCTGCCCTCGGCAATGGCTTTCTGGATTCTCTCGAAAAGCTCGGGGTAGTTGATTCTTAAAAAGTTGGAATGGCATGCCGAGCTCTGTATAAATTTGTACTCGGGGTACTGCTCCATGAGCGAAAGCTGGTTTGCGTATGTTCTCGCGCACTTTTTGACGGTCTCGCCTACATGCCACAGCCACGCCGTGTCCATGTGTGAGTGACCTATCATATATGATTCGGCGTCGGTTTCGCCCGCCTTTAAGCTTAAAACGGCTTTGAGGTCGGGCGCGCTTGCCCTGATGCCATGCATGAAAGTCTCATGGTCGCAGTCGAACGGGAAGTAGTGAACCTTCTTGTGAACTTCAAAAAGAGCATTTACAGCCTTTCCGCGCATAAAGCTGTCCTCGGGGAGATATTTTGCAAGCTGATAAACGCTGATAAGGTCGAAATAATAATCCTGTATTTCATAGTTCTTAATGCAGATATCCGCGCCGTCGTATTTATAATTGAAATCCTTTATCGGCGTGTTCTCGTTGGGCTGAGTGCCGGGCATGTAGTGTCCGCCGTACCACTCGATTGCAAGGTCGAACTTCTGTCCTGCCTTGGGATTCATCGACACGAGGTCACAGTAGTGGTTGCCGTGCGCGGTGTACGTTATCTTTGTCGCGAATGTTCCGAAAACCTTGCCGTCAACCCAGAGCATTGCCTCGTAGCCCTGCATTTTTGGTTTGATGTATATAGGCTGAGAATCTAACGCCTTATCAACGGTGTAACTGCCCTTAAACCAGCAGTATTTGTTTTCGCCGTACCACGTATCGCCCTTTTTTATCTCGGAAAAATTGCTGTCGTCGGGTATGGAATGATATTGTTTGCCGGTGACGAACGCCCTGAAATCGACCTCGCCGACCTTTTCAAAAATCATAGGTTCGAGAATGGTTGAAAATCTGTCGATTTTCGTAAGCATTCTCTCTATCTGCGGATTGTTTAACATTTTTTCACCTCATAAGAGTTTTTACCCGTTAATTATACATACTATTTTATTTTTTTTCAATGTTTTTTGTAAATAATTATTGTGCCGTTTATTTTATTGTGATAATATTAAGCTATGAATGTTTATGATTTTGACAACACGATATACGACGGCGAGAGCGCGCTTGATTTCTTTTTTGATTATGTTAAGGTAAATCCCGCGCTTGTCAAGATGATTCCGAAGGTTCTTCGTGCGCTGGCTTTGTACGCCGGGGGCAGGGTGACTATCGAGGATGTTATGAAAAAATATGCCCCGTATATTAAAAAGTATTACTGCGAATATGATAAATGGGAAGAATTCACCGAGCGTTTCTGGGATAAACGGATGGATAAAATCAAGCCGTTCTATAAGAAAATACAGCGCTGTGACGACGTGATTCTGACCGCATCGCCCGACCTTACGATAGGCGAAATATGCAGACGGCTCGGTATTGAAAACTATATCTGTTCTCACATTGACGATGAAACGGGGCAGATAACGCGATTGTGTATGCGGGAGAACAAGATTAAATATTTTTATGAACGTTACCCGGACGCGAAAATCGAAAATTTCTATACCGATTCGATTAAAAACGACGGATTTTTCGCCGAAAATGCAGAGCATGTTTATATTGTAAAGGGAGATAAAATCACAAAAATCAAATAAAAATAACGCGGATTGGTTGTCTGAACCGACCCGCATTATTTTTGTCTTAAGTTATTTATTTGTTTCTGTGTCAGCGGTTATTTCCGTCTTATGAATTTCCGGTGTATTTTCGCCGTCCGACGATTTATTTTTCTTTTCATTTCCCGTTTTGAACAGGTGAATGACACCTTCGTCATTCAGAAGTTTTATGACAATGCATGCGAGCGGGAGAATGAAAATTCCGAGAACGCCGAAGCATTTTGTGCCTATATACATAGCCGAAATTGTCAGAACGGGGGAGACATCAACCTGTCCGGCAACGAGTTTCGGTTCGATTATCTGGCGTATTACAAGGATTATTGCATAGAGAACCAGGAGTCCTATTCCGAATCCCACGCTTCCCGTTATCAGCGAATAAACCGCCCACGGGATAAGCACCGTTCCCGTTCCGAGTACGGGGATAATATCTATGAGCGCAATTATTATACTTATTATAATAACATAATCGCCGGGATACAGTTTCAGCAATGTCAGAATATAAAGTCCGACGGCAACCTCAGTCGTAGTAATCAGCACGATAAGTGCGTAGGCTTTGAGAATTTTTGCTACGGATGTGAGTGTTATGCGCTTTGCTTTTGATATTTTCTCGCGTTTTTCAGCCGGGATTTGGTTCATTATAAAACCGCGTACGCGTTCGTAGTCGGCTGTCATAAAGCACGTAGCGATTATTGTTATGATAATTCCGACTATTATTGACGGAATCTGTTTTGCCGTGCCCCATACCGCGCTCAGCGGAGTCGAGAGAATCGAAAAGTCGAAGCCTTTTGATGCCGCCGTGCCCGTCTGAGCCGAGTCCGCAGCCGATGAGGCCGTAATTTTTGATACGATACCGTTTACCGTGTCGAGCAGAGACGCTTTTATTCCCTCGGGAAGTTTCTTTACGAGCGACAGGTTTCCTATCCAGTCGCCGATTTTAGTTGCCGCCGATTCTATATTCTCGAATCTCGCCATCAGACTTGCCGCGAAATCTTTGACCTCGACGACTATTTTTGCGCCGAGCAGAACTATCAGGGTTATGAGCACCGCGAATATCGCAAGCGACAGCAGTGTTCCCGCGAAGCCTTTTTTCAGCGGCGTTTTTCTCGTTATGAAATTTACGGGTCTTTGAAGAATCATCGCCATAAAGAAAGCGATTATTATCGGGTAAACTACGCCGAACGCGTATTTCATGAACAGATAAAACGCGGCTACGAAAAATGCAAAATACAGAAAATTAATCAAGAACGCTTTTCGTTTTTCAACAACGGAATCCATTATTTTATACGCACTCCTTACTTTATTGATATTATTTGTATTCTATAACAGAGCTAATCATTTTACAAGTTCTTTAATAAAAAAATAATAAATAAAAGACATAACCCGCGTTTCGTCGGTACTTAATTTTAAAAAAAGGTTGACATTGTTCCATACGATGTTATATAATAACAAATTGCAAGGACTCTGAAATGAGTTTTCAATTTCATTTGCTTTTTCAGCTGTTTTATTTATCTCACGTATTTATATGTCTGAAATTGCTAAAACAAAATCAAGAATGGAGGGTTTCAGATGAAAAGAACATACCAGCCCAAAAAGCGTCACCAGCAGAAGGAGCACGGCTTCCGTAAAAGAATGGCTGACAGAAACGGCCGCAAGGTACTTGCCCGCCGCAGAGCCAAAGGCAGAAAAGTCCTTTCTTACTAAGTTTTAATCCCATTTCGTTTAAACAGGGTGAGAAACTTGTCGGAGATCACAACTTTAAAATGCAACACCGATTTCCGCCGCGCCTATCTGCGGGGGAAGTCATACACAAATCCTGCGTTGGTTTTATATGTTAATAAAAACCGCGCGGGACTTTGTCGTGTAGGCATAACAACAAGCAAGAAAATCGGAAACGCCGTTCAGCGCAACCGCGCGAGGCGCGTTATACGCGAGGCGTTAAGACAGCTTTATCCGGAATTTAAAAATAAAAAATACGACATCGTTTTTGTCGCAAGGACGAAAACCGTATATAAATCGAGCGCCGATATTCAGCGCGTTATGAAATCGCTCCTCGTTTCGGCGGGTATTACGGAATGAAAAAGACGGTTTTAAAGCTGATTCGTTTTTATATGAGAAAAATATCTCCGCTGTTTCCCGCAAGGTGCAGGTACTATCCGACTTGTTCGGATTACATGTTCCAGGCCGTTGAAAAATACGGCGTTATCCGCGGGGTATGGCTCGGAGTCAGGCGTCTGTCAAGATGCAATATCCTCTTTCCCGGCGGAGTGGATCCTCTTCCGGAACTTAAAACAGGGAAAAGAAAAAACAAACGCCGATTTTAATTTATAATTATTTAATATACATATTATATAATTGATAATCGAATATATCGGCCGTTCGGTTAGGATTTGATAAATAAATGCAGTCAATCTACAACACTATTGCCATCCCGTTCGGATGGGTGCTGAGTTTTCTTTACAGCAATATAAACAATTACCTTATCTCGCTTTTCATACTTGTGCTTATAGTCAGACTCGTTCTTCTGCCCTCGTCGATAAGCCAGCAGAAGGGCTCGGCAAAGCAGTTGAGGCTTCAGCCGAAGGTTAACAGAATAAGACAGAGATACACAAACGGCAATACGAACCCGTCCAGAGAGGTTCAGATGAAGATTCAGCAGGAAACGCAGGAACTTTATAAAAAAGAGGGATTTTCCGCGACGAGCGCGGGATGCCTTCCTCTGCTTATACAGTTTCCGGTTATGATAGGACTTTACGGCGTTGTTTATACTCCGCTTTCTAAGGTTCTCGCTATTAAAACGGACGTTGTCAACGCCCTTGCGTCGCTTCTCTCCGTAGAGGTTACGCAGAACACGAGCAATAAAATGGAGATTCTTCTCCTTGACAAGCTCGGCAGTATGGATATGACGTCGCTTACGAACCTTATCAATAAGGCGGCGGCGAACGCGAATGTCGTAATATCCGACGCAGGCAATTATGCAAAAGAAATTATAACGCTTAAAGGACAGTTTAATTTCCTCGGCATCGACCTTACGCAGCAGCCGACGGTAAAAGAATTTAACTCCCTTTGGCTTATACCTGTAGCGGCATTTGTAACCGCTATGCTTACTAGCGTTGTCATGTACTTAAGACAGCGCAAGACTAACCCCGAAATGGCGAAAAATCCGTCCATGGGCTGTATGACATTCATGTCCCCGCTCATGTCGCTGTGGTTTGCATTCATGTTCCCGGCGGGCGTAGGCATTTACTGGGTTATGTCGAATATCGTTTCGTTCGTTCAGACTTTGGTTCTCAACTATTTTTATTCGCCTCAGAAGGTTACGGCGAAACTTATGGTTACCGAGACCGTCGAGCGCCGTTCGAGAGAACAGAATGTAAAGAAACTTCTTAAATTTAAAGAAAACGGCGAAAATTAAGATTAAAGAGACCCCGTGTCTTTAGAAATAAAAGCAGGTGAAAAAGATGATCAAAGAAGCAGTAGGAACGGCAGCTACTATTGACGAAGCCATTTCGAAGGCAAAAGCCGCTCTTAACGCTCCCGAAGACGCCGACGTTAAAATCGACGTTCTCGTACAGCCTCAGAAAAAGATTCTCGGACTGTTCGGCGGAAGCGACGCAAAAGTAAAGGCTTACTATGAGACGGCGGATGAAGTTCACTCCGCGCCGGTACATGAGGCGGACGATTCCGTCGCGGCGTACCTTAAAACGATTGTCGAGGGTATGGGCGTTAAAAACGTTACCGTTACCGCATCCGACAGCGGTGAAGAAAGAATTTATGAGATTAAAACCGACGACGATTACGGCGTACTTATCGGCCGTCACGGCGAAACACTCGACTCGGTTCAGTATCTTGTAAGACTTTTTGCAAACAAGAGGACGGACAGCGATAAAAGAGTTTCCGTCAATGTAGGCGATTACAGAGAAAAGAGAAACGAAAATCTTAAAGCTCTCGCTCAGCGCAGTGCAAATCAGGTTCTCAAGTTCGGCAGAAACGTTAAACTCGAGCCGATGAATCCGTATGAGCGAAGAATCGTACATACCGCCATCCAGGGCATAGAGGGCGTTACTTCACATTCCGTGGGCTATGACTCGGAGAGACGCGTTATTATCACTCTTGAGGAGGGCGTGGAGCCCACCGTAGCCGATAAGCGCAGATACAACGGCAGAGGCGGATATAATAAGGGCGGTTCAAGACCTCAGAGAGGCGGTTCCTCTTATCGCAGATCAGGCGGTTCTTCGTACCGCAGAGACTCCGCTCCCCAGGGGGAATCGAGAGAACCTAGAAGCGACTTTGCTTCGGGAACGAGATACGGTAAGATTGAAGTTAAGAAAAACGACGAATCTGCCGAATAATTATTTTACATTTTAATATGATTACCCAACGGCGGGGATCGGATTTTTAAGTCCTTTCCCCGTCTTTTTTCATACATCCGGAAATTCATATTTATTCATAATCCGGTATTTCACCGAAAAAGCAGGGGAAGAGAAAATATATCATTAGAACTAATGAGACGCAATTCCGAACTGTCGGATATTAACTCGAAAATACTCAGTTTAATGATAGAAGTCGATTGTTTATTTGTAAAAAATCCGTTATATCGTTCAAACAATATTGACTTGTCTTTGTTTTTTTGGTAGAATATATATAATTTATTGCGACGTAATATCGCAAAAGGAGGAAATTGCTTTGACAGATGCAAAAACACTTGCATACATAAATATGTATGCCGTGCTGGGCACACTTGAAAATCTTTGCGCCCTCGATGAGAATGCAAGAGCTATCCTTACCAATAAAAAGCCGATTACAGTCGGTCTTTTCGTAAAGGACGGCCCCAATGCAACCATCACATTCAAGAACGGAAGATGCAGAATGGAAGGCGGCGTCGGTCCGTGCGACATCAAGCTGCCCTTCTCTTCATGCGAAAAGTTTAACGGTCTTATTGACGGTACCGTTACTCCCATTCCTACAAAGGGACTTCAGCATATAGGCTTTCTGCTTAAATGCTTCGTACCCCTTACCGACCTTCTTGCTAAGTACATGAGACCCGATCCCGCAGATCTTGAGGATGAGAATTTCTTCAATATCAGCACGTCCCTCATGCTTTACACGATTTCAGTAGCTATTTCTCAGATAGGCAATAATGACGAGATAGGCAAGTTCTCGGCTCACCTTATCCCCGACGGAGACATTCAGCTCTCTATTGCCGGAGGTCCCGGAACAACTATCAGAGTTAAGAATCATCACCTCGTTACCATTAAGAAACTTCCCGAAAGCCCCAGAGCTCTCATGGAGTTCTCGAGCATGAAGCTTGCCAGAGATCTTTTCGACGGTAAAGTTAACGCCGTCGCATGCATCGGCGCAGGCACGATTAAAATGGGCGGTATGATCAACATGATCGACAATCTTAACAGAATTCTCGACCGTGTTGCTCTGTATCTCGCGTAAGGAGGAAACGGATAATGGCAACTAAGATTAATAAATACACAAAAAGCCACGAGCTTTTTGAGAGAGCCGTAAATGTTATCCCCTCGGGTATTTACGGACATCAGGGTCCTGCCGAGGGTCTCTGGATTCCCACGACTTCATGGCCTTTCTTCACTAAGAAAGCTAAGGATTCATACTTTTGGGATGTTGACGGCAACAAATTCATCGACTACATGTGCGGTTACGGACCTAACGTTCTCGGCTACTGCGATGAGGATGTAGACGGCGCCGCCATGGAGCAGGCTAAGCTTGAAAACTGTGTTACCACTCCCTCGTACAAAATGGTTGAGATGGCGGAGCTTATGGTTGACACCGTAGCCAGCGCAGACTGGGCTTTCTTTGCAAAGAACGGCAACGATACCACTCAGGGTGCGATCATGTGCGCGAGAGCTTATACTCATAAGAAAAAGATTATATTTGTAAACGGCTTCTATCACGGCGTTTCTCCGTGGTGTCAGAAGGTTGACTATCCCGGCGTTATTCCCGAGGATGTAGCAAACAACCTTTACGTTGACTGGAACGATTTTGACGCGCTCGAAAAACTCGTAAACGAGAACGAGGGCGAGATTGCGGCGTTCATTTCGACTCCGTATCTCCACGGCAACTTTGCCGACAACGTTCTTCCCGCAGACGGTTACTGGCAGAAAGTCCGCAAGCTCTGCACAGACAAGGGCATTGTTCTTATCGTAGACGACGTTCGCGCAGGCTTCAGACTTGACATTGCAGGCTCCGACCATTACTACGGATTTGAGGCGGATATGATTTGCTTCTGCAAAGCTATCGCTAACGGCTGGAACATCTCGTGCCTTTGCGGTAAGGAATTCCTTAAGAGCGCAATGAGTTCTCTTTCATATACCGGCTCATACTGGATGAGCGCCGTTCCGTTTGCCGCAGGTATTGCATGTATCAATAAGATGAAGGCTCTCGACACGCCTAAGATGTTCAGAGAAAAGGGTCTTAAGCTTACCGACGGTCTTAAAAAGGCTGCCGAGGAGAACGGATTTGACCTTGTCGTATCCGGCGAGCCCTCGCTGTTCTACCTTAGAATTGCAAACGACGATTCGCTGTTCCTTCATCAGGACTGGATTCAGGAAATGGTACGCAGAGGCATTTATCTTGCCAGCCATCATAACCACTTTATCAACGCTTCTCTTAAAGACGAGGATATCAACCGTACTCTTGAGGTTGCGGACGAGGCGTTCAAGGCTGTAAGAAAGAATCATCCCGAATGCTTCTAATTTAAGAATTTATAAGAACATATAAAATAAATATGTTTTTCATGCCGAATAACCGTTTTTCGGGCGTTTTTGCTTGACAAACGGTTATTTGTCAGTTAAAATAAAAAATGACATGGGACAATTACTTTTGTCATGCAAATTTTACAAACGAACGGAGGACATTTTTTATGCCACTTACAAAAGCGGAATGGCTCGCTCTCGAGAAAAAAGCGAACGAGCTTCGTAACCTCTGCCTCGACACTACATACTGGGCAGGAAGCGGACACATCGGCGGCGGACTCAGCGTTATGGATATTCTCACCGTACTTTACTATAAGTATATGAATATCAAGGTTGAGGACCCAAAATGGGACGACCGCGACAGATTTATCCTTTCAAAGGGTCATGCGGGTATTGCATACGCGCCCGTTCTCTGTGATAAGGGATTCAACGATAAGGAAATGCTCAAGACTTTCAACCTTTCGGGTTCTAAGATGGGTATGCATCTCGACTCAAACAAGGTTGTCGGCGTTGACGCTTCCACCGGTTCACTCGGTCATGGCTTGTCTATTGCAGTCGGAACCGCTCTTGCCGCAAGACTTCTCGGCAAGGATTATAAGACTTACGTGGTTCTCGGCGACGGTGAATGCGACGAGGGTTCAAACTGGGAAGCGGCTATGTCTGCATCTCATTATAAAGTAACCAACATGATAAGCTTCGTTGACCGCAACAAGTGTATGATCGACGGCAGAACCGAGGACGTTATGAAACTCGAGCCGTTCTGTGATAAATGGACAGCTTTCGGTTTCATTGTAAAGGAAATCGACGGTAATAATATTAAAGAGCTTTGCGAGGCTATTGACTTTGCTCTTGAGAATAAGACTGACAAGCCCGTAATGATCGTATGCAACACCCTTAAGGGATGCGGTATCGACTTTATCGAGGATAATTATCTCTGGCATTACGGCGCATTTGACGACGAGAAATATCAGAAGGCTAAGGACGCTCTTGCAGCTTCCTACGCAAAGCGTGTTGCTCGCGCAGAAAAGGAGGGCGTTTAAGTTATGGCAGGCGGAATGACATATACTGCGGTTGAATCCGAATCCTTACAGACCGCTGAAATTTACGGTAAAGCACTTGTTGAATTGGGCGAAAAGCATCCTGAGGTTGTAGCTCTTACCGCTGACCTCGGCAAGTCAACGAAAATCGGCGAATTTCAGAAGAAGTTCCCCGACAGATTCTTTAACGTCGGTATTGCAGAACAGAACATGTTCGGCATAGCTGCCGGTATGGCGAGAGCGGGTCTTACTCCCTTCCTTTCGACATTCTCACAGTTCGCTTCTTTAAGAGCTGCCGATCAGCTTTCTACCGACCTTTGCTATCAGAATGTTAACGCTAAGGTTATAGCTACTCATTCGGGTACGTCTTTCGGTCAGGCAGGTTCTACGCATCACGCTATTTCGGATCTGGCTGTTACAAGATCTATTCCTAATCTTACCGTTATCTGCCCCGCAGACGGTATTGAGACATACAATGCAGTTATGGCTGCTTATGAGACTCCCGGTCCGTTCTACATCAGAATTAACCGCGGATTCGACCGTACTCTTTACAAAGACGGAAACTACGGTTTCGAAATCGGCAAGGCTGTCGAGGTTCACGAGGGTACCGACCTTACGATTATCGCATGCGGTTCCTGCGTATTTCAGGCTGTTCAGGCTGCCGACTTTCTTGATAAGGCTGACGGCTTAAAGATCAGAGTTATTGATATGCACACCATTAAGCCTATCGACCGCGACGCTATCGTTAAGGCTGTTATGGATACCAGACGTATTATTACGGTTGAGGATCATAACGTTCTCGGCGGTCTCGGCTCCGCTGTCGCTGAGGTTGTCGTTGAGTCCGGTAAGGGCTGCGCATTCA
>DJEG01000005.1:0-1381 GCA_002431305.1 Ruminococcaceae bacterium UBA5904 | reverse complement strand
GAAGCTCGGTGTGCCCGATAAGTTTGCTCCCATCGGTCTCCATGAGGATATTATGTCTGAGCTCGGCATCGACGCAAACGGCATCATAGAGGCTGTTCGTGAAGTAATGCACGCAGACTTTGAACTTGACGAAGATTGGGACGACGAGATGTAATAAGCCGTTGAGGCTGTTCATTTCGTCCGGGAAAGGATTGAAATATTATGGCATCACAGGAAGCCCTTTATACTAATAAAATATTCCTCTGCGGCGCGCTTCCTCTTTTAAAGACTATCGTAGCGGACATTCCGAGTCTTTCAAAGAAGTTCAGAGCGGTTCACTGTATTTATCAGGTAAGCGCTCTTGATCCCGATGCGCCCGGCGGAAAGTACGCCACTCATTTTCAGGTTAACTGCGACGAGTGGATTGTACATGCAAACAAGGTTGACCCCAAGCCCTATATCGACCTCGAGTTCAAGAGCGTAGACGCTATGAACGCGTTCTTCAAGGGCAAGATCAGCCCCGCTACTCTTCCTAAAATGAAGGGTATATGCAAGCATCCCGGTGAGTTTGTTGCATTCCTTACGGCTTTGCTTAAAATGGCAAACCTGCTCGGTATGACGACTATCCCAGAGGATGAAGCAACTAAGAGACTGCTCGTTAAGTGCTATTTTTATCTGCTGTCTACCGGTATCAGTACACTTAATAAGATGGGTCACGAGAAGGTACACGGCTGGGCGTTAAAGAGCCCCGACCGTGTTTATGCGTGGGCTGTCGAGGGCGAGCCGAGCGTTTCGGCATACCTCAGAGTTAAGGCAGGTAAAACCAAAGCCGGTAAGGGCGAGTACAAGAGAGCTATGCCGTTCTTCACCATGAAGTTCGACAGCCTTGATTCCGCACTCGGTATACTTATGTCTATCGACGACATGCTCGAGTCTACCAGACAGGGTAAACTCATCATGGAGGGCGCACCCGAATTCGGCGCGCAGATAGGCGAGTATATGATGCTCGTCGGCGGACTGGCTAAATAATCGTATAATTAAACACCGTAATCTGTTTTGTGCAGGTTACGGTGTTTTTTTTGCATTTTCATAATTGTAAATTTATGAAATAAAATATTAATATTGACTTTTTGAAAGAAATATTATACAATAAAAAAGCCAAACTAACTTAATATCAAAAAACAGTGAAACTCTTTTTTATTTTAAGGGTTATATTTGTGCAGTATTTCGTAGTATTTTCTTGAAAACTATGAATTTGATAAAAATGCAGATTCTACTCGGTTTTCAGGAAAAATGCAGGACAGATATAATTTTGTTTTCATTGTTTTTGATAGAGTTAGTTTGGCGACTATCGGAGTTTGCATTTTTTGTGCGTTTGCTTCGGTAGACGCACTTTTTGTTT
>DJEG01000072.1 GCA_002431305.1 Ruminococcaceae bacterium UBA5904 | reverse complement strand
GACAATGTCTTCCCCTACAAAAAGAATGTTTATGCTTTAGAATAACATTACTATACTAATCACTTATTATAATAAATAACTTCGTGCTTTGCCGTCTCGGCTGCCGTTTTCATCATTTCCTCATCGTATGCCATAGCCTCAGCTTCACGTGCGGACTCAACGGTCGGTCTCGTTTTCGGGTGCTTTGGCGTGAACACGGTACAGCAGTCCTCGTACGGCTGAATCGAAATATCGAACGCGTCGATTTTTCGCGAAATTTCAATAATCTCGCTCTTATCCATGCCTATGCACGGACGGAAAACGGGGATTTCGGAGGCGTCGTCGGTACACTGAAGCGCGTATATCGTCTGCGAAGCGACCTGTCCGACGCTCTCGCCCGTTATCAGAGCGGAACACCTTGTCTTACGCGCGATTTCATTCGAAATTTTCATCATAAGACGTCTCATTACGATTGTGAACATGTCCTCGGGGGCTTTGTCGCGGATTGCTTCCTGAATCTCGGTAAAATGAACGGTGTACAAGTCGATTCGTCCGCAGTATTTCGCGACTTTTTTAAGAAGCTCGTGAACCTTCATCTCCGCGCGCTCGGAGGTATAAGGGGGTGAAGCGAAATGAACCGCGGTGAGCGAAACTCCGCGCTTTGCCATCATCCACGCCGCGACGGGGCTGTCGATACCGCCGGAAATAAGAATCGCCGCCCTGCCGGACGTGCCGGTAGGCATACCGCCCGCGCCCTTGATCTGACTGCCTCTGACGAACGCGTATTTGTCGCGCACCTCGACGGTAACGGTGACCTCGGGGTTGTGAACGTCGACTTTTATGCCGGGGTAATTTTCGAGAATAACACCGCCGACCTCGTCGCAGATTTTGGGCGAATTGAACGGGAATTTTTTATCCGAACGCTTCGCCGCGACCTTGAACGTTTTTGCAAACGACAGCTCGTCCCTTAAATATTCGACCGCTGTTTTCTTAATAACTTCGATATCCTTATCGCACGCGGCGGCTCTCGAAAGAGCCGCAACGCCGAATACGTGTTTGATAACCTCGACCGCGTCGTCGAGATCCTCGTTCTCGTTCTCGGGTTCAATCGTAATCGTCGACTGCGCTTTTGTGAAAGTGAAGTTTCCGACCTCTTCTTTGAGTCTGTTTTTAATATTTTTAACGAGAATATCCTCGAACGTAGAACGGTTCAGCCCCTTTAACGCGATTTCTCCGTCTTTTAACAAAATAACTTCTTTCATAATTTATAAATCCTTTATCTTCTTATTCTCGAAACGGCGGCGGCGAGAGCGTCAACGAGAGCGTTCATTTCTTCATCCGTTGTAAAACGCGACATGCTGATTCTGATTGCCGAATGTGTCCTGTCAGAGGGCAGTCCTATCGCCTTTAAAACCTCGGAATCGTGTCCGCGCTTGCATGCTGAACCCGCGGAGATGTAAATTTCCCTTTCGGACAGCGAATTTACGATAGTCTGCGACGGAAGTCCCGTTACGGACATATTGATAATATACGGGAGCGAGTCCGACGGCGAATTTATATAAACGCCGGGGATTCTCGTGACCTTTTCGATAAAACGGTCTCTGACTCCCCTTACCTTTTCGAGCGACGCGTCTATATCGCCGAGCTGCGCGGCAGCCGCACCGAAGCCCGCGATGTTCGGCATAGCCTCGGTGCCGGAGTAAACGCCGTTCTCCTGTCCGCCGCCGACGACGTAGGGCTTGATTCGCACGCCCTTTCTTATGTACAGCGCTCCCGCGCCCTTGGGACCGTGAATTTTATGACTGCTGACGGAAATTAAATCCGCGCCTATCTTCGACGGCTTTACGTGAATTTTGCCGAACGCCTGCACCGCGTCGACGTGAATCAGCGCAGGAGCGCCCGAGCGTATTACGGCGGTTTTAATATTCTGAACGGGATTTATCGTACCCAGCTCGTTATTAACCATCATAATTGAAACAAGAATCGTATTTTTATTTATGACGGAATATAAATCGTTTAATGAGAAACGTCCGAATTTATCGGGGCGGAGTCTTATTACCTCGAAACCCTGTTCCTCTAATCGTTTCATTGCCTCGTTAACGCTCGGATGTTCAATCGACGAAGTGACGATTCTGTTTCCTCTGCGCCTGTTCGCGTAGACCGCGCCGAATATCGCGGTGTTGTTAGCCGTGGTTCCGGACGAAGTGAAGTAAACCTCGTCGGGAGAACATGAGAACGCGCGGGCAAGTCTTAATCTCGCATTTTCGAGTACGCGTGAAGCCTCAACGCCTTTTTTATGAAGAGACGACGGGTTGCCCCACGAGTGCATAAGCGTTTCGGTCATTTCGTTAACCGCCTCGGGACATACCTTTGTCGTCGCGGAATTGTCAAGATATATTTCCAAAACTGAAGTTCATTCCTTTCGAATTAATATATCGTTATATAATATTCAGATACCCGGAATAATGTGAAGCATTATCATATACACTGCGGTACCCGAAAGTATCGACAACAGCGTATTGTGCCTCCATTTATGAAGAATAAATACGACTAAGCATGCAGCGGCCTCGGGGATTCCGTACGGAGCGTGCATGAGCGAAACGTTCTTTAAACAGTAAATAACGAGCATGCCCATTATCGCGTAGGGCAGAACCTTGCCCAGGTACATGATTATCTTCGGCGTTTTATTTTTAAATACTATAAACGGAGCAAAGCGTATCGCCGCCGTTACTAAAGCGATTATTCCGGCGTTTATACCGGCGTGAAGCATGGGACTCATTTTTCCCCGCCCTCCTTTATAAATTTTTTCTCGCCCAGAAGCGCGAGCGTTATGAATATCATGGAGGGGATAAGGAAGTTTTCACTGCCGAATATCAAAAGACACGCAAGCGTTATTATAAGTCCCGTCAGAACGGGCTTATGGTCGTCTGCGGACTCCCATTGATTTATAAGAATAACTAAAAACAGCGCGGTCATGGAAAAATCAATGCCGTCTGTCGAAAACGGTATTATGTTGCCGAGCAGATTACCCGCGACGCATCCGATTATCCGGTAAAGCTGGTCGAACGCCGACAGGCAGAAGTAAAATAAATTCATATCCACGCCGTCGACAGGCTGTGCGTCGCACGCAATGGAAAACGTCTCGTCAGTCAGTGCGAATATTAAGTACGGCTTATACTTGCCCGTGTCTTTATATTTCGAGAGCATGGAAACGCCGTAAAACAGGTGGCGGATGTTGACCATTAAGGTCATTATGACAGTCGTAAAAAACGACGCTCCGCCCGCGAGCAAATCAACCGCGACATACTGCATGGAACACGCGTATATAGTCACGCTCATGCTCAAAACGACGTAACCCGCCATTACGGGCAGG
>DJEG01000032.1:18559-19439 GCA_002431305.1 Ruminococcaceae bacterium UBA5904 | reverse complement strand
CACTTTTTCACATTGATTATGCGGTAATCATCATGGGTGTCGCGGATAATAACATGGTCTATTCCGGAATTTATTATAACTCGTTTGCAAAGCGCGCAGCTGCTCGCCTCTTTTACGTATTCACCGGTATCGCACTCTATTCCGACAAGATACATGGTACTGCCGAGCATCTGATTTCTTGCCGCACTTATAACGGCATTCATCTCGGCGTGCACGCTGCGGCAAAGCTCATATCTCTCGCCGCGCGGAACATTAAGTCTTGTGCGGACACAGTAATTTAAATCGGTGCAGTTTTGCCTGCCTCTCGGTGCGCCGCTGTAACCCGTGGATATAACCTCGTCGTCTTTTACTATGACTGCACCGAAATGACGCCGAAGGCAAGTACTTCGCTGAGCCACGGCTTCAGCCAAATCAAGATAATAATTTATCTTATCGCGTCTTTCCATTATGGTTCCTCCGTTTACAAATCTCTGTAAGTTATTCTATCACAGCGCAAAACCGCGTTCAAGACGTAATAATCAACAAATTTTGACATTGGCAAAGCTACATATAAAAAGAAAGTCGGACTGCACGAAAAAAGCAATCCGACTTTTACTTGATTATTCTTCTTCGGTGAAGGAGTCCTTACCCAAACCGCATACGGGGCAAACCCAGTCCTCGGGAACATCCTCCCAAGCGGTTCCGGGAGCTACTCCGTTATCGGGATCTCCCACAGCGGGATCGTAAACATAGCCACAGGGGCATACATATTTTTTCATATAAAACACTTCCTAACAATATTTTCAGCAATAATTAAAATCAACCAAAATCAACCAAAATATCTCTTGAGAAGTCCCTCAAAAGCTCTGCCGTGTCTCGCCTCGTCACGAGCCATCTCATG
>DJEG01000032.1:17780-18510 GCA_002431305.1 Ruminococcaceae bacterium UBA5904 | reverse complement strand
GCCATCTCATGAACGGTATCGTGTATAGCGTCAAGACCCTCTTCCTTAGCTCTCTTGGCAAGCTCAAACTTGCCCATTGTAGCGCCGTTTTCCGCCTCCGCTCTCATCTCAAGATTCTTTTTGGTGCTGTCGGTGACAACTTCGCCGAGAAGTTCTGCAAACTTAGCGGCATGCTCTGCCTCTTCGTAAGCCGCTTTTTCCCAATAGAGACCGATTTCGGGATAGCCCTCTCTGTGAGCTACTCTTGCCATTGCAAGATACATNNTATAAGTGAAATAAGGCAAACCCGACGATAAACGGTTAGCCCTGTTCAATTAGCGAAAAAAATAACCGCTAACTTTGTAAGGGTGTGGCGGTTATTTTTTTAATGCTGAAATTATGCAGAAAAAAGCAACACAAAAACGAGACGTTTCCTTTTTCGGGAAGCGTCTCGTTTTTTATCGTAGAAAACAATATTTATATTTTCTAAGCCTTACTTATTGAAGTATCTCTTCAAAAGTCCCTCGAAAGCCTTTCCGTGTCTCGCCTCGTCTCTTGCCATCTCGTGAACGGTATCATGGATAGCGTCGAGTCCGAGCTCCTTAGCAAGCTTAGCAAGCTCGAATTTGCCGAGAGTTGCGCCGTTTTCCGCTTCTGCTCTCATTTCGAGATTCTTCTTTGTCGAGTCGGTGATAACCTCGCCGAGCATTTCGGCGAACTTAGCAGCATGCTCCGCCTCTTCGTAAGCGGC
>DJEG01000032.1:9116-17649 GCA_002431305.1 Ruminococcaceae bacterium UBA5904 | reverse complement strand
GAACATTCGCCGTTGAAGTTAGCGCGAAGTCCCTCAATGATTCTGTCATCAGTGCCGTTTGCAACGCCTACTACATGCTCTGCCGCCCAAACTTTATTGTCGTCTTTAAGCTCGGTGAACTTGCTGCCGGGAGCATGACACTGGGGACATTCCTTGGGAGGCTCGTCTCCCTCATAAACATAACCGCATACNNACTCTTGCCATTGCAAGATACATACCGACTTCGGAGCATTCGCCCGTGAAGTTAGCACGAAGGCCCTCAAGGATATCCTCGGGAACATCTTTTGCAATACCTACAACGTGCTCTGCAGCCCAAGTTCTCGACTCCTCTTTGACCTCTTTGAAGGTTGAGCCGGGAGCGCCGCACTGAGGGCACTTTTCGGGCGGATTTTCACCTTCATAAACATAACCGCATACGGGACATACCCATTTTTTCATAATAATTACCTCCATGGAAAATTTAGATTCTGTATTTTTATTTTTATATTAAATAAGCCTTTCGGCATTATTTACGCACTCCGGGCAAAGCCCGTAGAAAACAAGAGAGTGATATCTGACCGTACCGCCGAATTCATTTTGCGCCTCGCTGTAGAGGACGGAATCCTCGTTAAAACAGTCGAGGTCGAGAACCCTCGCGCAGTTTTCGCATACGAAATGCGTATGAGGCTTCGTGTTGCCGTCGAAACGCTCCTGCGAATTTACGAACCCTACGCTTATCGCCTCGCCGTCGGAGATAAACTCGTTGAGATTGCGGTAGACCGTCGCAAGACTCAAATCCGGGATATCGTGCTTTAACTTAGTGTGAAGCATCTCCGCGCTGGGGTGCTCCTTTGTATTCATAAGCGCCTCGCGGATGGCGTCGCGTTTTTTGCTGTGCTTTTTCGGCTTTTGAGTCATTATGTTACCTCTAAATAATAATAATTATTGTTTTCGTTATTATCATATCACAAAGAAATCGATTTGTAAAGACTTTTTTGAAAAAAATTTAAAAAAATCGGGTTGACAATTTTTTTCGACATATATATAATGATATTAAATTGAATACATCCTATAAAGACTGCGACGGGAAGAGTAGTGTATACAGACGATTCAAAGAGAGCCGGCGGCGCTGGAAAGCCGGCAGTCCGGTATATGTGAAGAACATCCCCGAGTCTCTGTCCGAACGGTTTATTTTTTAAATTCAAGTAGGCGCAGACGTGTAAGGAGCGTTAATCCTTACGTTATCGGATTATTATATTATTAACCTGAATCCCGTAACGGCAGAGCGGGCGCGAAAGCGTCACGGTGGGTGGTACCGCGGAGATTATGCTTCGTCCCATAATTCTTATGAATTATCGGACGGGGCTTTTTATTTTCCCCGAATATTAAGACAGGAGGAATTGTTTTGAGAAGAACGATATACTGCGGACTTGTCCGCGAGAGCCATATCGGTCAGCGAATCACGGTCACAGGCTGGATGCTGACAAAGCGCGATATGGGCGGTGTTATTTTCCTTGATTTAAGAGACAGAGAGGGCGTTTTGCAGGTAGTATGCAACGCGCAGAATTTATCAAGCGAAGAGTTCAGCGTTGCCGAGAGTCTGCGTAACCAGTCCGTCGTGCTGTGCGAGGGCGTTGTCAGACTCCGCGACGAGGAGACTGTAAATGAAAAGATAGTAACGGGTACCGTCGAACTTATGGCTGATAAAATCGAGCTTATTTCGACGAGCGAAACGCTCCCGTTCTCGCTTGACGACGACGCACAGATAAGAGAGGATTTGAGACTTAAATACAGATTCCTCGATTTGCGCCGTCCCGTTATGATTAATAATTTAAAAATAAGACATAAGATTCAAAAGGTTACGGAGGATTATCTCGACAAAGAGGGCTTTCTCTGCGTTGAAACCCCCATGCTTATGAAGTCGACTCCCGAGGGCGCGAGAGACTACATAGTCCCCAGCCGTGTTCACCCCGGCATGTTCTATGC
The DNA here is from genome assembly GCA_002431305.1 of Ruminococcaceae bacterium UBA5904. Lineage (GTDB taxonomy): Bacteria > Bacillota > Clostridia > Oscillospirales > Acutalibacteraceae > CALACW01. Next base: position 15,684 of record DJEG01000032.1, on the reverse strand, counting down.
GCTTCCGCAGTCGCCTCAGATATTCAAGCAGATTCTCATGGTCGGCGGTATTGATAAATACTATCAGGTCGCCCGATGCTTCAGAGACGAGGATTTGAGAGCCGACAGACAGCCCGAGTTTACGCAGGTCGACATGGAGATGTCATTCGTAGACCAGGAGGATGTTCTTATTCATCTTGAAAAATTATTCAAACATATATTCAAAGAGATAAAGGGCGTCGAGTATACCGAAACGTTTCCCCGCCTTACGTGGACGGAATGTATGGATGTGTACGGAAGCGACAAGCCCGATTTGAGATTCGGTCTGCCGATAGTTGATATTACCGATATAGCCAAAACGTGCAGTTTCTCCGTATTCAGAAAAGCCGCAGATTCCGGCGGAGTCGTCAGAGCGATCAATGTAAAAGGCGGTGCGGAGTTTACGCGTACCGTAATCGAGAATCTGACCGAAAAAGCGACCTCCTACGGCGCAAAGGGCATGGCGTGGATCGCGATAAGACCCGACGGCGAGATTTATTCGCTTCTTACGAAATTCTTTGCAAAAGAGGATATCGACGCTATCGTAAAGGCTGTTAAGGCTGAACCAGGCGACTTCATTCTCTTCTGCGCGGACAAACTCGCGGCGGTAAGACGCGTTCTCGGCAATTTAAGACTCGACGTTGCCGACATTCAGCATTTAAGAAATAAAGACGATTATAAATTTATGATAGTCACCGACTTCCCGCAGTTCGAGTGGAGCGACGAGGAAAACAGATTCATGGCGACTCATCACCCGTTTACAATGCCGTATGAGGAGGACGTTCAGTACTTAATGACCGATCCCGGCAGAGTCAGAGCGCAGGCGTACGACGTAGTATTAAACGGTATCGAGCTGGGAAGCGGAAGCGTCAGAATTCATAAACCCGACGTTCAGACCAAGATGTTCGAGGCTCTCGGATTTACCGACGAGCAGATTGAAGACCGTTTCGGCTTCATGGTCAACGCGTTCAAATACGGTACGCCTCCGCACGCGGGATTTGCATTCGGTCTTGACAGATTCGTAATGCTTATGGTCGGCGCTGATTCATTAAGAGACGTTATCGCGTTCCCGAAGACGAAAGACGCGTCCTGTCCGCTCACCGGCGCGCCCGACTACGTAGACCCCGCACAGCTTGAAGTTTTGAATTTAGGCTCCGCATTAGAAAAACACGAGAGCGAAGCAAAAGAAGAAAAGAAAAAGAAATCGGTAGAAATAGACGTTGACGCGGTCGCAAATCTTGCAAGATTAAGCCTCTCCGAGGACGAGAAAAAGAGCATGAAGAAAGAACTCGGCTCGATTATCGATTTTGCCGACACGCTCGCGGGAATCGACACGTCCGACGTTGACATAACCGCTCACGTTGTTCCCATGAGCAACGTTTTCAGACCCGACGAGGTCACGAATAAACCCGACAGAGACGAGCTTCTCGCAAATGCCCCCGCGAAAGAGGACGGATGCGTGTTCGTTCCTCAGGTAGTGGAGTAAGGAGGCTGAACGATGGATATACGTAAATTAACGGTTGAACAGTTAAGCTCAATGCTTAAAAACAAAGAGATATCTTCTTACGAACTTACGAAAGAATATCTTGAATACGCCAAGAACTCCGACGAAAAAATAGGCGCGTACCTGCGTTTCTGCGAGGACGCGGCTTTTGACGGCGCGAAGAAAGCCGACGAGAAAATTGTCCGCGGAGAGTCGTCCGCTCTTACGGGAATTCCGTACGGACTTAAAGATAATATATGCACAAAGGGCGAGATTACGTCGTGCGCTTCGAAAATGCTCGAAAATTTCGTTCCGCCTTATAATGCGTTCGTTTATAATAAATTAAACGGCGAGGGTGCGGTAATGCTCGGCAAAACGAACATGGACGAATTCGCAATGGGTTCGACGAATGAGAATTCCGCGTTCAAGACAGTTCACAATCCGAGAGATTTAACCCGCGTACCCGGCGGAAGCTCGGGCGGTTCGGCGGCTGCGGTCGCTTCGAACGAGGCTGTGTTCGCGCTCGGTTCTGACACCGGCGGTTCCATACGTCAGCCCGCCGCGTTCTGCGGAGTTGTCGGAATGAAGCCGACTTACGGTTCCGTTTCGAGAAACGGACTCGTTGCGTTCGCTTCGTCGCTCGATCAGATAGGACCTCTTACGAAGACTGTTAAGGATTCCGCGATAGTTCTTAACGCAATAGCCGGACATGATAAGCTCGATTCCACGTCCGTTGACAGAGAACCCGGCAATCTTTCGGAGGATATCGGCAAGGACGTAAAGGGTATGAAAATCGCTCTGCCCAAAGAGTATTTCGGCGAGGGTATCGGCGAGGATGTAAAGTCCGCGGTTCTTAACGCCGCTAAATTATATGAGAAAATGGGAGCCGTTGTCGAGGAAGTTTCGATTCCGACAATGAAATACGCGCTTCCCGCGTACTACGTTATTTCCTCGGCCGAGGCTTCGTCCAATCTTTCGAGATTCGACGGCGTACGTTACGGTTACAGGTCGAAAAATTACGAGGATATCACCGAGCTTTATAAGAATACGAGAAGCGAGGGCTTCGGCAGCGAGGTCAAGAGACGTATAATGCTCGGATGCTTCGCGTTAAGCTCTGGTTATTACGACGCTTATTATAAAAAGGCATTGCAGGTCAGAACGCTTATCATGCGCGACTTTAACAATATATTCAAGGATTATTCGTGCATACTTTCTCCCGTCGCTCCGACCGCCGCTTATAAATTAAATGAGAAAACGAGCGATCCGCTCGAGATGTACATGGGCGATATCTACACCGTTCCCGTAAACATAGCCGGTATTCCCGCGCTGAGTATGCCGTGCGGCGAGGATAAGGACGGTATGCCCGTAGGCATGCAGCTGCTGGGCAAGGCATTCGACGAGAAAACGCTGTACAGATTAGGTTATGCGTTCGAGCGTGAGACCGGCGCGTATCATCTTAATAAATAACGGACGAAAGGAGAGAGTTTAAATGAATTATTATAAAGGTTACGAAATGGTCATAGGACTCGAGGTTCACTGCGAGTTAAAGACCAAAACCAAAATATTCTGCGGCTGTCCCACTTCGTTCGGAGCCGAACCGAATACGCAGTGCTGTCCGGTCTGCATGGGTATGCCCGGCACGCTTCCCGTTCTTAACGGCAAGGTCGTCGACTACGCTATAAAAGCGGGTGTTGCGACAAACTGCACGATTGCAAAATATTCGAAACAGGACAGAAAGAATTATTTTTATCCCGATTTGCCCAAGGCTTATCAGATTTCGCAATACGACCTGCCGTTGTGCGAACACGGCTGGCTCGAAATCGAGAGCGAGGACGGCGCTAAGAAGATAGGAATTACGAGAATTCATATAGAAGAGGACGCGGGCAAGCTCGTCCACATCCCCGGCAAGGGTACGCTTATCGACTGTAACCGCTGCGGTGTTCCCCTTATCGAAATTGTTTCCGAACCGGACATCAGAAGCGCTGAGGAAGCCGTCGCTTATATGAAGAAGCTCCGCGCGATTATTCTCTATACGGGCATTTCCGACTGTAAGATGCAGGAGGGCTCGCTCAGATGCGACGTTAACCTCTCCGTCAGAAAGAAAGGCGAGGAGAAATTCGGCACGAGAACGGAAATGAAGAACTTAAACTCGTTTACGTTCATTCAGAAGGCTATTGAGTACGAATACAAACGCCAGGTCGACGAAATCGAGGCGGGCGGAACTATCGTTCAGGAGACGCGCCGTTACGACCAGGCAAGCGGTAAAACGTTTACAATGAGAACAAAAGAGGACGCGAACGACTACCGTTACTTCCCCGATCCCGACCTTGCGCCGATTATAACTTCGGACGAAAAATTAAAGAAGCTTACCGATTCAATTCCCGAACTTCCCGACGTAAGAAAGAAATTGTATGTCGAAAAATATTCTCTCACGCCGTATGACGCAGAGCTTATAACGAATGAAATGGAGGTTGCCGACTATTTCGAAAAGGCTTCAAAGTGCACAAGCTATCATAAGATCCTCGCAAACCTCATTATTTCCGATGTAATGAAACTTCTTGACACGGATTCTTATAATATAAAGATTTCGCCCGAACACCTCGCTTCAATTGCCGAAATGCTCGGAACGTCGGAGATAAATTCCTCCGTCGGCAAAAAAGTTATCAAGGCTCTCTGGGAGAACGATACCGACCCTGTCAAATATGTTAAGGACAATAATCTTAATCAGATAAACGACAGAGATACGCTTCTCAAAGCCGTCCTTTCGGCAATCGAATCCAACCCGAAGTCCGCTGCGGATTATAAGAAGGGCAAGACAGCCGCGGCGAAGGCGATAATGGGTCAGGTCATGGCGAAAACGCAGGGCAGGGGTAACCCCGTTCTCATCGGCGAAATACTTGACGAGGAGCTTAAAAAGCTTTAATGGCGTTTATGGAATTTATAAAATCCGATATATTTGTCCGAATAGTCGGATTTATCGGAATTGTTCTTACGTTTATCGCTTTTCAGAGCAATAAGCATAAAAATATCGTGCTTATTAAACTTACGTCGGAATTTATATTCGGCATACAGTACCTGCTTGTCGGCGCGTATACCGGGTGTGTGCTTAACGTGCTCGGCTCCGTCAGAAATTTTACGTATTTAAAGCTTGACGAAAAGGGAAAAAGCACGCATATTGCAATGTTTATATTTATGGCTGTATTTACCGTCTCGGCAATTCTCACGTGGGACGGATGGCTATCGATATTTCCGCTTATCGGAAAACTCTTTTCGACCGCCGCGTATTCGATGAAAAATCCGAGAAAAATCAGATTTTTAAACGTTCCGACGGCGATAATGTGGGTCGTTTACAATGTTACGTTCCATATGTGGGAGGCACTGTTTGCCGACTCGATGAGCCTTGTTTCCGTCGCAATCGCGATATACAGATTCGATATAAAGCCCTATCTTGCGAAAAAGAAAGAAAGAGCGGAGAACTCTGCTTCTTGACAAACTTATTTAGGGCGTATATAATGTTAATTGTAGAAAATTTTTAATATTTAGGAGTGTTAAATATGCCGCTTGTAACAACAACGGAAATGTTCAAAAAAGCATACGAGGGCGGTTATGCCATCGGCGCTTTCAATGTTAATAACATGGAGATCGTCCAGGGTATCACCGAGGCCGCAGCAGAGCTCAAAGCTCCCCTTATCCTTCAGGTTTCCGCAGGCGCGAGAAAGTACGCTAACCATACGTACCTTACCAAGCTCGTCGAAGCCGCCGTTATCGAAACCGGTCTCCCCATCGCTCTTCACCTTGACCACGGCGCGGATTTCGACATCTGCAAGAGCTGTATCGACGGCGGTTTTACATCCGTTATGATTGACGGTTCTCATCATCCTTATGAGGAAAACGTTGCTCTTACCGCTAAGGTTGTTGAGTACGCTCACGCTCACGGCGTTGTCGTTGAGGGCGAGCTCGGTCAGCTTGCAGGTATCGAGGACGACGTTAACGTTTCCGACGAAAACGCCTGCTACACCAGACCCGAAGAGGTACAGGATTTCGTAGGGAGAACAGGCGTTGACTCGCTCGCTATCGCTATCGGAACCTCTCACGGTGCATACAAATTCAAACCCGGTCAGGATCCCAAGCTTCGTCTTGATATACTTGAAGAAGTCGGCAAGAGACTTCCCGGATTCCCCATCGTTCTCCACGGCGCTTCTTCCGTTCCTCAGGAGTTTGTTAAGGAAATCAACACCTACGGCGGAAACATGCCCAACGCTATCGGCATTCCCGAGTCCGAGCTTGCTAAGGCCGCTAAGATGGCTGTCTGCAAGATCAACATTGACTCCGACCTCCGTCTTGCAATGACCGCTTCCATCCGTAAGCACTTCGCAGAGCATCCCGATCATTTTGATCCCCGTCAGTATCTCGCTCCCGCCAGAACCGCAATCAAGGACATGGTAGAGCATAAGATTAATGATGTTCTCGGCTGTGCAGGTAAAGTGTAAGAGCGGAACCGTCCCTTTCGGCGCATAAAGAATTTTTATCGTCTCGCAGAACCTGTGTACAAACGTCGCCGATATAAAATCCTTTCTGCATCCGAAATCATCCGGTTCGGTTGGTTTGATATTAATTGAATAAATAAAACACGGAGTCGACGTAAATGCCGGCTCCGTATATTTTGCGATTTATGTAATATGCGTTTGTAGTTATTGACAAATCGGGGATAAATGTCTATAATAAAAATACAGGGAGTTACCCGATAGACGGTTTATCCCTGAGTTTTTAGTTGAAAAATAACTGCCGGTTTGGAATATGGGGCGGTTATTTTTTTATAAATGGTGAATACAATGAACAAAACGGAGTCGAGAAAACCGACTCCGTTTTGTTGTTGCAATTTTAATGATAAATAATAATTTATCGCTTTGAAGCGCAAACATTCTTTATGTAGGGGAAGATATCATCTTCCCGCATGAGACTGACGTGTTTATAAATAATAACAATGCGTCAGCAATATGAAATCTGCGGGTTTACGAGGGCAAAATCATATTTTAAAATTTTTTGCCTTTACCCCGGGAAGACAAT
>DJEG01000032.1:0-9063 GCA_002431305.1 Ruminococcaceae bacterium UBA5904 | reverse complement strand
TTATGCCTTATAATAAATTATTGTTTTGTTATTTTCTTTATATTTTTTTCCGCCTTTGAACGGGGGAGCATGATTTCATGTCCGCAGTTTCGGCATTTTATTTTAAAGTCCATTCCCACTCTTAACAGCAGAAATTCCTTACAGCCGCAGGGATGCGGTTTTTTCATTTCCAAAATATCTCCTACATGTACGTCCATCGTATCACCCCTTTTTAATTTTAACACAATATGCTTCGTAAGTGAAGCCCCTTATTGTGATATATTATCAAAAATTTACATATACATTATTACGAAGTTTAAGGTTATTAAGAAAGGGAGTTTATATATGAGTGTTTACAAGCCCGAGGGCGAAAACGGCAGACCTTCGTGTTATACGCCCGGTGCGCTCAGAGACGCAATGGCTAATTCAGGGATTTTGTCGTCCCGCGTAATTTTGTGCGACGCTCAGCACAATCTGCACGTCGATTTAGGATGTATGCGCGGAATTATTCCGCGTGAGGACTGTGCCGAGGGTATACGCGAGGGAACGGCGCGGGATATTGCAATTATTTCAAGAGTCAATAAAATCGTATGTTTTAAAGTCGTTGATATAACGGAGGATTCCGAAAACGGGCGCTATGCTCTGTTAAGCCGTCGGCTTGCTCAGGACGAGTGCCGTGAAAAATACATAAATAATCTGCACCCCGGCGACGTTATCGGCGCAAAGGTCACGCACCTGGAGCCGTTCGGCGCATTCTGTGACATAGGATGCGGAATTTCTGCGCTGCTTCCCATCGACGGCATATCCGTGTCGAGGATTCCGCACCCGGATGTACGCCTGAGGGTGAATCAGAACATAAAGACCGTTGTCAAAAGTGTTGATTCCGACGGACGTGTTCTGCTCTCTCACAAGGAACTGCTCGGCACATGGAGCGAAAACGCCTCTCTCTTTTGTGTCGGCGAGACCGTACCCGGAATAATACGTTCCGTCGAGGACTACGGAATTTTCGTCGAGCTTACGCCTAATTTTGCGGGGCTTGCGGAGAGAACCCCGGGAGTCAAAGAGGGCATGCATGCCGGCGTCTTTATAAAGAGCATTATCCCCGAAAAAATGAAAGTTAAATTAATAATCGTCGACAGCTTTTCGGGTGAAAATATCAATACCGATACGCGTTATTTCTTTGAAGGGGAGCATATGGATTCGTTTACATACTCTCCGATAGGGTCATATAAATTAATACAAACGATATTTAAATAAAAAATCTCCGGCAGAGTGAAAAAATATCTGCCGGAGAAATATTTTATTTTAATCTGATTACATTACAGCGTAACTGCTTATGTCGAAAATCGAAGAATCAACGTTACCCGAGAACGATTTAAATGTTATAGTCGTATCGACGGTGATTTTCGTTTTGTCGGCGTTTACTGTTCCGCCCTCGAACGAGAGAAGTCTGCCCATATAGTCAACATAATAAGCCGAATAGAATCCGTCGTCCGTCGTCTTGGAATAGCGCAGAGCGTCCTTTCCGTCGTCGGTTTTCGCTTCGCTTATCTCGTCAAAATCGACTACGAAAAGTTTTGCCATCTGAGCCATCATGCCCGAAATATCCATATCCTCGCCCATATCCTTCAGCATGTTGTCGGGGATTGCAAGAGCGCTTTTTCCGGCGGGATCTACGGCATAGAATTTTTTATCAACGATAAGAACACCGCTGATTGTGCCTAAATTGAGCATATCGCCGATGTCCATATAAATGTTTTCTCCGCTTACTATCATGTTTAAATCCATGCTGACGCCCTCGGCCTTCATGGACGCGTCCATGCTGTAAGTGTTTCTCGAAAATGCGCCGACAGCGTTCGGAACTCCGTTTGCGTCAAATCCGATATCGAAATTCTGAAGTTTAGCCGCAACTCTGAGTATGGTTCTTGCGTCGGCGGCGGTGAGTTTTCCGTTGCCGTCGGTGTCGTAAGAGTTGACGTCGTAGTTGTTTGCTTCGAGCTTTGACGCTGCTCTTAATGCAAGTCTTGCGTCTGAGGCGGTAATTTTTTTATTTGAATCGAGGTCTCCCATTATAATGTCTTTTGCCGCGACTCCTGAGGCGGCGAATGCGGGTACGCACAGCGCAAGGAGCATAACAAACGAGAGAATGACTGCGGTTATTTTTTTCATAGCAACAAAATTCCTTTCATGTTTTTTTGCATTTTTATTTTAGCATATAAAAATATTATATTCAAGTGAAAAAAATCGGAAGCCGTGCGTTTTATACAGGCTTCCGAATAATATTAATTATTTCTTTTTATTAGCGGCTTTTTTAGCTTTCTTGGCTTCTTTTCTTGCCTGTTCGGCTTCTCGAGCCTTTTTTGCCTCTTCGGGATGTTCCTTAGCGTATTCTTCAATAGCCTTGTCGCGTCTTCTGTGTGATTTTTTTACATAGAAGAACAGTAGAATGCAGAATGCGATAATTAAAACAAATATTATGCTTAAACTTACAGCCGCGCCGGTGTCGTCGACGGGAGGAATGTCATGGTTTTCTTTGATTTCGAGAATTCCGCACTTTGTGCAGGTTCTGAACTCATAACCCGTGTAGGAATCGGAAGCGACTCTGACGACAGCCCATTCGCCGTCGTGCTCGCAGGTTTCGGCGTTTTTAATATTGATTTTAGCCTCTGATGCATATTTTTTTGCGGTGTCCGAGGATGAAATGAGCGTGAATCCGTTTTCGGGCGAAACAATGTTGCCGTCCTGGAATACGCCGAACGCATGGTCGCCGAGCTCTGTAACGGAATCGGGGAGAGTTACGTTTTTAAGAGAAGTGCAGTTGAAGAACGCGCCTCTGTCGACTGTTTTGAGTTTTTCGCTGAGTCTTATGCTCTTTAACGCGGGGCAGTCCTTAAATGCGATTGCGCCGATAGTCTCAACCTCGTCGAACATATAAACGCTCTCAAGATTCGTGCACTCGTAGAAAGCGGACGCACCGATATTCTTAACGCCCTTGCCGAGGATAACGTATTTAATGTTATCGCAGTTTGCGAATGCCGCCGTGCCGATATCCGTAACGGAATCGGGGAAAACCACGTCGCCGATATCCTCGTTATTCTTAAACGCGTCGTCGGATATCGTCGTAACGGGTATATCGTCGATAGCGTCGGGAATATCTATCGTCTCGGGAGTTTCGGAGTCCGAATTGTAACCGGTGATGATTATGTAAGACTCGTCCTCGGACTTCGTGTATCTGAAGTTACCGTAGTCCTCCGCGAATGCCGTAACCGCGCATAAAACGACGAGCGAAGCAAGACACGATAAGAAAACGAGCAGCTTTCTGATATTAGATGATGATGACATAAAATCACTCCGTATGCATTAATATTGATATTATAAATAAAATAAGTTGCAAAGTCAATAATTTCATGCAATTTTAACAGAATACAAACGAATAAAAATTCAATTTGAAAAAAATTTTTAAAGATTATTGACATAACGAAAAAAGTGTGTATAATTCAAAGTATAAACCGTTGAATAAGAGTGAGTAGCATATATATTCGGCGTTCAGAGAGTCCCGGACGGTGGAAGCGGGGCGGTCAGAGTGTATGCGAATGGGCTTATGAGGGCGAGCGGAAATCCGAGTTTTTTTAATTCGCGGACGGTAGGCGAGACGGAGCGGACTCTCCGTTATAAAAGGTCGGTATGTGACAGCATACGCAGAGCGGGCGGTATATCCGTCAAGCCGAGTGGCACCGCAGGAACTTTATCTCCTGTCCCGGCAGTTATTTTTGAGTAACTGCGGGACGGGAGTTTTTTTAGTCCCGCAGACAGATGAAAGGAAGTAAAAGAAAATGAGTGAAAAAATCCCTTACAAAATTTATTTGTCAGAAGACGAGGTGCCGAAGGCGTGGTACAATGTCCGCGCGGATATGAAGAACAAGCCCGCGCCCCTTTTGAATCCCGGTACGTTAAAGCCCATGACAGCCGAAGAGCTTGACGGCGTTTTCTGCGACGAACTCGTAAAGCAGGAGCTTGACAACGATACCGCTTATTTCGAAATTCCGCAGACGATACTTGATTATTATAAAACATACAGACCCTCGCCCGTCGTCAGAGCATACAATCTTGAAAAGGCTCTCGATACGCCCGCGAAGATTTATTTTAAATTTGAAGGCAACAACACCTCCGGTTCGCACAAACTCAACTCCGCTATCGCGCAGGCTTATTACGCAAAACAGCAGGGATTAAAAGGCGTCACAACAGAGACCGGAGCGGGTCAGTGGGGTACCGCGCTGTCGATGGCGTGCGCTTACGTCGGACTCGACTGCAAGGTATATATGGTTAAGACGAGCTACGAGCAGAAGCCGTTCCGCCGGGAGGTTATGAGAACGTACGGCGCGGACGTAACTCCGTCTCCCTCGAACACGACTAAGGTCGGCAGAGAGATTTTAGAGCGTTTTCCCGACACTCCCGGTTCGCTCGGATGCGCTATTTCCGAAGCAGTTGAAACCGCCGTTACGCACGAAGGGTACAGATACGTTCTCGGCTCCGTTTTAAATCAGGTTCTTCTTCATCAGAGCATTATCGGACTCGAGGCAAAAGCCGCTCTCGACAAATACGGCGTAAAGCCCGACCTTATTATCGGCTGTGCCGGAGGTGGTTCGAACCTCGGCGGTCTTATCTCACCGTTCATGGGCGAGAAGTTAAGAGGCGAAGCGGATTACGATTTCTTAGCAGTTGAGCCCGCGTCATGCCCGAGCTTTACGAGAGGTAAGTACGCTTACGATTTCTGTGACACGGGAATGGTCTGCCCGCTTGCAAAAATGTATACGCTCGGCAGCGGATTCATGCCTTCGCCGATTCACGCCGGCGGTCTTCGTTACCACGGTATGAGCAGTATTCTATCTCAGCTTTACCACGACGGTTACATGAGAGCGACAACCGTAAAGCAGACCGAGGTTTTCGCAGCGGCTGAGCAGTTTGCACGCATAGAGGGAATTCTCCCCGCGCCCGAGAGCAGTCACGCGATAAGAGCCGCAATTGACGAGGCGTTAAAGTGCAAGGAGTCGGGCGAAGAAAAGACGATTCTCTTCGGACTTACCGGTACGGGATACTTTGATATGGTCGCGTACGGTCAGTATAACGACGGACTTATGAAGGACTCTGTTCTTACTGACGAAGCGCTGGAAGAGAGTCTTAAAGGTCTTCCTAAAGTAGATTTATAAAACAATTGTAAATAATAAGAGCGAACCGCGGATTAACGGTTCGCTCTTTTGATTAACAATCGGTAAGTATGTTTTTGTTTATTTATTTTCTTTTTTATATTTCTTCCCCTCGCTGACATACGACGAGGCGTTTGTTTTATTCATCAAATTCTGCACCGGCGTGGTTTTCTTTACAACCTTTGCGGGGGAGCCGAACGCAACGGAATTTTCGGGAATTACAGTCGACTCCGTGACGAGCGCGCCCGCGCCGATAATCGAATTTTTACCGATTTTCGCTTTGTTCATGACTATCGCGCCCATGCCGACGAGTACGTTATCGCCTATCTCGGCGGAATGTATTATCGCCGAATGACCTATCGTCACGCCGTTTCCTATGACGGTTTTATACCTCGGGTCGCAGTGGATTACGGCGTTGTCCTGAACGTTCGACTTTTCGCCGATAATGATTTTTTCAGCGTCGCCCCTTATCACCGCGCCGAACCAAACGGACGAATCTCTGCCTATCGTAACGTCGCCTATTATCGACGCGTTATCCGCGATAAAACAGCTCTCGTCGATTACGGGTGTTTTATTTGCAAACGGCATTATCATTTTTTTAAGCCTCCGCTTCGCTCTTTTTTAATTCGACGCCTTTTTTGACATACTTTTTATAAACTATCAAGAACAATATAAATTCCGCCGCGAACGTCAGAATCCACGATATCGGGTAGGATACAAAAAGGCATTCGAGCGTGTGAAATTTTTCGACTCTGAAAATCGTGTATATCCATACGATTCTGAACGCGCACGCGCCGAGAACCGTTATAATCATAGGCGAAACGGAGCGTCCCATGCCCCTTAAAACGCCGGTCGTCGTGTCCATTATACCGCACAGAAAATACGGCAGGCAGACGTAGCCGAGTCTTAATATTCCGTACGAAATCGCCTCGGGCGAGTCGGTTATGTAAATAGAGAGCAGTGGTTTTGCGCAGAAATACACCGCACTGCCTGCGGCTATGCCGGCAATCGAAACGTACATCAGGCTGATGCCGGCTATTCTGCCGACGCGCTTGTAATTTCCCGCGCCGAAGTTCTGACCGGTGAAGTTGAGCGCCGTCTGATGAAACGAGTTCATGGTCGTGTAAACGAATCCCTCAAGACTCATCGCCGCTGAACAGCCGGACATTACAAGAGAACCGAACGAGTTTATCGACGACTGAATTATAACATTGGAAATCGAGAAAAGCGAACCCTGTATGCCGGCGGGGATTCCGATGCTCATAATTCTATTGAGAGCATTAATATGAATTCTCATTTTCTTTAACGTCAGTTTGCACTCGTCGTCTCTTCTTATTAATTTAATAATAATAAGTATCGCCGAAACTGTCTGTGATATCGATGTTGCGAGAGCAACGCCCGCCACGTCCATATTAAACGCGCGGACGAATATGACGTTGAATATGACGTTGATAACTCCCGCTGTCGTCAGGTATATAAGCGGGCTTTTCGTGTCGCCCGCGGCTCGTAAAATTGCCGAGCCGAAGTTATAAAGCATCGCCGATGTTATACCGCAGAAATAGATTTTCATGTATACTGCGGACAAATCTATAACGTCGTCGGGCGTGCCCATCATGCGGAGCAGTCCTTCCGAAAAGAACAGACCTATTACCGTAAGAATTATTCCGCCTGTTAATGCGGTCGGAATCGATGTGTGGACTATTCTGTGCGTGTCGTCGGCATTGCCCGCGCCGAGCGACTGCGCAACGCGCACGCCTGCACCGACAGAAAGTCCTATGAATAAATTTACCAGCAGGTTTATCAGCGCGCTAGTCGCTCCGACTGCCGCGACGGAAACGTTACCGCAGAACTGACCTACGACGATAAGGTCGGCGGCGTTGAAGAGAAGCTGTAAAATACCCGTGAGAATTATGGGTATCGTATATCTTATCATCGGTCCGAAAAGAGGACCGGAGCACATCTGTGCCGAAGAAATTTTTTTCATTTAATAATCCCAAACAATAATCGCAAAAACCAAAATTTAAAAATTGACACGGAAAAAAAGCGCAGCCCGGAAAAACCCAACTGCGCGTTTTCTTTAATGCTTACTTTGTAACCGTTTCTTCCTTCGAAACCGTTTCGTGTTTATAATGGAACAGTTTATCAAAGAAGATAGAGAGCCATTTGAAGAAACCGCCGAGAAAGTCAAAAAATACTGCCAATGCGTCCATGATATAACCTCCGATAAATATATATTAATAGTATACTAATATATTATACCAAAATTTTGATTATGTCAAGTTAAAAATAACGCACGAGCGATACAACTTTGCCGAGAATTACGACCTCGTTTACAATAATCGGCTCATAGTCGTCGTTCTCGGGCTGGAGACGGAAATGTCCGTTTTCTTTATAAAAACGCTTTACCGTCGCCTCGTCCTCAACCATGGCTACGACGATTTCGCCGTTTAAAGCGGTCGGCGTTTTTTCAACGACAATAATATCGCCGTCGAATATACCCGCGTTTATCATCGAGTCACCGCGCACCTTGAGCGCGAAAAGCGGTTTGTCCGAGGAAACGCGTCCGGAGTACGGGAGATACCCCTCTATCTGTTCGACCGCGAGGATAGGCATACCCGCGGTTACGGTGCCGACAATCGGGACATTCGTTACATTGTCGTCCCCGTTTGTAACAAGACGGATGGAGCGTTTGAGCATCGGGTCGCGCTCGATGTAGCCCGCCCTTTCGAGCGCGTCGAGGTTAGCCTGTACGGATGAGGTTGACTTAAGTCCGACAGCCTGACAAATCTCCCTGACCGAGGGCGGATAGCCTGTCTGCATGCGCTCCTCGAGATATTCGTATATTCTCTGCTGAGTTGCGTTGATTTCTTTCATTTTACCACCGTGAAAAAATTAATCGAACTTTTGTTCTTAACTATTCTAACACATATTTTCAAAAAAAGCAAACGTTTGTTTGTAAAAAAATAAATTTTTTGATTTTTCTTTTACGTATAGATTTTTCCTTCCGGGGCATAATTTTATCGGAAAGGAACGGTACGTATGATGAATGACGATTACAATTCAAAGAGAATAAATTCGAAAAAGAAACTGACCGCCGCCGTTGCCTCGTGCATTGCCGCGGTAACGCTCGTGGGGTTGGGTGCTGCGAATTCGGTACTGAAAACAGAACCCGACAACGAGGTTACGACACTGCCGGCGACATCGCAGACGACCGCGAACAGACAGGTTGACACGCCTCTTAATTTTGAAAAGGACGAGAGGACGACCGCAAAGCCTGCGCCTGAAACGGCTGCGGAGCCGACGAGTGCAAAGACGGTTTCGGCGACCGAGAGCAAGGCTCCCGAATATTATAATCTGCCGTTGGGCAAGGAAATTTTACGCGAATATTCGGCAGAAACGCCCGTTTACAATGAGATTATGGGCGACTGGCGAAGTCACGCGGGTATTGACTTTACATGTTCGTACGGCGACGGCGTAAAGGCGGTTGCCGAGGGTAAGGTCACCGCCGTGTACGACGATACCGTGTGGGGTACGGTCGTGGAGATGAACCACGGCGGGGGAGTTACGTCAAAATACTGCGGACTCCAGCCCCAGACGATAAACTGTAAGTCGGGCGAGCTTATTTCAGCGGGTTCGTGCATCGGATATGTCGGAGAAATCCCGTGCGAAAAGGGCGATTCGACTGCGCATCTTCATCTTGAAATGAGGGTAAACGGCGTTGTGTCCGACCCGCTGGAGGTTATGGGATTTACGAACGATAACGATTGATATGATTATTGTATATTAATTTATCGCATAATTTTTTTATTGAGATTTGACAAATTATGTATGGGAAGACATTGTCTTCCCGGGGTAAAGGCAGAGATTTTTAAATATGATT
>DJEG01000129.1 GCA_002431305.1 Ruminococcaceae bacterium UBA5904 | reverse complement strand
AAACTTTTAGGCGTTACAGAGTAATAGGGGATGTTAAAAACGCCCCGATCGACAAATTAATAATTCATCAGCCTCCCAAAGTATACGGGAGGCTGAATTTTTATCAAAAAAAACATCAGTTGCTGTTTTCCGTCCTCTGAAAGTGGAACATATACTGCTGGGCTATACCCGAATATCCGTTAACGCACTCCGGCAGTCCGTCGGGATAAAACTGCTCCGCAATACGCTTTATATGCCTGTCAACGGGGAAAGAATCTATAAATCCGAGCCCGTACAGCATGGCGCAGTCCGCGACCTTTTTGCCCACGCCTTTTATTGTCATAAGCTCATTTCTCGCAGAATCGATATCGAGCGTTTTTATTTTTTCAAAATCAATCCTGCCCTGAGCGACGGCGCGCGACGCGTCCATGATAAATTCATTGCGGTACCCCGCATGCAGTACGTCGAGAGCCGAAATATCGAGCGACGCAATTTTCTCCGCCGACGGAAAAGAATACATATTATTTATTTTTTCTCCGAAATTTACGCACAGTTTTTCAATAATTGACTTGATTCTGGGAATGTTATTGCAGGAGGATATAATAAACGAACAAAGCGCCTCCCACGGCTCCTGATTTAAAATTCTTATAACTCCGTAATGCGAAACGGTTTCGCTGAGCAATAAATCCGAACCGAAATTATTTAATATCGCGGTATAATCCCTGCCAAAATCGAAATAATCATAAAAAACGCCGTAAAAATCGTCCTCGTTTATCGAATGAAAAATAAGTCCGCCGTCGGTTTCTTCAATCTCGGTTTCGATTCCCCGCACGGCTCCGCGCCAATTACCGTTTTCATTTTTAACCCATCTGAAAGCCTGTCCGCAGTCGAGCGTTATACCTAAATTTATGCCGTCCGAACTCCTTACAAAAACGCCGTTGTTCAAAACTTTTGTCTCGACATTTTTCACTGTACTTCACCCCGTCGTGTCAATAGAAATATTAGACAAATTTAAGCTCCTAATTTTGTTGTAATTATACTCCTAAATGTATAATTCGTAAAGCATGTAAAACATTTTGTATACAAATTTTTTCTTAAAAAAAGTTTTGAACATACCCCTAAGCCGTCGAAAACCCCTGTTTTACACCGCATTTTATGGACTTTTGAACATTTTGAACATACTTTTGAACGGTTTTGAACCTTTAAACATTTATACTTTCAGTATAATCAACCGTCCGTTTGTTCGATAATTTTTAAGTATAAAGAGTCATTTTTTCCGTTTTACACAAAAATATATAACGATAATCTACATATTTGTCCGTACAAATAGAATTTAAAATCCGGGGGGAATTTTTTCATGATAAAAGGAGTCAACAAACAGGTTGTCGAGGTTGTCGACACAGGAAGCGATTACTTCGAAAGGGCGCTGTTTTTCGTCGACCCGAAATACTACGGAATCAGCGAAAGTAAGTTAAAAGAAAAAGCCGGACTCATTGCAAACAGCGCCGGAAAACCGCCCGAAAATAAAAGAATAAGACGAAACGGGCGAATAAAAAAAGCGGTCTGCCTTTTTGCGGCGGCCGCTGCGGGCAGTCTTACGACCGTCCTGATAAATTTTATAATCTGATTGAATTAAAGAACGACGTAAGAATAGATTTACATTCGTTTTCCATAAAACCCGCAGTAATTTCGGGCTTATGATTAAAACCGCATCTGTTCAAATCGACCGCGGAGTCAAACGACCCCGCCTTATAGTCATATGCGCCGAACACAACGCGCTTTAACCTTGCGTTAATGCACGCACCCGCACACATCGGACACGGCTCCAGCGTAACGTATAAAACGCAGTCGTCGAGTCTCCACCGTCCGAGCTTTTCGCACGCCGAATTTATCGCCTCTATTTCCGCATGCGAGAGCGCATTTTTTAATTTTTCACGCCTGTTCCTGCCCGTCGAAACAATTTCGCCGTCCAGCGCGATTACCGCGCCGACGGGAACCTCGCCGTCGGAATACGCCTCTTTTGCAAGGCGCAGAGCTTCGTTCATAAGTTCTCTGTCAGTCATATTACTTACCTACGCAGAATTTTGAAAATACTTCGTCAACGACGGTTTCTGTTGCTTTTTTACCGGTAAGCTCGTTTAATGCGTCTATCGCGGAGTCGACACCGACGTTCACCGCGTCGAGAGTCATTCCGAATTTTAATGCCTCTATAGCCTCGTCAACGCACGATTTTGCCCTGACGCAGCAGTTCCGCTGACGTTCAGTCGTGAGCATTACGGCTGACGAATCGAGATTATCGAGCGAGAGCATTTTTTCGACCGCATTTTTTAATTCATTAAGACCGCCGCCGCCGGACGCCGACATCTCAACAACGACAGGAATATATTTTTCTATTTCTTTTTTATCGACACAAACGCCCAAATCCGTTTTATTGATAACTGCGACGGCACGTTTTTCACGACATTTTTTTAATAAATCTATATCCTCGTCAGACAGCGGGATGCTCGCGTCGAAAACAGCTATGACAAGTCCCGCGCGGTCTATCCTCTGTCTCGCTATAGACACGCCGATATTCTCAATCTCGTCGGAGCTGACTCTCAGCCCCGCGGTATCCTGAAGGCGCAGAAGTGCGCTTCCGAGTCTTACGGTCTCCTCGATAACGTCGCGCGTAGTGCCTGCAATATCGGTAACAATAGAGCGGTCATAACCCGTGAGCAGATTCATAAGCGTAGACTTGCCGACGTTCGGATGCCCGCATATAACCGTGCTTATACCCTCGGTTATAGCATGCCCCGTCTCAAATGATGAGATAAGTTCATTAAGTTCATTCGATATATTTTCAAGCGATTCCGAAAGTGAATCCGTATGAACCTCGGGGATATCCTCGTCGGGGTAATCAGTCCACACTGCCATTCCCGCACCGAGGTGCGTAAGCGATTTGCATACAGAATCTATACGCCGGCTCAGCGCTCCGTCAAGAGTCGTAACGGCGGCGTTTAATGCGTCCTTACCCTTTGCGGATATAATATTCATAACGCCCTCGGCCTCGGTAAGGTCGATTCTGCCGTTCAAGAATGCGCGTTTCGTAAACTCGCCCGCCCCTGCGGGAATCGCACCCGCAGATAAAACAGCACGCAAAACGCTGTTGGTTACATACAGTCCGCCGTGGCACGAAAGCTCAACAACGTCCTCGCCCGTATAGCTTTTAGGTGCTCTGAAAACCGTCGCGATACACTCGTCGATAAGATTTTCACCGTCATATACATGACCGAAAGAAGCCGTATATCCTTTTAACTCAGATAACTTTTTAGACGAGACAGACTTAAAAACACAGTCTGCGATTTTAAAAGCGTCCCCGCCCGATATTCTTATAATTCCGATACCGCCGGGCGCGTTCGGAGTCGCTATTGCGGCAACTGTAGACATTGTTTCACCGTCATTTCTTTAAATAAATAAGCAATACGGAAATATCCGCGGGGCTTACGCCCGAAATTCTCGAAGCCTGACCGATACTGTGCGGTCTTATCTTATTGAGCTTTTCGCGCGCTTCGAGTCTTAATCCCACAACCGAATCATAATCTATATCCTCGGGAATGATTTTGACCTCGAGCCGTCTCATCTCGGCAACCTGGGCTATCTGGCGTTTAATATAGCCCGCATATTTCAAATCTATTTCAACCTGCTCGAACACGTCGTCGGGCAAATCGGGTCTGCCGAAGTCGAACGGCGTTAATATTTCATAGCTTAACTGCGGACGTCTTATCAAGTCGGCAAGTTTTACGCCCGTCGTAAGCGGAGCTGTGCCGTGCTCAATTAAAACCGAATTTATATTATCCGACGGCGCGATAACTTTTTTCTCGACGCGTCGTTTTTCTTCGTCTATCAGCTTTAATTTCGTCTGTAATTTTTCATATCGTTCGTCGGAAATCAGTCCCAATTCATGACCTAATCCCGACAGTCGTATATCCGCGTTGTCCTGTCTTAAAAGAAGCCTGTATTCAGACCTTGAAGTCATCATTCTGTATGGCTCGTTACAGCCCTTCGTAACAAGGTCGTCAATGAGCGTGCCTATATATGAGCTTGCTCTGTCGAGTATAAACGGCTCTTTTCCCTGCGCTTTCAGAGCGGCGTTTACACCCGCGACAAATCCCTGCGCGGCGGCTTCCTCATAACCGCTCGAACCGTTGAACTGTCCCGCGCCGTAGAGTCCGGGCAGACTTATAAATTCAAGAGTCGGTCTCAGTGCGAGAGGGTCAACGCAGTCGTATTCGATAGCGTACGCGTTTCGCATAACCTCGACGTGTTCAAGTCCCTTTATCGTTCTTAAAAATGCCAGTTGAACGTCCTCGGGGAGCGACGAGGACATGCCCTGCAAATACATCTCCTCAGTATCGAGTCCGCACGGCTCGACAAAAAGCTGATGACGCTGTTTCTCCGAAAATCTGACTATTTTATCCTCAATGCTCGGGCAGTAGCGGGGACCTATGCCCTCTATCATTCCCGAATAAAGAGGCGAACGCGATATATTGTCAAGAATTATTTTTTTCGTATCTTCATTCGTATACGTCATATAGCATACGGCTTTGTTTTCGGGCGGAACCTCGGTCGAAAACGAGAACGGAGTGACCTTTTCATCGCCCTTTTGAATTTCCATTTTATCAATATCGACGCTTCGTCTGTTGACTCTCGACGGCGTACCCGTCTTAAAACGTCTTAGGGGAATATTGAGTTTTAAAAGCGCGTCGGAAAGACCGATTGCGGGGAAAACCCCGTCCGGCCCCGAGGAATAACACTTGTCGCCTACATATATTTTTCCGTTTAAAAATGTTCCCGTAGCGAGAACGACGCATTTCGCCCTATAAACCGCGTCGAGTTTTGTTTTTAAAACCCATTCGTCTCCGTCTTTATGCAAGTCGACGATTTCGCTCTGCTTTAACTGCAAGCCCTCGGTTTTTTCGAGCGTGTGTTTCATATATTTTCCGTATTCGCGCCTGTCAATCTGCGCTCTTAAAGAATAAACGGCGGGACCCTTTCCGCGGTTGAGAATTCTCGACTGTATGGACGTGTGATCGGCGGCAATGCCCATCTCTCCGCCGAGCGCGTCAAGCTCCCGCACAAGATGCCCTTTTGACGTGCCTCCTATCGACGGATTGCACGGCATGTTGCCCACAGAGTCCATATTAATAGTAAAAATAACGGTTTTGCATCCGAGCCTCGCGCTCGCGAGAGCCGCCTCGATACCCGCGTGTCCCGCGCCTATAACCGCCACGTCAAAGCTGTCAGCATAGAATTCCATTTATATCACCGATTATAATAAATATCAATATATAATACCACGCATTAAAAATAAAAGCAATAATTTATTATAAGGCATAAACAAAATATGTAGGGG
>DJEG01000031.1:7692-13241 GCA_002431305.1 Ruminococcaceae bacterium UBA5904 | reverse complement strand
ACATCATTGACAAATGCACAAAAAACCGCGCCGAACCGTCCCCCTCTCGGGTCACGCGGTTCGGCGCACTTATATTTATTATTTTATTTATATACCTTTTTAACAATAACAATCGGTCTGTTCTTGCTCTGGAAGAACACGCTCGAAAGGTATATGCCGATAATTCCTAAGCACAACAGCTGAACAGCCGAAAACAGCATTATAAACGTTAAGATTATCGCCCACGAATGAAAGCCTGTGCCTGCCGCCGCCGAATAAATCGCGTAAATTATCAAAAACAGCAGTCCCGAAACGGCGCTCACGCCCGAGAACACAAACGGCAGTTTTAACGGCGCGCCCGTAAATGCCGTGATTCCGTCCAGGGCGTACTTAAACAGCTTTTTGACAGACCATTTCGACTCGCCGGCGTTTCTCTCCATTACCGTGTACGGAATGTACTTTGTGTTGAATCCGACCCACGAAAACAGTCCCTTTGAAAACCGCTGACTCTCCGTCATGTTCAGTAACGCCTCAAGAACATTTCGTCTGAAAAGTCTGAAATCGCTTGCTGCATTTTCAAAATGAACGTCGGACAGCTTATTTATTATTGAATAAAACGACGATTTAAGGAATGTGAGAGCCTTGCTCTCCTTCCTCTTATCCTGAAACGCCGCCACGCAGTCAACGTCGGGTTCGTTGTCGAGAATATCCATCATTTCGAGAACAACCTCGGGTCTCTGCTGTAAATCGGCGTCGATTATACAGACCATGTCGCCCCGCGCGTTCTGAAGTCCCGCATACATGGCGGATTCCTTACCGAAATTACGCGACAAATCAACAACCTGTATATTCGAAAATCTCTCGCTTTCATATAAATCAAGAAGATTTTTAAGCGTATTGTCACGGCTTCCGTCGTTTACGAATACGAATTCATAATCGAAACGTTTCGAATTAAAAGCCCTTTGAGTCTCGTCATAAAATGCTCTGACGTTGTCCTGTTCGTTAAAACACGGGATAACAAGCGACAGCTTCATAATATCAGCCTTTCTTTAATAAAATGTTGCGACCTTCTCCTCGGGTTCGGACGCGGGAGTAACGGAAACGGCGGTGAGAACGGGTCCCTTACGTCCGTAAAGTTTTGAAAATCTTATTTCAACCTTCGCCTCGAGCGTAACCCATTCCGCGTTTTTAATCGACTTCGCATTATCCCACTTTACGGCTAGTCCGCAATACGTTATATCCTGAACACAGCACGTCATTATATGCCGTCCGCAGACAAAAACATTGTCGGGGAACTTCGGATTTACCGCGCATATTCCCTTGAATTTAACCGTCTTTCCGTGATACTTTTTCATGTCGTCCATGAGATCCCTGTACCACAGCGCAAAATCCTTGTCCTCAATTTCAATAACCGGAGCGTTTACGTCAAACGGCAGAGGATCCTCTATCTCGTCGAATACGGTGTTGTCTCCGCCGTAATCATAGACGATATCGCACCGTCTGGAAACGCCTCTGACGATTTTGTGCAGAGGCATCTGCTCGTCGGAATTCGTCATTCTGTTGAACGCTACCATCTCGCACATGCTGAGCTTATCAACGACAAGACTTCTCATATTCGCATTGTACGAATTAAACGTCGAAGCGTCGGCAAGGAACATGCACTGTGCAATCATCCAACCCTCGGGCATTGCCTCGAAGAAATCCTGAACGTTCCACATGCCGTTATACTCGACAACTACGCGCATTGCCTTGGATTTTTTAAATTCCTCGCTCAGATATTCTTCATTCATTTTGTCCTTATCGTCAATATTGAGCATATAAACGTTGGAGCTTGCGAATTTACTTACGTCGTACTCCTCCTCGCCCTCTTCGAACGAGAGCAGAAGAGTTCTTACGCCGTCGTTGAATCTCGGATCCTCCATAGTCTCCTGAATAAACGTCGTTTTTCCGGAATCGAGAAAACCGAGAAACATATATACCGGAATTTCTACCGGCTCTTTCTTTTTACCTATCATACGTTAAACAACTCCGCAAGGGCATTTTCGTCAATCTTAGAGCCGATAACGCAGAGTCTGCCGATTATAGCCGACGAACCCGTGCGCACGTCCGGCTCGCCGGGAACATAGTCGAAATGAATCCATGTTCCGTCCTCGGCGGGGACAATGCCTTTTGCTCTTAATATAGTGCCGTACTTTTCATCTTCCAAAGCCTTGAGACAGCCCTCGATTTCGTCCGCGGTAAACTTTCTCGCGGTCTCTCTGCCCCAGCTTGTGAACACGTCGTCGGCATGATGATGGTGGTGATGGTGATGATGTTCATGCTCGTGGTCGTGGTCATGCTCGTCATGGTCATGTTCGTGGCGGCAGCAGCACTCGTCGTCATCGTCGTCATGGTGATGATGCTCATGCTCGTCATGGTCATGGTGATGATGCTCATGGTCGTGGTCGTGATGATGTTCATGTTCATGCTCGTGGTCGTGATGACAGCAGCAGTCGTCATCATCGTCATCCTCGCACTCGCTCTCTTTTTTAAGAAGTTCGAGTTCGGCTTCGAGCGTGTCTTTTCTCTCAATCGCCTCAAGCATCTGCTTGCCGTCGAGCTCGTCCCAATCGGTCGTAATGATAACAGCGTTGGGATTATGCTCTCTTATCATTGATACGGCGGTATCGAGCTTGTCCTGCTTAATACCCTTTGTATGCGAGAGAATAATAGTACCCGCATGCTCAATCTGGTCATTGAAGAATTCGCCGAAGTTCTTCATATAAACCTTGCACTTATTCGCGTCCGCAACGGTCGTGAATCCGTCAAGTACGATTTCGTCCGAATGAATATTCTGAACGGCTCTGATAACGTCGCTTAACTTGCCTACGCCCGAGGGTTCGATAATAATTCTGTCAGGAGCGTACTCCTTTAAAACTTTTTTAAGAGCCTCACCGAAGTCGCCTACGAGCGAACAGCATATACAGCCCGAATTCATCTCCGTAATCTCGATACCCGCGTCCTTTAAAAATCCGCCGTCGATACCGATTTCGCCGAATTCGTTTTCGATAAGGACGAGTTTTTCGCCCTTATACGCCTCATTTATGAGCTTCTTTATAAGAGTGGTTTTTCCCGCTCCGAGAAAACCTGAGAATATGTCTATTTTTGTCATAAGACCGCTTCCTTTGATTTTTTAGCAAATTTAATTATAGCACTCTTTAATTAAGATTGCAACCTTGCATTAGAGATAAAATATATGTATAATAAATAAAGAACTCATACGAGAGGAAGATATGATATGAAAACACCGATTCTTGACGAAAACAATTACTCGGATATTATGATAAACGAAGTCGAGCCGTTCTTAGCCGAAAGACGTAACGAGGGTACGTTCAATTCGTTCGACGGCAGACCTATTTCATACGAATACTACATAACAGACAACGCGAAAGCGAGCGTCGTTATCTCCCACGGATTCACGGAGTCCGCCGAAAAATTCAGAGAGATGTCGTATTATTTTATAAACGAGGGCTATAACGTTTTTGCGGTAACCCACCGCGGACACGGAGCTTCTTATAAAGAATCAATCGACCCGTACACCGTATATGTCAGCGAATTCAACGATTATGTCAAGGATTTCTACACATTTATAAAACGTATCGTTACGCCGAATTCGGGTTCTCTTCCGCTTTACCTCTACGCTCATTCCATGGGCGGAGCTATCGCCGTTCTCACACTCGAACAGCACCCCGAAATTTTCAAAAAAGCCGTTCTCAACGCGCCGATGATTCATTTTAAATCCCCTCTCCCGATTCCCATGGCAAAGGTTGTAACAGAGACCGAAGTATTTCTCGGCAGAGGCAAGCACCCCGTTATCACAACGAAGCCGTTCGACGTAAACAGAACCTACGAGCAGAGCCATGACACAAGCAAGGCTCGTTTTGACTACTATCAGAAAAAACGCGTCGGCAACATTAATTATCAGACCTCGCGCCCGTCGTATTCATGGGTAAGACAGGCTATTAAGATTATTCCCGTAATGCTCGACGAAAATAACTGCAAAAACGTAAAAGCCGACGTCCTTTTGTTCCAGGCGGGCAGAGACACATCCGTTGAACTTCCCGCACAGGACGAATTTATTTCAAAAATCCCCTCCGGCAAACTCGTTTCATTCCCAGAGGCAAAGCACGAAATATATATGGCGGAAAATAAAACGCTCAAAGAATACCTCGACAGACTGTTCGATTTCTTAGAAGAATGATTTATACGTTTAAATACAGAAAAAGCCTCACAAACGGGGCTTTTTTTATTTGACTTTATTTTCTTCGCATGATATACTGATACAAACTGATACTAATTACTATCAGAGGTATTGTTATGAATATAGAAACTTTTTCAAAAATAATAAAAGATAAGCATTTTCCAAATTATGACAAGCTGAAGTACAAATACGGCGAGGACTTCGGCGAATTTTTAAAGGTATTGAATAAGTTATATTATACGCCCCTGCCGCTGGACGATTTCAACGGGAATAATATCGTATACATTGACGATTTTTCTTCGGTCAGCCAAAACGCCGTAAAACTTTTATTAAAACCGCAGTATCAAAATTATTCCGTAAAGTCCGCGGAGAATGAGATTATAGCAACCTCCGCAATAGAAAATATTGATTTCAGCCGTGACAGCGTGCGCAGGATTCTCAAAGGAATGTCTCCCGCCGACGAAGAGGAGAACAGAATCGAGGGGATCAAGCGCGGACTTGATTTTATATCCGATACAAACAATAAAATCAACGAGGAAAATTTTTATAAGCTCTACATGACGGCTATCGGAGATTTTCTTGAAGACGAAAACAGACTGAAAGACGGCAAATACTATCGTCACGACACCGTTTACGTCGTCAGCGACCGGGTCGAACACGCGGGCATCGAACACGAAAAACCGGGCGCATATATGAAAAAACTTTTCGATTTTATAAACCGAAAAGACGACATCAACGACCTTGTCAAGGCAGCCGTAATTCATTTTTATATAGCATATCTTCACCCGTATTTCGACGGGAACGGCAGAATGGCAAGGCTCGTTCATCTGTGGTTTCTTATCGAGAAAGGTTACCGCTCCGCTCTGTTTATTGATTTTTCGGGTAAGATAGAAAAGAACCGCAAAGCGTATTACGACGCATTTACACTCATAGAAGAAAACAAAAAATACTCCGGCAAAATCGACGTTACGCCGTTTATTCTGTTCTTCACAAAATATGTTTATAATGAAATCAATAAATACTCCGCCGATACGGATGTTATTAATTTATACGGAGAAGCGGAGAGAGACGGAAAAATTACAGACAAAGAATCAAAGCTGTGGAAATTCGTACTCTCATTTTACGGCAGCGATGAATTTTCGACAAAACAGCTCGAAAAAGATTTCGGTAACGCCGCCTATGCAACAATCAGAGGTTTTGTATTAAAATTCGAAAAACTCGGCTTGCTCACATCCGTAAAGTACTCGTCAAGAGTTAAATACAGAATAAACCAATAATCCGTTATTTATAGCAAAAGAGAGCCGAATTCATAAGGTTTATATCCACCCTC
>DJEG01000031.1:0-7575 GCA_002431305.1 Ruminococcaceae bacterium UBA5904 | reverse complement strand
AAATATGATAGATATAAACTGCTTCGCACCCAAAATACAGCGGGTTGCGTCTATGGGGACGGTTCTTTTGAGCAGGAATACTGACGTATTTCAAGGGAAAAACCGTTCTCAGAGATGTGAGCCGGTGCGTTTTGGGCTTATGGGGTTCGACTCCCTTTTGCTATACACCCCGACCTCAATCACAATTCTCCCCTTTTTCGTCCTGCTTTTTTCGCCTGAAAATACAAATTTACCGTACCCTCTTACGGAAACGACATCGTTTTCGCAAAGCTCTTTTGAAACGGAAACAACGGATTTTGAATTTACAAAAACCTTTTCGCTCTCGATTAAATTCTGCGCTTCGTTTCTCGACAGCTTAAAAACGCCCGCTGTTACACAGTCGATTCTCATTGACGATACGATTATATCCGCATTTTCGCAATTATATAATTTTCCCTCGGGGATATTGTCCGTAACCTCGCATTTAACGCTCGTATGCTTTACTTTATCGAGCTTTTCGCAGATATAGTCCGCCATTTTATCTGTTACGAAAATATACGCTTCGTTATCCTTGACGGCGATATCGCCTATCTGATCGCGCTCGATTCCGAGGTTCATCAGCGCCCCCAGAAAATCACGGTGCGTAAGTGCGTCGGAAAATTTTGCGTTCAACGGACGGACTTTAAGTACGTTTATCGGGAAATCCTGCTCCCATCCTATTTCGTTTTCATCCCCGAACCGCGCCATATTGCGTTCGGTCAATTCTGCTCCGCCGTAAAATCTATATTTGCAAAGCTCACGTTTCATGCTCTCGATATCGCTCTGCTGAGCCTGAGTCAGAAACGAAGTAAAGAAATACCGTCCGCTTTTTTCGGCTCTTAATGAAATATCCTTTATATGTCCTAAAAACGTCTTATCCGTAATTATCACCCTCTGAAAAAGCCCGTCTCCGTAACGGAAGCGGGCTTTAATCATTATTTTTATTTATCCTCGTGTTCGCCGGATTTGTCCTTATCCTTTTCCCTGTCGCGTTCTCTGTCCTTTTTATCCTTGGAACGCTCCTTTTCCTTCTGTTCATCGTCGTCCTCTTCGGAAATCGGGGTTATCTCAATTTTAACTTTTGCGATACGGCGTTCCTCTACGGACAGCACGGTAAATTTAATATTTTTATACTCGACTAC
Source organism: Ruminococcaceae bacterium UBA5904 (assembly GCA_002431305.1). Lineage (GTDB taxonomy): Bacteria > Bacillota > Clostridia > Oscillospirales > Acutalibacteraceae > CALACW01. The sequence goes on along the minus strand of DJEG01000031.1, from coordinate 6,415 downwards.
GTCCATATCACCGTCCACCGGCAGATACCCGAGTTCGGAAATCAGGAAGCCCGCGAGTGTATCGTATTCGCCCTCGGGAAGCTCGGCATTGATAAGCTCGCACACCTCGTCAATATCCATCGTTCCGTCGACCGTAAACGTATTGTCGTTTAATTTCGAAACTTCCTCGTCCTCGTCGTCATATTCGTCCTGAATATTTCCGACTATCGACTCTATAAGATCCTCCATTGTGATAAGACCGGCGGTTCCGCCGTATTCGTCTACAACTATGGCTATCTGAATGTGCTTTTCGATAAGCTCGGTGAAAAGCTCACCGCATTTTTTCGACTCCGGGACAAAATATGCCTCGCGCATTATTTCCCGTATCGTCTTTTTATCGGGAATTCCGGATTTCACGTACTGTAAAAGATCCTTTACGTATACGATACCGATAATGTTGTCGGGGTCGTCGTCATATACGGGAATACGGGAATACCCCTCGTCAATCGCAACCTTTATAACATCGGCAATAGAATCGCTTCCCTCGACCGCGGTCATATCGACTCTGTGGGTCATCAAATCACCCGCGTCTATGTCGTCGAATTCAAATATATTGTTAATCATCTCGGCCTGGGTGTTTTCTATAACGCCCTTTTCCTCGCCCGCGTCAACCATCATAAGGATTTCCTCCTCCGTGACGGAATCTCCGTCAGCGTTGGGGTCGAGACCTATAAGTTTTACAACAAGGTTGGTCGAAACCGAGAGTATTTTGACAAACGGCTTTGTGACCTTTGCAACGAAAAGCAGTACGCCGACTACCGCAAACGAAACCTTTTCGGGTTTCTGCATAGCGATTTTTTTAGGTACAAGCTCGCCCAAAACAAGTGAAAAATACGACATCAGAATAGTAATAAGTATCATCGATACCGTGCTTATAACGCCCTCGGGAGCGCTGGGATGCTTCGTCATAATCCATGACGTAAGCTGTTCAGCAAAGCTGGATGAAGCGAACGCACTGGTTAAAAATCCGGCCAGCGTAACGCCTATCTGAATAGTCGATAAGAAGTTTGACGAGTTTTTCGTTAATTTAAGTACCTGTTTTGCTTTTTTGTTACCCTCGCCTGCAAGCTTCTCCATTTTCGTGTCGTTAAGAGATATGACCGCTATCTCACTCATCGCGAAAAAGGCGTTGACGAAAATAAGAATCAGCAGAATAACGATTTGAAGAACGTTATCCGTCCAGGTTGATTTTACAGCAGCGTCGAGAAACATAGGCTGACGGGTTATAGCCCCTATAATACTTCCGGGGTCTGGGTCTGACATAGAGCAATTTGCTCCTTTCAAATATTTATTAAAGCCGAAGTCAACGGCTTTGGCGTATATTATACACTATATGATAACAAATGTCAAATGTTTCGTCCGATTTAAATATTATAATAGAATTATTAACAATCCATAAACAACAAAATCAACATAATACTATGCATTGCGATATAAAATAACACAAGTGTATTTTTGTTAACATCTTGTTCATTTATCGCGTAAAAGGTCTACATATATATTTGTTAAATTATTATAAAGATATTATGATAGGATAGATACCATGGATAATACCGGACTCAAAATTGCGGTTGTTGCAGACCTTCATTATTATTCCCCGTCACTCGGCACAACGGGCACAGCGTATGAACTTCGTTCGGCACAGGATCAGAAATGTCTTGCCGAGTCGGGAGCGATAATCGATTCCGCATTTGAATCTATAAAGAAAAGCGGAGCCGACTGCGTACTTATAGCGGGCGACCTTGCAAACAACGGAGAGAGAATCTGCCACAAGGAAGTATTTGAAAAAATCAGCGATTTAAATAAATATATTCCCGCCTATACCGTCTACGCAACGCACGACTGGTGCTGTGACAACGACGCAAAGCGTTTTGAGGGAAACAATGTTTTTCATTATGACGACACGCTGACTCCGCCCGAATTAAGGGAGCTTTACGCCCCGTTCGGAAAGGACAGAGCCGAAAGTGAATACGTAACCCACCTCGAAGCCTCGTCTTATTCATTGAATATAGGCAAAAATATCCGTCTCATAGCAACAAACGACGACCAGAACGGAAAGGGCGCGTCCGGCTACACGGACGAACACCTCGACTGGATTCTGTCGGAATGTAAAAAGGCAAAAGAAAACGGCGAATATATTATCTTAATGCAGCATCACATGCTCGTAAACAGCATTTCCGAAATTATAAGCAAAAGTCAGCATATCGGCGATAATATCGACGTTGCAGACAAACTTGCAGACGCAGGCGTATCTCTCGTTATCTGCGGACATTCCCACATGCAGAGAACGACGCGCTTTGTTTCCGGCAACGGCAATACGCTTTATCAGCTGAATCAGGGCGCGCTGTGCGGTTATCCCGCCCCGATAACGTATCTTGAAATTGACGGCGGAAAAATGAAAATTTCCGTCGAGAGTCTTAAAGAATTCGAGTATAACGGCAAAACCGAAACGCTCGATTACATAAAAAAACACACGCAGAATGTCGTATTTGCACTTTTGGAATACGCGTCAAGCGACAGGGATAAATTCTTTAAACTTCTAGAAAACAACGGCATTTCGACCGACAGCATTAAAAATATTTATCCTATTATAAGCAAATGCGCAAACTACGCGCTCACCGCGACAGTCGGCAAGGCGGGCAGGCTTTTAAACGCTCTGACTTTCGGCAAGGGAGTCAATATGAAAGCCGTCAAAAAAGTCGAGGACGATTATCTTATAGACTACATTGCAGACCTTTTCCTGTCAGTTTTCGACGGCAGCGAAAAAACGTATGCGCCGTCCGACCCGGTTTACGATATCGTGACCGACATCGTTTCACTGCCGAGGCGCACCGTTAACATACTGCCTGTAAAACAGTTAAAGGACGGAAAAGTCATGTCGGTTTTACTCGAAATCGAAAAAATCGCACACGAGCTTTTGGCCCCGTCTAAACCCGACAATCATCATTTTACATTTACAATGCAGTAAACGGTTATGATTAATGATATGAAAAAAACGGCTGAGGACATATTCCTTTACGCCGTAGATAAAGCGAATCCGTACACATCGGTATTCAGCGACATTTCGTCAAAACATTTTAACAACCCGACCGTCGCCGCCGCGGGCAAAGCCGCCGTACCTATGGCTATGGGCGCGTTTGACGCTTTAAACGGCAAAGCGGAGAGCGTAACGGTTTTAACGAAATACGACCACATACCGGGCAATATTCCCGACTGCTTTGTAACGTTTGAAGCGGGACACCCCGTCCCCGACAAAAACGGTTTAAAAGCGACCGAGTACATTATCAATAAATGCAGAACGCTCGGCGAAGAGGACGAACTTATATTCCTTTTATCGGGAGGAGCCTCCGCATTGTTCGAATATCCGGAAATTGAACTCGGGGAGTTAAAAGAGATTACAAACTGCCTTTTAAAAAGTTCCGCCGATATAACGGAGATAAATACGATAAGAAAACGGCTTTCTAAAGTCAAGGGCGGTAAATTCGCACGTCTGTGCAAGGCAAAAATCTACTGCGTCATTCTCTCGGACGTTATTTCGAACGATATTTCATCCGTCGCCTCGGGTCCGTGCTGTGCCGATATTACGACATGCATAGAAGCCGAAGCGATTATAAATAAATATAATATTTATTTAAGCGAACAAGCGGAAAAATTCATAAAAACAGAAACGCCCAAAGAAATAAACAACGTTACTGTTTCGGTAGTCGGCGACATCTCTATTCTGTGTAAAAGCGCAAAGGAAAAAGCGGAATCTTCAGGTTTTAACACTCAAATCATTACCGATTCCATGACCGGCGAAGCAAGAGACAGAGCAAAAGAAATCTGTATTTACGCTATAGGCTTACAAAATAAGATAACCGCCCCGACAGCTTTGATTTACGGCGGAGAAACGACCGTCACGGTAAGAGGCTCGGGCAAGGGCGGAAGAAATCAGGAAATGGCTCTGACCGCCGCTAAGTATCTTGACAAAACGAAAGGCATAACGTTTCTCTCGGCAGGCTCCGACGGAACAGACGGTCCGACGGATGCAGCGGGCGGAATAGCGGACGGTTCAACCGCCGAAACAATGAGAAAAAACGGTGTAGACATTGATTTTGCATTAAGCGACAACGCGTCGTACAACGCGCTGAAAAGCTCCGGGGCGCTTCTGATTACCGGCGCGACGGGAACCAACGTCAACGACCTTACACTGGTATTAATAGATATTAACAATACATAATATATTTTGGAGGAAAATGATATGGAACAGAAATTATCCGTAATGACAGGCGCGACAGGTCACGTCGGCTATGCGCTTCTGCTCGAACTTATCAAGAACAACGAGCCCACGCGTATTCTTATCAGAAAGGACTCTAAGATTTTCGACGGTATCGACTGCGAACGCGCATACGGCGACGTAACGAATCTCGATTCGCTCAAAAAGGCTTTCGAGGGCGCGGACACCGTATATCATCTCGCCGGCATGATTGAAATAAAGGCGGGCAACGAGGATAAGGTTTACAACGTAAACGTAAACGGAACGAAAAACGTCGTTGCGGCTTGCAAGGCATGCGGAGTCAAAAAACTTGTATACATGTCGTCTGTCGACACATATCCCCCTCTCCCCGGCAATCAGGTCATGACAGAATTAAGCTCTTACAACCCCTCGATTCTTGAGGGCGCATACGCAAAGACTAAGGCGGAAGCAACGCAGTACGTACTCGACGCGAACGGCACCGACGGACTCGAAACCGTAGTCGTTCAGCCCAGTGCGTGCATAGGCCCCTACGATTTCAAGGTTTCAAGCGTAGGCGAAATGGTCAGAATGTACTTAAAGGGTCAGTTCCCCGTTTCCATGTCGTTCGGCGGATATAACTTCGTCGATATCAGAGACGTAGCGGCAGGCACTTATGCCGCGGCAAAGAAAGGCCGTCCCGGCGAGTGCTACATACTCTGCGGAGACGCATGCACGGTAGATGATTTCGTAAAAGCCATGGCTAAGGCATGCGGTAAAAAGCCTCCCAAAGTAAAGCTCGGCAGAGTTTTCGTACAGGATATCGTCGCTCCCGTTATGGAAGTCGTTTACAAGATAACGAACGGCACTCCCCTTATCACGAGATATTCGATAAGAAAACTTCTCTCCAACTGCAATTTCTCATATAAAAAGGCTCATGACGAGCTCGGCTATCAGCCCATGAGCGTTGATAAATCCGTTGCCGACATGATTGACTGGATCATCGACAACGAGCACATCGGCGAGAAGTATAGCAAAAGAGAGTCGAACTCATAAGGTTTATATCTGCCCCCTTTCCGCTTCGACTGGGTTAAAGAAACTTGAAAGCCGTTAGGCTTCCTGCGTTCCTTTGCCTTGCCGAAGCGAAAATATGATTGATATAACCGTTGTTGCAATCGTTCGCACACACTGCTCTTTGCGAGCAAAGCAGTGTGTTGCTCCGATTTAAAACTGCTGAGCACCCAAAATACAGCGGATTGCGTCTATGGGGACGGTTCTTTTGAGCAGGAATACTGGCGTATTTCAAGGGAAAAACCGTTTCGGGTACTCTGTACGCCTAAAAGTTTACATCTGATTGCAAGTATGAGCGTGTTTAACAAGGATGAAAACGCAGGCAGGCTGGCGCCTGTCAAGTTTGAAGACGCAGTTAAACGCTGTCAGACGACGCAATGCTTGTAAGGTTTTAGGCGTACAGAGTACCAAAGGCGCGAGCCGGTGCGTTTTGGGCTTATGCGGTTCGGCTCTCTTTTGCTATAAGAAAAAGTAATTCATCAAAGCAATATTCTCCTAAATAAACCGAACCGCGAAGCGATAAGCCCCGCGGTTCGGTTTATTTTTATCAAAAAAATAGTCCAATACGGCTATTCGTGTAGAATAGTGTAAATTTCGCTTAATTTTTAACGTAAAATTACACGAATATTTTTTTATTTTTTACACTAGTCGACACGAATACTGAAAAAATCCCTCAAATCATACGTTTATTACGCCGAAATTCACTTTCTCCACAGCAAAACAGAAGCGTCGGTTACCTTTTTCAGCTCGTTTGCGGTCATACTCTCAATTCCCGCATAGTCGCCCGTGTAATAAATACACGCCGTCAATCTCTCCGGCTCCCCTGTCCGCCGGACATAAAACGTATTCGCAAACCGTCCGCTTATCGATAACGAGTTCATCCCACTTCGTATCAGACAAAACTTTACAAACTTTTTTAATAAATTTAAAAAGATGCAGAAAACGCATTCTTTATCTCCGAAGCCGTACAAAAGTACTGCGAGAGGATAAAGAAAAGATTTATAATAACTGCTTTATTCTAAGTCTGCGCCGAAAGATACAGTCCGCCGTGTTTTTTGAGAAAAGACTCACCCGGACTTTAGATTTCGGATG
>DJEG01000102.1 GCA_002431305.1 Ruminococcaceae bacterium UBA5904 | reverse complement strand
AGACAATGTCTTCCCCTACATAAAGAATGTTTGTGTTTAACGCGATAAATTATTGTTTTTATTAATATCCTGCGATAATTTATTGCGATTTGACAACGCGGTTTGGATTTGATATTATTTACTATATATAATCATTTAATTTACCGATATTTATATACATTCGGAGGAATGAAAGTGGATTCAGGAATTGAAACAAAATGCGTTCAGGGCGGTTATACGCCCGCAAACGGCGAACCGAGACAGATTCCGATAATACAGAGTACAACGTTTAAGTATGATACGGGCGAGGATATGGGGAAGCTGTTCGATTTGGAGGCAAGCGGATATTTTTATTCGAGACTTCAAAATCCGACATGTGACCGTGTCGCCGCCAAAATATGCGCTTTAGAGGGCGGCAGTGCGGCGATGCTCACGTCGTCGGGTCAGGCGGCCACATTTTACGCAGTGTTCAATATAGCTTCATACGGGGATCATGTAGTCGCTTCGAGCGCGATATACGGAGGCACGTATAACCTTTTCGCCGTCACGATGAAAAAAATGGGCGTTGACTTTACGTTCGTAGACCCCGACTGTTCCGAGGATGAACTCGAAAACGCTTTCAAACCCAATACAAAGGCGGTTTTCGGCGAGACTATCGCAAATCCCGCGCTTACCGTTCTTGATATAGAAAAATTTGCAAAATCGGCTCACGCGCACGGCGTTCCGCTTATCATTGACAATACGTTCGCGACTCCGATAAACTGCCGTCCTTTCGAGTTCGGCGCGGATATCGTTACTCACTCGACGACAAAATATATGGACGGTCACGGTGCTGCAATCGGCGGATGCATAGTCGATTCCGGTAAATTCGACTGGATGGCTCACAAGGACAAGTTCCCCGGACTCTGTACTCCCGACGAGAGCTACCACGGCATAACCTACGCCGAGAAATTCGGAAATGAGGGCGCATTTATAACAAAGGCGACCGCTCAGCTTATGCGTGACCTCGGTTCTACGCCGTCTCCGCAGAGCGCGTTTATATTGAATTTAGGACTTGAAAGTCTGCACGTCAGAGTTAAGAGACACTGTGAAAACGCTCTTGCCGTCGCCGAATTCTTATCGAAAAACGACAAAATCGAGTGGGTAAATTACCCAGGACTCGAGGGTAATAAATATTACGGCAGGGCAAAAAAATACATGCCCGACGGCACGTGCGGAGTGGTCAGCTTCGGCGTTAGGGGCGGAAGAGAAGCCGCCGAAACATTTATGAAAAATCTTAAAATATGCGCCATAGAGACCCATGTTGCAGACGCACGCACATGCTGTCTGCACCCGGCGAGCACGACGCACCGTCAGATGACCGACGAACAGCTTATCGAGGCGGGAGTCGGCCCCGATCTCGTCAGACTTTCGTGCGGACTCGAAAATGCGCAGGATCTCATTGACGATATTGCACAGGCTCTTAATAAAGTCCTGTAAAGGGTGTGAAAATTAATGCCGATTAAAATTCCGAACGAACTGCCCGCGGTCAAAACGTTAAATGAAGAAAATATATTCGTAATGACCCGCACGCGGGCGGTCAACCAGGATATACGCCCGTTAAAAATTTTAATACTAAACTTAATGCCGAAAAAAATCGAAACGGAAACACAGCTGTCGCGTTTGCTCGGAAACTCGCCGTTGCAGGTTGAAATCGAGCTTATACACACGCGTTCCCACGAGTCGAAAAACACGTCGCAGGCTCACATGCTTTCATTTTATAAGGTGTTTGACGATATTAAAAACGAAACGTTCGACGGTATGATAATAACTGGCGCACCGGTCGAACATCTGGAATTCGAAGAGGTCGAATACTGGGACGAGCTTTGCGAAATTATGGAGTGGAGCAAGACCCACGTGTGGAGTACGTTCCACATCTGCTGGGGTGCGCAGGCAGCCCTGTACTATCATTACGGCATAAAAAAATACAAGCTTGACAAAAAACTTTTCGGAGTGTTTAAACATAAAGCCGACTATAAAAGAGCTATCCTTTTACGCGGATTCGACGACGAATTCTACGTACCCCATTCGAGACATACGACCGTTAAGCGCGAGGATGTTGAGAAAGTTTCCGAACTTAAAATTCTCGCTTCGAGCGACGAGGCGGGGCTGTACGCGGTTATGACTCCGCAGGGGAGACAGATTTTTATAACCGGTCACTCCGAGTACGACGGCGACACGCTCATGCACGAGTATTTGAGGGACGTTACGCTTGGACGTGATATCGACGTTCCGAAAAATTATTTTCCCGGCGACGATCCGACAAAGGAGCCGATTGTAAACTGGCGTTCGCATGCGAATTTGTTGTATTCAAACTGGCTTAACTATTTCGTATATCAGACGACTCCGTACGATATTACGAAGATTTCATAAATCAATTTAAGAGGTGTTACACATGAAATTAAAAAGAATCACAGCGGTAATCTTATCAGCCGTCATATGCTTATGCATGTTTTCGTTCGGAGCGTCGGCTGCCGACGCGGATAAAAAGAATTATCTTGTCATAGGCGACTCGATAGCAGAGGGCTTCGGAATAAGCAATCCCGACGAGTCCGCTTACGGCAGAATCGTTGCCGACACGAACGGATATAACTACATAAACGACGGCATAATGGGCAGAAACAGCTCAACGCTTTTAAAACGTCTTACAGAGGATGAGAGCTTCATGGCGGACGTTGAGTGGGCTGATATTATCAGCGTATCGATAGGCGGAAACGACTTTCTGCTCGACCACGCGCCGCTGCTTATAATCCAGGGACTCGTATTCAACGACTATGCGAAATTTGATAAAATCGGCGAGACGTTCTACGATAATTTTTCAAAATGCATGGAGCAGATAAGAACTCTCAACCCCGACGCGGTTGTTCTCGTTCAGACGATTTATACCGCGTGGAATACGGAGTTTTCAAAAAAGCCTTATGAACAGGCGACCAGGCGTATTAACGACAGTATTATAAAATACTGCGAGGAGAATCCCGAAAATAATTATGTTGTAGACACCCGCGACGCTTTCGCAGGCCGTCCCGCTCTTATTTCGTCTGATACGATTCACCCCTCGGCGGAGGGTAACGTCGTTCTTGCCCGCCTTGTCCTTGCAAAGCTCAATGAGATAGGTCTTTCCGATACGACCGAACCTGTTGTAAACGTAAAGGGTATCGACAGGGATTATCTCGTAGAGTATTTTCCGAAGCCTATAGGAAAGATACTGACGTTCCTTGCGAATTTATTGACGGGTAATTTCAGATACGCACGATAAGCAATAATTTATTACAGGGTATAAACAAAATATCCCGTTTATCCGGATGAAGGTTAAACGGGATAATTTTTTGTTTTAATTCTTAAAATAATCTAAGTTCTTCGCATTTATCGACAACCGCTTGGGCGATAATCTCATGACCTGCGGGGGCAGGGTGAACGCCGTCGAGAAGCCAATGGTCTGCTCTCGCGGTCGCTGCGAGAGAATCGAATTTATCCATAAGAGGAATAAACGGGAGTGAATATTTTTCCGCGACTTTCTTTGCGCTTTTTGCTCTTTTCTCCGTTTCTGTTCTGAACTCGTCCCACTTGTCCTGTGTTGCGGACGCTTTTAAAACAAACGGCTCCAGTATTATAATCTTAGTATCGGGCAGAGCCTCTTTTAACTCCTCGATAAGCGCGCAGTAAACTCTGAAGTATTTTTCATCCGAAACGCCGTCGGGTTCGCCGCCGAATTCGTGCCACACGTCGTTTATTCCGATAAGAATGGTTATAACGTCGGGCTTGACGTTTATAAAGTCGCGCTTTATTCTTGCGTACAGGTCGACGACTCTGTTTCCGCTGATTCCGCGGTTTATAAATTTAATCCGACCGGGGTATTTTACGCCGAGCTTGCCCGCAACGAACGTGGGGTAGCCGTATGACTCTCTGCCGTCGTCGTAATCGAAATTTCTGCCCGCGTCGGTTATCGAATCGCCCTGAAATAAAAATGTTTTCATATGTAAGTTCTCCGTTCTTTTTTTTCTAAGTTTATCACATTTTATGAATCGTTGCAATATAGCGCTTGACTTTTAAAAATATAAATTGTAAAATAAGCGATACTGCATTAATATTAAAAATTAGGAGTTATTATGAAAAAACAAATACAGCTTTCAGACCATTTTACTTATAAAAAGCTGTTTCGCTTTACTTTTCCGTCGATTATAATGATGATTTTTACGTCTGTATACGGAGTTGTCGACGGTCTTTTCGTTTCGAATTACGTCGGAAAAACGGCTTTCGCTTCCATAAATCTTATAATGCCGTTTTTAATGATACTCGGCGGTCTCGGATTTATGGTAGGTACCGGAGGAAGTGCGCTTGTTGCAAAAACATTGGGCGAGGGTGACAGAAAGAACGCGGACAGATATTTTACGATGATGCTGATATTCACAGTCATTCTCGGCGCAATTGCAACAGTTTTCGGATTTATATTTATGCCCCAAATTGCAAGGCTCTTAAAGGCTTCCGAAGAGATGATGGGCGACTGCGTTCTGTACGGCAGAATTATAATCGGCTTCAATATCGCGTTCATGCTCCAGAACGTATTTCAGAGCTTTTTAATTACAGCCGAAAGACCGAAGCTCGGACTTTTCGTAACTGTGGCGGCGGGATGCACGAATATGGCTCTCGACGCGCTGTTTATTGCAGGATTCGGCTGGGGAGTAAAGGGCGCAGCGATTGCTACGGGATTAAGCCAGGTTGTAGGCGGTATAATTCCGCTCATATTCTTTATGAATAAGAAAAACGGCAGTATTCTGCACACTGTCGCAGCGCGTCTTGAATTTAAACCGCTTTTAAAAGCGTGTACGAACGGCTCGTCGGAGCTTATGAGCAATATTTCAATGTCACTCGTCAGTATGATTTATAACTTTCAGCTAATGCGCCTTATCGGCGAAAACGGCGTTTCGGCGTACGGAGTTTTAATGTATGTTCAGTTTATATTCGTATCTATTTCCATAGGTTATTCAATAGGATGCGCGCCTGTTGTAGGCTTCCATTACGGCGCGGGTAACACGGACGAGCTTAAAAACATGCTCAAAAAGAGCGTGATTCTGACCTCCGCTTCCGGTGCGGTGCTGACCCTCGCGGCGATTTTGCTGTCGGGTACGTTTGCAAAAATATTCGTCGGATACGACGCGGAGCTTTTCGAACTGACGCGTCATGCGTTCAGACTGTTCGCGTATTCGTTCCTGCTTGCGGGTTTCAATATTTTCATGTCCTCATTCTTTACGGCTTTGAGCAACGGCGGAGTTTCGGCGGCGATTTCGTTTCTTCGTACGCTCGTATTCCAAACTTCATGCGTACTCGTGCTTCCGATATTTTTCGGAGTCGACGGAATATGGTGGGCTATCACGGTGTCGGAGGTTTTTGCGACGGGTATATCGCTTATCTTCCTGTTCGCCTTGAGAAAGAAATATAACTATATGTAAAAAAACGCTCGGGACTGTGCAGATTCCCGAGCGGTTTTTGTCTGTACTTGTTCTTCTGTATTATTTACATTTTATCAAGATTTATATTTAAAACTTACCCGAAAAAGATGGTAACTTTTAAATAAAATTCTATATCAGAATAAAGAGACATAAAAACAAACCCCGAGGACATAAATCCTCGGGGTTATTGGAGCTGCTAGGCAGACTCGAACTGCCGACCTCGTCCTTACCAAGGACGCGCTCTACCACCTGAGCCATAGCAGCAGCAATGGCGACCCGGAACGGGATCGAACCGTCGACCTCTAGCGTGACAGGCTAGCGTTCTAACC
>DJEG01000082.1:4802-6505 GCA_002431305.1 Ruminococcaceae bacterium UBA5904 | reverse complement strand
AGTCTCATGCGGGAAGATGATATCTTCCCCTACATAAAGAATGTTTGTGTTCAAAACGATAAATTATTGTTTTGTAAACAGATTTATTATTAAGCTGTAACCGTCTTGATTCATAAATTCGAAACGATCGAATACACCGCCGTTACCAACAGAGCGGGGAGCATATTTCCGACCCTGAACTTTTTATTAAACACGCTGTTGACTCCGACGGCGAAAATCATCACTGAGCCGACAAGTGATATATCGTCGACGAGCGCGGTTGTCACATACGGTTTTATAAGTTCTGCAAGAAGCGTTATCGAGCCCTGAAATATTCCTATCGGAATAAACGAGAAGAGACAGCCGATTCCCATTGACGACGCCATTACGATTATTATTAAAAAGTCTAGAAGCGATTTTGCAAACAGCGTGGCATGGTCTCCCGTCAGTCCGTCCTGAAGCGAGCCGACGACCGCCATTGCGCCCACGCATACGACGAGCGAGGAACTTACGAACGCGTCCGTGAATCCGCCGTCGTTTTTGGCTTTGACCTTTTCTTTTAGTTTATCGCCGAATTTTTCGAGGTATTTTTCTATATTAATAAGCTCGCCGATAAGCGTTCCGAGCGACAGACTTATAATCATCATAAGCGTTCCGTATGCCGAAAGTCTGCCTTCCTCGATTATCAGCATTTTTGAAAGCGCACCTGACAGCCCGACGAACATTACCGCGAGTCCGAGCACTTTCATTAATGAATCCTGTACCGATTCCTTTATTTTTTTACCGAAGAATGTTCCTATAAGTCCGCCGGCGATAACCGCGCAGACGTTGACAACCGTTCCGAGCCCTTTAAGCGTGTTAAGAAACTCCATGCGCTTTACCCTCTTTCTTTTTGCCTGTTAATGTAAGAATGAACAGCGTCGACAGAATCAGCGCGAAGCCTATTAAATCGACAGGGTAGAATTTTGTTTTAAGCCACAGTGCGGAAATAACGGCGGCGGAGAGCGGTTCCACGCTTGCAAACAAACTTGCCTTGACTGCGCCTATCATCGTAACGCCCGTCAGGTAGAACGTAAACGAGCATACCGTGCCGAAAATTACGATAGCCGAAAACGCTGTAATACTGCCCGCGTCGAGCGTAAATTCGTAATTCCACGGACGGAAAATCAGACTTAATACAACTCCGCCTATCAGCATGCCCCAGCCCGTAACGACGGCGGGGTTATATTTATTCATAATTCGTTTTGGCTGCATCGAATATATAACGCATGTGCACGCAGACAGCAGTCCGACAATCAGCGCTTTAGGCGAAATCGCAAGCGACGTAAACGAACCGTGCGTGGCAATCAGAAACGTTCCGGACAATGCAAGTATTACGGCGATTATCTCGTTTAAATGCGGGGCTTGTCTTTTCATAATGCACGTTACCGCCATAATTATGACGGGGTTGGTGTACTGCAAAACCGTAGCCGTTCCCGCGTTTGAATACTGAATAGTATAAAAATACGTGAACTGGCACAGCATGAGTCCCACTATGCCGAAAACTATCTGATCGAGCGCGTCGCGTTTGTTTTTGAAAACGTCGAAAATCTTACCCTTGTATCTGACGGCGCAGACAATCAGCAGGATAACGCCCGCAGTAAAAAGCCTCAGAGGAACGAGAGTCTGTGAGACAAAACCTTTATTTTCAAAAAGGAACTGACCGCACGAGCCGGAAAGTCCCC
>DJEG01000082.1:0-4738 GCA_002431305.1 Ruminococcaceae bacterium UBA5904 | reverse complement strand
CCGCCGATAAGAGTCAGCACGGTGCCGAGTACGTTTTTGTCTTTTAATAACTTATTCATGCCTATCTCTCCCATAATATAAGATTGTATATTTATAAATTGTATAAGTCAACGGCAATATTGTACAACACTGTTTACATTCGATGAAAAAAATAGTACAATAAAACACGGTGAGCCTATGCAAAAGATAAATTATCAGAAAATGCTCGACGAAGTTATCGAAAAAAATCAAAAAAACGGAATAAAACCGACGCTTCTTCTGCACGCGTGCTGTGCGCCGTGCTCGAGTTACGTTCTCGAATATTTAAATCAATTTTTCGATATTACAATGTTTTTTTATAATCCGAATATTTCCCCGAGGGAGGAATTCGAATTCAGATTGTCGGAGCTTAAACGGCTTATTAATGAGATGAATTTGAATATAAAAGTAACCGTCGGCGAATACGACAGCGATTTGTTTTATAGAAATTCGAAAGGTCATGAGTCGGAACCCGAGGGAGGCGAACGCTGTTTTAAGTGCTACGAAATGCGTCTTAGGAAAACGGCTTTACTCGCAAAATGCGGGGGCTTCGATTATTTTACGACCACATTGTCGATAAGTCCTTACAAAAACGCCGAAAAGCTCAACGAAATCGGCGGACGGCTCAGCGAAGAATACGGCGTAAAATATCTTTATTCCGACTTTAAAAAGAAAAACGGGTATAAACGTTCAATCGAATTGTCGAAAATATATTCTCTTTACAGGCAGGATTACTGCGGGTGCGTTTTTTCTAAGGAGATAACGAGGAAACTGCGAGCCGAAAAAGAAAAAACTATAAATAATTATATACCGAAAGGAAAATAATGATGAGAGTTATGAGCTTTAACGTCCTCTGCGGAGGAAAGGGAAAAAACTACTGGACGACGAGAAAGGATATGGTTGTTTCCGTTATTAAAAAATACGATCCCGACACGTTCGGTCTTCAGGAAGCTCATTATCGATGGATGAACGCTCTGTGCGCAGGACTGCCCGAATACGATTATGTCGGCGTAGGCAGAGATAACGGCAAGAGACTCGGCGAGTTTTCTCCGGTATTTTATAAAAAGGATAAATTCGAGGTTGTGTCGACGGGTAATTTCTGGCTCAGCGAAACGCCCGAAACTGCGGGTTCTAAAGGCTGGGACGCTGTGTGCGTGAGAATATGCTCGTACGCCGTATTAAGAGATAAAAAGACGAAAAAAGAGTTTGCGCATTTTAACACGCACTTAGACCATAAGGGACAGACTGCAATGAGCGAGGGCGCAAAGCTCATAGCGAAGCGGGCGGGCGAGATTAAGAACGTACCCGTTATCGTCACGGGAGATTTTAACGTCATGCCGGAGAGCGAGCCGTATAAGCAGATGATTAACGCGGGATTTTCAGATACGAGAGACTGCGCCGAAATGACCGACGACTGCTATACGTTCCACGCGTTCGATATTCCGATAAGAGACGGCGAATGCACTCGCGAAATTATCGATTTTATTTTTGAAAGAGGCGTTAAGAGCGTAAAGGAATTCAGAGTTATAACCGATAAATTCGGCGACAGATACCCGTCGGATCATTATCCGGTTATTGCCGATATTGAATTATAAGGGTGTTAATAATGTTTAAAGGAAGCGAATATTTTTATTATCTGATGTACGCCGTCGGATTTTTTACGACGCTGTTTATCAATTTAAAAACGCATGACAGGTATTCCCTTACTAAGAAAAAAGCCGTTGTTTACACTGTGTGCATGTTCCTGTGCGGAATTGTCGGCGCGTTTTTGATGGCTGATATTTATAACGCATACTGTGTTCGTCTCGGCGAGACTGCGAACAGCACGGTCTCGATTTTCGGCGCGGTGGTTTTTGCTCCGATTTTTATGACGGTATTCTTTCTTATCGAAAAAAGCGACGTTTTAAAAAATCTCGACATGCTGACGCAGGGCGTTTATATAACCCTTACGTGCGCTAAATTCGGATGTTTTCTTGACGGGTGCTGTATGGGTATTCCTTATGAAAAAGGAATCTATAATCCTATCGTTGAAACGCGCGTTTTTCCCGTTCAGATATGCGAGGTCATAAGCATGATAATAATGCTTGTCCTGACTCAAATATATATAAAAAAGAGTAAGAACGTCCCCGTCGGCTTTAATTATCCGCTGACGACCGCCGTTTACTGCGTTATCAGATTTTTGTGGGAATTCATGCGTTATTATGACGAAACAATGCGTCACGGATTTTTCGGTATAACGTTTTGGCAGGGAATGTGCGTTATAATGTTCGTTCTGTCAGCGGTTATGATGACAGTTCTTAAAATTCGTTCGGGAAAAACAAAAAACGTATAGTTTTATTTTATATAAATTGACAAAATTCTCATTTTGTATTGACATTATTTTGTCGGTTTGTTATCATTACATAGAATGTTAAAAAATGAAAGGTATGGTTACATGAAAAACTTATCCGCACGTAAGAGCCGTAGATTTTTCTGCGTTCTCGTAATGTGCATCCTTACGTTCATTGTCGGTATTATCACGTGTGCGGCCGCTCCTGCAGAGGATGAGACTGCCTTAGCTCAGCCCGACGGTGCGCTTACCGGCACCGCTGTTACACAGTCTGACGACCCGGTTCAGCGGGTTTTGTTTGAAGTCGAGGGCAATATGTATTATATCGACGGCGAAAAGCCCGACGGACTCGGAGAGGACATTCTCGGAGCTCTTGATTATGCCGAAAATTATGCTGACAATCTCGGTTCCGACCCCGATTTTCACGAGCATATCGACATCGCTGTTAAAACCGTACGCGAAGACGTTAAGGCTTACGCTACATTCTGGGCGCTTATTCCTCCGATTATTGCAATCGTTCTCGCGCTTATAACAAAAGAGGTTTACTCCTCGCTCGTTATCGGTATTATCGCGGGCGGTATCATTTACTCTGGCGGTAATTTTGAGACGACAATGTCCCACGTTCTTATCGACGGATTTGTTTCGAATATAGCCGATTCATATAATATGGGTATTCTGCTCTTCCTTATCATTCTCGGCGCGATGGTCGCAATGATGAATAAGGCGGGCGGCTCCGCGGCGTTCGGCAGATGGACGTTTAAACATATCAAGTCAAGAACCGGCGCACAGCTTATGACTATACTTCTCGGCGTTCTTATATTCATAGACGACTACTTTAACTGTCTTACCGTAGGCTCCGTTATGAGACCCGTTACGGATAAGCACAATGTATCAAGAGCAAAACTTGCCTATCTTATCGACGCAACGGCGGCTCCCGTCTGCATTATCGCGCCCATTTCGTCATGGGCGGCGGCTGTCGCGGGATTTGCAAACGCCGCGGGCGCAGAGAGCGGAATCAAGCTTTTCATCGAGGCGATTCCCTATAACTTCTACGCGCTTCTCACTATCGTAATGATGGTATTTCTCGCTCTTACCGGTATTGACTACGGTCCGATGAAGATTCACGAGGACAATGCGAAAAACGGCGATTTGTTTACCTCCGGCATGCACGAAGCAGTTGATGATATGAAGGTTAACGAAAAGGGCAGAGTATGCGACCTTGTGGTTCCGATTCTCGTTCTTATCATTACATGCGTTATCGGAATGATTTACTCGGGCGGATTCTTCACCGCAGGCGAGGACGGATATCATGATTTCATAACGGCGTTCTCGAATTCCGACGCGTCCGTAGGTCTTGTTTACGGCTCGTCGATCGCTCTTATTTTCACAATAATATTCTTCCTTATCAGAAGAGTTATTAAATTCAAAGAGATTATGGCTTCCGTTCCCGAGGGCTTCAAGGCTATGGTTCCCGCTATAATGATTCTCGCATGCGCGTGGACTCTTAAAGCTATGACCGACAGCCTCGGCGCGAAGATATTCATTTCACGTCTTGTTGAGGGTTCTGCGGGCAGACTTGACTTTATTCTCCCGGCTATTATATTTGCAATAGCGGTCGGACTTTCGTTTGCGACCGGTACGTCGTGGGGTACGTTCGGTATTCTTATCCCGATTGTATTGAGCGTATTCAATGCGGGCGACCCGATGGAGATTATCGCTATCAGCGCGTGCATGGCGGGCGCGGTATGCGGCGACCACTGCTCGCCTATTTCGGATACTACCATCATGGCTTCCGCGGGCGCACAGTGCGACCATATCAACCATGTTTCGACTCAGCTTCCGTATGCTCTGACCGTTGCGGCTGTATCGTTCGTTTCATACATTATCGCGGGACTTGTAAAGAGCGCGTGGATTGCGCTTCCCGCTGCGATTGTACTGATGATTGCAACGCTGTTCGTTATCAAAGCCGTTGACTCTAAGAAAAACGGCAAACCTCAGACGAAAAAGGCGAAGTAAACTTTATTAAAATTAGATAACAGATAAAAATGTCCTCCCGCTGACGGAAAATGAAGTCGGCGGGGGATTTTTTGCGATAAAAAGGGGTAAAGTGCATTTCAAGCCGATTTTTCGTATTTTGTGCCGAATTTGAAAATTTGCTTGAAAAAGGTAATTTTATGTGATATACTAAAAAATAT
This sequence comes from Ruminococcaceae bacterium UBA5904, assembly GCA_002431305.1. Taxonomy (GTDB): domain Bacteria; phylum Bacillota; class Clostridia; order Oscillospirales; family Acutalibacteraceae; genus CALACW01. Next base: position 196 of record DJEG01000082.1, on the reverse strand, counting down.
AAATACAGTTTTTTGCTGTTTATATATGTGCATAAAACGGAGGATATTACATGAAAACGATTAGAAGAATTTTATCGGTCTTTTTCATAGTTCTTCTGCTCGTCACGTCGGTGCCGGCGGCGGGATTTGAGGGGCTGTTTGCGACAAAGGCTGAAGCCGCCGACATGAAAAAGACGATTTCGTCCATGTCTGTCGG
>DJEG01000002.1:2558-17129 GCA_002431305.1 Ruminococcaceae bacterium UBA5904 | reverse complement strand
CCGCTGTCTCTTTTACTATCTCACAATCGCACGCATATTCCTTAAACTTCATTACGTCGCGTATATATTTTTCAACCGTATACGCACTCTTATCATTATCAATCAAATATTCCTTAAACTCATTTATGGTTCCGTCCGTCAATATCATCTGTTTCCCCTCCGATATAGATTATCGGAAAAGAATCAGTAAAATACAATCCCCCCTCTTATATAAAAAAGCCGAACCGCTGCCATAAGCAAGGCAAACGATTCGGCAGTATATTAATTTTTAAATAAACATATCAGAATTTCGTCGCGGGGAAAACATTTTCATCCCAACCCAAAACTCTTGCAAGCTGAACGCTTAACTCACAGTTCTTATAAGCCTCTCCGCTTACGAATCCTGCGTCCTTAGCCGATACAAATACGGGGACGTTTACGCCCGTATGCCTGGTAGTCGTGTAGTAATACTCGTCCTTCGCCTCGTCATACTGAATTCCGCCGGTCTCATGGTCAGCCGTAACAAGAACAAGAGTATCGCCGTCCTTTTCGGCAAAATCAAGCGCGGTCTGAATAGCCTTGCTGAACTCGACAACCTGCGAAGTTGAACCGTCAATAATATTCTTATGTGAGAATTTATCGATATGAGCAGCCTCAACCATGAGGAAAAATCCGTTGTCGCCCGAATCAAGAAGCTCGATAGCCTTCTCGGTCATCTCGTAAAGATACGGGTTATCCCCCTCGTCGGTAACATTTGCAAATGAATCCATATTAAACTGACCGAATGACTTGCTTCCGGGTTCGAGAGAGTTCATCTCTTCGCTCGTGGTAATCATATCGAATCCGCCCTCATTGCAAAGAGCTTCCGTTACCGATTCGCTTGCAGAACCCCAAATCAAATCAAGGTCGGACTGCATCTGACGGGTCGAGATAGCTTTTTCTAGTTTTCTCTGCGCAGCGTGAGCACTGAAACATGCGGGGGTAGCTCCGCTTGTCTTATCGGTCGTAACAATGCCCGCGAGTTTGGCTTTTTCTTTTGCGACTTCACAGAGGGATTTCGGCACATTATTTTTAACGGAAAGTCCCGCAAAATTATAAACACCGATAGCTCCGTTATATGTTCTGACACCGCATGCAAGGGCGGTTGCACCCGCCGCGGAATCCGTTACCTTGCTCGACGCGCTTCTCGTCTGAGACTGGCAGTGAACGGGCATTTTCTCCATTGAAAGATCGTCCGTTTTTAACTTTTTCGTGGCTTCAATCGTGTTAAAGCCCATTCCGTCGCCTATCATAAGAATAACGTTTTTATAAGTTCTGTAATCATCATGACCTGTTGCGTTGCTGCCCGTCATTCCGAAAAAGTTAAGAATAACAAGCATGATAGAAGTAAAGAAAGCTATAATCTTCACTCTGTGCACCTCCGAAGTTAATTTATAATGTAATTATATAGTAAAAATTTACTTTTTTCAATCTTTTTTTAAACATTTTATGGTTAATATAAATCGGGAAATGAAAAAGACTGATAAATTTCTCACAGAACAAAAAAGGAAAGGTGATAATCAATGTACAGATTTGTATTAAACGAAACATCATATCACGGCGCGGGCTCGATTTCCGCAGTTCCGAAGGAGGTTAAGGCGAGAGGCTTTAAAAAAGTTTTCACCGTAACCGATCCCGATTTGATTAAATTCGGAATTTCAAAGAAAGTTACCGACCTTCTCGATAAAGAAAACATCGCCTACGACGTTTATTCCGACGTTAAAGCAAACCCCACTATCGAAAACGTACAGCACGGCGTTGAGGAATTTAAAAAATCAGGCGCAGACTGCATCGTAGCAATCGGCGGCGGCAGCGCGATGGACACGTCGAAGGCTATCGGAATTATTATAAACAACCCCGAGTTTGCAGATGTCCGTTCACTCGAGGGAGTATCCCCCACAACAAAGCCCTGCGTTCCCATTATCGCTGTTCCCACAACGGCGGGCACCGCTGCGGAAGTTACAATCAACTACGTTATCACGGACGTTGAGAAAAAACGTAAATTTGTCTGCGTTGACACTCATGATATTCCCGTTGTTGCAGTCGTTGATCCAGAGATGATGAGTTCAATGCCGGCTTCTCTCACAGCGGCTACCGGAATGGACGCTCTCACACACGCTATCGAGGGTTACATCACAAAGGGAGCGTGGGAAATGTCCGATATGTTCCACATTAAGGCTATTGAAATAATAGCAAAGAATTTAAGAGGCGCGGTTAAGAATGACCCTGCCGGCAGAGAGGGCATGGCTCTCGGTCAGTACGTAGCGGGAATGGGATTCTCAAACGTCGGACTCGGCGTAGACCATTCAATGGCACATACCCTTTCCGCATACTACGATATGCCTCACGGAAAAGCGTGCGCGACTCTCCTGCCCACGGTTATGGAGTATAACGCTCCCTGCACGGGTGAGAAATACCGCGACATCGCAAAAGCTATGGGCGTTAAGGGCACTGAGAATATGTCTCAGGAAGAGTATAGAAAAGCTGCTATTGACGCTGTTAAACAGCTCGCAGAAGACGTAGGCATCACGCTTTCGTTAAAAGGCGTAATCAAGGAAGAGGATGTACACGCACTTGCAGTAGACGCATTTGCCGACGCATGCCGTCCCGGAAACCCGAGAGATACGAGCGTAGAAGAGATTGAAGCTCTTTACAGAAGCCTTATGTAATTACAAAATAATTAATACACAGCGGAACCGACTGAAAAGCCGGTTCCGTTTTTTACATTTAAATATTTTGTGCATAATATACATATTACATATAATTATCGCTTGATATCGGGGTGTAAATATGTTAAAATTAAAGAAAACTGTTAAAGAGGGGTCTCATTTTTATGAAAAAATCGCAAGTCATTTTCAAAGCCGTCGACATCTTTATGAAAGAACCTCAGAACTCTGTCAGCTTTGAAAATATATTCTGTGAAAAAAACATCCCGTACTCCGACAACGGCGGAGAATACACCATGGGTGACATGTACTATCCTCCGAGAATACTTAGAAACGGCAAGAAATACCCCGTCGTTATAAATATGCACGGCGGAGCATTCATTATGGGAGATAAAAAATACAGGGTCAGCATATCGGAATGTTTTGCAAATCAAAACTATTTTGTATACAATATTAATTACCGCATGCCGCCGGAGGTCGATTTGTTCAAACTCATAGGCGACACAGTCGACGCGTTCAATTATCTTGACGTTCTTTCCGAAACTTATAACATAGACCTTGACAGAATTATTGTAACAGGCGATTCGTCGGGCGCGTACAACGCTTCCTACTTACAGCTGTTATCCGCACACCCCGAAATTGCGGACAAAATCGGCGTCGGCAAGTTAAATCATCCCGTCGCAGCCGCCGCGCTTTTCTGCGGACCTTACGATTTGCCGAAATTCATGGACGTTCCGATGCCTTTCGGCATTGTTCCCGAAATGGCGAATTTAATTCTCGACTACCCTGTTAAACAGGATTTGAGCAACATAAGCGAATACCCGCTGTTTGATTATATTTCACCTATTAATTTCGTCGACAAAAAATGGTGTCCGACATTTATCGCATGGGCAAAGAGCGACCTTATAGTTCCCGAACAGGGTCAGCCTATGGCGGATAAACTCGTTGAATCCGTCGACAAAGTCAGAACGTTTGAAGCACAGGGATTAAAAAACAACCACTGTTTCCACCTGCTGCAAAGAACGACTCCCGCTAAAAAATGTCTCGCGCAGTGTTTTGAATTTTTAAACGAAATACTCGTCGATGAAAAGGAACCGCAGACTGCATTATAATAATGTAATAATAAAAAAAACTGTCCTCAATTTCGGGGGCAGTTTTTTACGTATTCTTCGCGTTTTTTAAATATCTTCGGAAACGTTGTAAAAATAACAATCACCGTTATAATTCCCGCCGTCAAATCCGCTATTCCTTCAGACATATATACTCCCTTGAATCCGAGAAAATGCGTCAGAGTGAAGCACAGCGGAATCAGTATTATAATTTTTCTCGTAACGGCGAGAATAAGCGCAGACTTCGCCTGACCGAGCGCGACGTTGATATTCTGCAATGTCATCTGAGCAAAAAACATAACAGAACCCATAAGGAAAAACGGAGTGTATTCTTTTACTATCTTCGTTACGTTTTCGCTTGCAGAGAAAATATACGCATAGACCTGCGGAAACGCAAGCGAGAACGACCACATTATAAATGCTGTGAAAAACGCGATAATCGTTATGTACTTAACACCCTGTTTCAGTCTCGAAGCATTACCGCGTCCGTAGTTATAACTCACAAACGGCTGCATACCGTTGCCCAGTCCGTTTAGCGGCAGAGAAATAAGCTGTAACGCGCTTAGCATTATCGTAAGAGCGGCGGTATAATCCTTGTTTCCGAGCGTCGACGCATTGAGATTTATATTAAATACTATCTGAATGGCGCACTCGGTAACCGTCATAACAAACGGCGTGATTCCGAGTGAAAGAATGTTGAAAATTCTCGCTTTTTTAAGACGCATGAACGAAAATTTCAATTTAAACATACTTTTTTTCGAAAAGAAAAAACACAGTATCAATACGCACGAACACGCCTGCGATAAAACGGTAGCAAGGCTCGAACCCTTTACTCCCATATTAAATTTAAAAATAAATATCGGGTCAAGAATTATATTGATAACCGCACCGAACGAAACTGATATCATAGCAAAAAATGAATAGCCCTGGGTCAGAATAAACGGATTCAGCCCCTGCGCGAGCATTACAAACACGCTTCCGCACGAGTAAATACGCAGATACTCCTCGGCAAAATCAACCGCGCTGTCGGGACATCCGAACAGTACGACTATCTTACGTGCAAATATAAACGTCAGCGCACCTGTAAATATACCTATTATTAATAATAATACGAACGCGGTATTGAAAATTCTGTTCGCCTCGTCAGTTTTGCCCTCGCCTAATCTTATCCCCGCGCGCGGAGAACCGCCGAGTCCCACGAGATTTGCAAACGCCTGCATTATAAGAGTAACCGGCAGAACAATGCCTAGAGCCGCCAACGCGTCCATGCCCGAGCCGTCTATTTTTGCAACGAACATCCTGTCGGCAGTATTATATAAGAATGTAATCATTTGCGCGACAACAGCGGGAACGGTAAGTTTTATAATCAGCGGAATTATCTTTCCGCTCTCCAGCTGTGCCGTCATGTCCTGTTTTTTATTCATAAATATAAATCACATTTCCTTGAAAACGCCTTTTCTGCACCTGAATGAACAATACGACGTGTGAGTTATTTTTAATAAGTTGTCCATTTCATTAACCGCGTTTTCGTATTTTCCGTTTGCATAGTGCGAAAGTATGTAATCGGCTTCCTTTATACTGCCCGACGCTTCTTTGCAGAAAGCGCGCACGGGAGCAGACAGCGTAAACACCCATATAGGCGAGCAAATCGTCACGTGGGAATAAGCATTTAAATCAATATTGATTTTCTCAATCGGCATATCCCACCTGTGCATGCCGAATCTTCCGCACCACCAAAATCCGAGAGTACCGTCCGTCATCTCGGTAGATTTAATTTCGTAAATGTCCGCGCCCGTATCGTCCGCCTTTTCATACGCAAGCTTTTTAACGTATCCCATACGCGAAAAATAAACGACGAGCTTTGATTTATCAGTACCTATATTTTTATACTGCGATGTATCGACTTTAAAATTCTCCTGCTTATAAAACACGCCCGCGGCAAAGCCGGTTATAAACTGACAGAACCCGAATATAAAATAAATCGTCGACATGAAATTAGGCGGAAACATGTAAAACTGTATGCATATCCACAGCATCTGCGTTATGCCGAATATCTCACCGAGGATTACTCCCGCCCGTTTTCTCATAAACAAAAGAACAGAAGTGGTAATATTTGTAATTCCGTTTACAATAAGCAATGCAATGCCCGGAAAAAGTAAATTGTTAAACAGTACGTCTGCAAACGGCAGAACCTTAAAATACGGAAGCATTCCGTCCATTCCGAGAACCTTTCCGCTCGGGTCGACTATCATGCATACAGCACCCCCGACTGCACCTATACCTATAAATAATGTCCAGAATATTAAAACACGGCGCACCGCCGAGAATCTTGATTTTGATTTCATATATTTTCTCACCTGATTCGCAACAGTAAATATATTTTAGTACATTTTGTAATAGTTATCAATACCCGTTTTGTTATGTTTTTTTGATATTGATACCTAGTACTCTGTACCAGGGTAAATATATTTATCGCGTTATATATGTTTTTTCAAAAAAAACAGCAGAAAACCAAAAATAACACAGAGTGAACAACTAAAGCTAAGCGGTTTTTCCGGAACAGGAAAACCGCTTTTTTGACTTATTAATGCAATCTTAATAAAATCATTAATACTTTTGTAATTTTTTTATATTGACAATCATCAATTATTATGCTATTCTTAAATTACATAAAGGAAATAATTGACAATATTTATTAAAATGAAAGGAGGAGCTTACGATGGTTCTTAACCGTTCAATAAATTCATAATATATATAAATTCGTTGAATTATTCGCAATAACACGAGACCAACTAAAGAATATATACTTTTAAATGTCCATGTATTTTACAATACAAATTAAGAAAGGTTGATACTCTTGGATAAAAAGCTTTCATATTTAAAAATCAGCAAACCTGTTCTTTTAATCACATGGCTCTTATTATCAATATTGAGTTTTACAATAGTAAATAAAACATTTTTTAATTTTTCCGACGACGCGGCAACCGTTATATGGATTATACTGTTTGCGGTAATGATAATATGTTCTATATTGAATATCATTATCGGAAGAAAACTGCTGCCGAAGTCCTACATAATCGGAGCGTTGATATTCAGTATTGTCCTATGCCTTTTTTCCTGGTTCGAATCAATATATATCAGTTATGACTCGCACTCAAAGAGAATCTTATTCGATTCCATTGCCGCCGTATCTGCTGTAATCTCAGTTCTGCTGTATACTCTCCCGTTCAGAAACAAGAGCGAAAAAAAAGCTGATATACCAAAAACCACATAATATAATCTATAATGTAAGCGGTTTCTCCGATATGGGGAAACCGCTTTATTTCTAATAAAAGATTCAATATGATTTCAAAGTGTTAGAAAAAGTGTTAGAAAACCATTATTTTTTTAATATAGAAAAATATCATATATCATAGGTATATTTCATGTTTGCAAAGCAAATATTTCATATCGAAGATATTTCATTCGCTGCACAACAACGAATTTCATTGAAAAAAGGACTTGATTTTACAAGTCCTTTTTTCCTGGTCGGAGTGACGGGATTCGAACCCATGGCCTCTTGGTCCCGAACCAAGCGCGATACCAAACTTCGCCACACCCCGATATTCAATTGACTTTACCGTGAACATATATTCAACAGCTTGAATATTATAGCCTATATTCGCGGCAAAATCAAGTGTTTTTCATATTTTTATCGTCAAAAATCAAAAAAATAATTAAATCGCTTTGGGTAAATCCCATCTGAATACGGACGCGAGAATTCTTATAGCAAAAATCAGTATTATGCCGGTCAGCACGCTTAATACCTCATTGAGTCCGAGAGTAACGTACAAAACATAATATACGATTCCGCCTCCGATTGAAGCAACGGCATAAATTCTCTTTGACAAAACGAACGGAACTTCTCTGACGATAACGTCGCGGACAATTCCGCCCCCGCACCCTGTCGTCATACCGAGAAAAATTGCAAAAAACGCGTTGTCCCCGTAACCGCTCGAAATTGCAGTATTAATTCCGACAACAGTAAAAACGCCGAGTCCAAGCGCGTCGAAAACATTGTCAACCTTATCGATGATGTCAATATTTTCCGTATATTTTTTGCCGATAACGTGCGCGATTATGAAAGTGGCAAGAGCGGTAATCAGCGCAACGATAACATAGATATACTCCCTGAACATAACGGGAGGCAGGTTTGCAAGAAGCATATCTCGAAGAACTCCCCCGCCCAGCGCAGTAACCACGGCGCAGAAGATAACACCGAAAATATCAAGTCTCTTGTTAATGCTGACCATTGAGCCCGAAACTGCAAACGCAATCGTTCCGATTATCTCAAGAATAAGAATTATACTGTCCATATTTCCCCCGAAAACATGATTGATACAATCGAAGAGATTATATCATTCATTGTCGTATAATTCAATATCCGTTACGAAAATCTTATTGTCCTTAACCTTAAATTTTATATTTTTATCGTAATACAAAACGCCGTATTCCCTGTCCTCGTCCTTTTGATACGCAGGGCGGGGGTCTGTTTTTAAAAGCTCCGTCACCTCATTAATAAAGCATTTTGAATACTTTTCTTTAATTTTCCCGGGAATACAGACATCTAAAGAATACCCGCTGAATCCGTCTGCAAATCCGCCGACGGCGTCCGGGCAGGAATCCGCGTAAGGGATGTACGGTTTTATATCGTATATCGGCGTAGAATCCATAAGATCCGCCCCCGAAACAGTGAGCACGGGAGCGTCGGAACATTCGAAGTCGATTTTTTCAAGTTTAACGCATGTAAGCCCTATCGGATTCGGGCGAAACGGCGAGCGCGTCGCAAACACTCCTACCCTCTCGTTCCCGCCGAGTCTCGGAGGTCTGACGGTCGGAGACCAGTTTTCGCGTTCGGATTCTGAAAACTTCCATATAAGCCACAGATGCGAATACTCGTCAAGCCGTCTGAACGCATTCGCATCTCTGTATTCTTTTTCGAATACGATTCTCGACTTCGTCTCACGAGCGATTCCGCTCTGTCTCGGGACTCCGAATTTCGTCTTATATCCGTTATAAATTCTTGCAATTATTTTAAATTTGTCACTCATAATCAATCAACAAAATCTACGTCCTCGGTAAGAGCCTGCGTGACTTTTTCATAAAGTTTCGCCGGATTGTTAAGAAACGAACGTTTAATAACTTCAGCCTGAATAATATCCGGAACATACATTGACACGTCGAGAAGCGAATCGTTCTCGCCCTCGCCCTCAAGTCCGGAGTAAATAGTTATGTCAACCCTGTATTTTCCTTCGCCGAGATTAACTATATTAACCTTATTTTCTTTAAGACGTTTTTCGTATACAAGAGTTTTCATAGCAGCCTGCGTGGCTTTATGACGAATGTACATCGAAAGTTCTCTTTCGAGATCATCCGCTATTTTTCTTCCCTTTTGGGTAAGTATGTATTCGGCGTCATCGCCCTCGGTAAGTTTTAAAGCTCCGTTTTTTTCGAGCTCATAAACAGCCTGGCTTATCTCAAAATAGTTGGCGATACCGTTATCGTATAAAGCGGAAAGAATTACATCCTTAGCGATGGGCTGAGCTATGGATTTAAAAACATAGCAAATCAATATTTTGATTTTATCGCGGTTTCTGAGTCCGCTTGTATTTTCATCGACGGGAAAAGCGTCAAGTTTAAAATCCATTTATACCCTCCTTATCCGACCTTTAATGCACTGTAAGGCAGTACGGTCAGATTATTGTCCGTAATTACGGAATAATTATTATAATTAACATATATTGTAACGCCGTTTTCATAAACGACCTCGGCAACTCCGTCCTTTACAAATGAATGAGACATCATAACGCTTGACGAAACAGACTCAAGCGCATTTTTATTTTCTTCATAATACTCGAGCGCGTCGGATAAAGTATATCCGTAATACAAAGCGCTGGTCTCGTCAAACACCCATTCGTAAGCTATAGGAGAGCCGTATTCTATGCATCTGAGCATATATAGTTTATAATTATCGCTCAGATTTACACTCTCGCCCCAGTAGTTTACATATCCGTGCATAACCATCTGAGCAAACGGAATTCCCTTATACGACGAGGTTTCCGTTCTCGACGGATATAAAGGCATGTCCGTAACGTTTTTAACGCTTTTCAGAGTATAGAAATTACCGTTTGAAACGCTGACATCCGCGGCGCCCGAAGCGCTTGTAAGCATATTTTCAAGAGCATTCTTAGTCTGAATTCTCGACCTGCCGGCAGCCGAACAGTCCGAATAAACAGTATCACCCGCGTCGGAGAGAATAACTCCGTCACAGGGAAGATCAGCGGAAACGGAAACGATATCGGGTATCATTTTTTCTATCTCAGACGAGGCAATAAGTTTAATATCCGTTGTCTTATCCGCATCGCTTCTGCTCATATCATTTTTTACGGTAACAGAAAGTTTGTTACCGAGCACGGAGCGCGCCGTATCCGCGGACGGTATGTTTTGCGCGCTTATACAGTTAACGGCAACGAACAGTTTATCGTTATTTGCCCTGAGGAATGAATAAAGCCCCTCAAGTCCGCTTTTTCCGCCGAGCGAGGACAGCACGGCAGACGGTTTGGTTTTCTTCTGACTCAGTCCGCCTTTAAAAATACCTTTGTAAACGACGCTGACGGAATCGACAGAACGGGCTTTTAAAATATTTACAAGAGTTTCGCAGTCGCCGAATGTCGTTTCCGAATCGGTTTTCATAAATCCGTTGTCGTAATGTCCGACCGCGTTGAGAACAAACGGAAGAGTACCGTCAGGAACTCTCGTCTCGTTCATATCCCCGTTTTTAATCATATATTCTCTGACCGCACCCGCCATTGAACTGTAATCGGATTTTGTTCCGCTTAAAAACATATATGTTACGCCGATTTTTTCACGTTTAAAATCGGTATAACGCACGCTCGAATCCGTCATAGACGAGGCGGACAGTTTAAATCGGGCGAATATATACGCACCCTTCTCGCCGTTCGGTCTCTGAGCGCAGACGCACGCCGCCGCGTCGGAATAATCAATATAAGCAACGAATGATGAATTGCTTCTTTTCGAGCCGAATACGGGCATGAGCGAATGCGATCTGTCCGTATTTCCGTTTTCGGCAGGGTCAGAGCCGTAAATATCGAACTCACAGCTGTCGTTTACGGAATCGGAAAGGGACGTGTACATCAATGCCCCGCTCGCGTCGGGAACAAGAAAATAATCGTTTGACAAAGCGTCGTCATACTCGCCGAATGACGGGAGCAAATCAAAATAAACAAGCACCGCGCCGTCAGGCGTTTCAGCCTTTGAAATATCGCACGATACGCTCATATTTCTGCCGTTAAACGAATAAACAACGTCGCAGGAAAAAAGGTTCTCCCCGTCTTTTTTTTCTTTTAAGTCATAATGAACGGTAATGCCGTTATCGTTTTTTTCATATGACGCCCCGCCGAGCGCAGCACCGTTGTCCTGAGAATTAAGTATATAGATGTTCTTTTTATAAATCATCTGAACGCTTAACACGCAGGAATAATTATTTTCCTTTTGCAAAAGCGATGACCACATAACGCCCGATTCGGTATCGCGTACGTTTATACTGTATGTTTTTTCGTCAAACTGATAAGAACATCCGTTTGAATATAAAACATCTCCGGATGAAGAATAAGAGTGATAATCGACGCTCTTTTCAGGTTCCTTAACGGCGTTTATAACCGTGCTTTTAACAGAAAATGAACCGCACGACGGCAGAAATACCGTCAGCAGGCACAAGAGAACGCAGACGGATATTCTGATGTTTTTTCTAATCTTATATCGCATAAACGCCGGCGCTCCTCTTCACTTAGATTTACTATATAAATAATTATATAACAGTATATCACAGAATATAAAAAAGAGCAACGTTTTATGTCAGATTTTCGCGCAGGAGTTTGAGAATAGTTTTTTCCCGTCTTGAGACCTGAACCTGAGTCATCCCCAAAGCCTTTGCCGCCGCAGTCTGCGTAAGCCCTTTAAAATAACGCATGTCTACAATCTGCCTGTCGCGTTCGCACAGACGTTCCACCGCATTTTTTACGGCTATAGCGTCGTTCATCTGCTCGTCAGTTTCATTGCTCGCAATATCCGTCGGGCGAAAATCCGAGTCATCGTCGGGCGTGAGACTTATTACAGGCATGGACGCGCACAGAAGCTGAGCCGTTCTCGCCTCGTCATACCCGCACTCGTTTGCAAGCTCCGAAACAGTAGGCGCTCTGCCGAGTTTATCGAAAAGAAGCTCCTGAACTTTCATCAGATTCCTTGATTTTTCCCTGTCGGAACGTCCGACTTTAACAGTGCCGCCGTCCCTGAATACGCGTTTTATTTCACCGAGAATCGCAGGAACGGCATATGTTGAAAACTTATACCCGAGCGACGGGTCAAATCCGTCCGCCGCCTTTATAAGTCCGATGCATCCGCACTGAACCAAATCCTCATATTCGGCGCCTCTGTTTTTAAATTTATTAGCGCACGAATAGACAAGCCCGATATTATCGTTTATAAGAGAATCCCTGTCGGTTTTTTCAAGAAGCATCGCTTGTCTTGCCCCGAATTATTTTTGTAATCGTAACGCTCGTTCCCCGTCCTTCTCTCGAAGTAACTTTGAGTTTGTCCGAAAATGATTCCATAACAGAAAAACCGAGTCCCGACCTGTCGTCTCCGCCTGTGGTAAAGAGCGGTTCCCGCGCTTTTTCAACGTCGGGAATTCCGCATCCTCTGTCACGGATTTTAACAACCACGGCGTTTGTATCGGTTATTTTTACCGTTATGTAAATTTTTCCGGGTTTTGTCTTGTATGCATGGACTATACAGTTGGTAACAGCTTCGCTTACTGCGGTTTTTAAATCCGAAAGCTCGTCAATATTCGGGTCAAGTACCGCCGCAAACGTGCCGACCGCAACCCTGCAAAACCCCTCGTTAACGCTTTTTGCGTCTACGGTTAGTTTCATTTCATATAACGTTTTCATCATTCGCCCTCCTTTTCGAATTCGACTATTTTTTCAAGTCCCGACATTTTCATTATTCGTCTGACCTTCTGTGACATATTCACAAGTTTCACCCCGCAGCCGAAAACAGACGCATTTTTATACCGCCCCATAACAAGCCCGACTCCCGAGCTGTCCATAAACGTAACGTCGTGAAAATCGAGAATCAGTTTTGACGGCATATATTTAGACATCTGAGAATCAATGCTCTCTCTGATTGATAAAGCGTGATGATGGTCTATATCTCCGCAGAGAACGCTTGTCAGACATCCGTCTCTGTATTTAAAAGAAACAGACATATTTTTACCTCCTAACAACATAATAACTTATCACCACCAGTTTAATACATCCCCCCTGATTATTTTGTCATAATATGGTATACAAAAAAAACGAAGACGCACAGAGTCAGTTCCCGCATCTCCGTTTTTCAATTCAAATTACGCTGCGTCCTTTAAGTTTACGCCTCTGTCGGTATCTATCATCGTCTGTGCAAAAATGCCGTAGCCGTACTGCGGATCATTCAAAAAGACATGTGTTACCGCGCCTACAAGCATACCGTTCTGCATAATCGGACTTCCGCTCATTCCCTGCACAATACCGCCGGTTGTTTCGATAAGTTCATTGTCGGTTACTTTAATAGTAAAATTATGACTTCCGTCCGAAACATCATAACTTATCCTTTCGATTTGAACGTCGTAATATTTCTTTTCACCCGAATCGACCGTCGCTATTATCTGAGCCTTGCCCTCTTCGATTTCGTTCATTTTTGCAACTTTGACGGTTTTTCCGCTGTCAGTCAGAGCCGAATAGCTTCCGAAGATTCCGTTATCGCAGTTTAACGTCAAATCTCCTAATATTTCTCTGCCGAACGAACCTTGTATTTCTCCCGTTTTTCCGCTCTGACCTTTTATACACCCGTTAAAAACAGCCGAGAGTATATTCCCCTGCCCCGCCGGAAAAATAATACCCGTGTCGGTATCGCATATAGCGTGCCCGAGAGCGCCGTAGGTTTTATTTTCGGGGTCTATATACGTAAGAGTTCCGAGTCCCGCCGTCGAATCCCGCACCCAAAGTCCGCATCTGTATTTCGAATCGGTCGTACAATAAACGCTCGTTATCGATGTTTCGAATGTTTTTCCGTTTCTTAAAACCGTAAGTGAAATTGCCTTGCCGTTATTTGAAGATATCTGTTCGTTTAAAACAGAAACGGAACTGCATTCTATTCCGTTTACCGTCTTTATAATATCACCGCTCTGAATTCCCGCGCCTTTTCCAGGATTTACAATGCCGCCCGCGGTTTCGATACTGTCGGCGGAAACCACGATTACGCCGTCTGTATACATGCGTATTCCGATTATCTCGCCGCCGGGAATGACATAATCGCTTTCGGTAACATTCAGCGAATTATTTTTAACGGGAAAAACATCAAAAAGTTTTGTCTGCCCCGTCCTTAATTCACCGTCGGAAGAAAAAACCGAAACTTCTTTGAGAGTCGATTCATCCGTTACGCTGAAAATATGCGAAACGGTCATATCGCACCCGGCACCGACCGTAAGAGAATCGGGAATAATTATATCTCCGTAAATTATCAGCGAAAAAACGCAGATACTTAATACACAGCATATAACTGCAGATATTTTAAAAATTTTTTTCATGCGCTGCCCTCCTCGAATTTAATTTATGTTTATTTGCTCGATTTATAATCGGTAAAGCATGAACAAAAAGCGTATATTTTTCATTATTTCCTGTCAG
>DJEG01000002.1:0-2518 GCA_002431305.1 Ruminococcaceae bacterium UBA5904 | reverse complement strand
ATTATTTCCTGTCAGTTTCAAAATATTTGTCAAAATATTTGATTTAATATAAAAAATAATATATACTATTATCTGTATTGTTTAAAATTCATTACAGAGGCGATAAAATGAAAATTAACGATTTAATTCACGGTTTTAAAATAACAAACATACGTCCCCTTGCGCAGGCGGGCGGACAAGCCGTCGAAATGACCCATGAAAAAAGCGGGGCAAGACTCCTCTTCCTTGACAGAGAGGATTCGAACAAAACTTTTTCCATAGGATTCAGAACCGTTCCCGAGGATGACACGGGAGTTTTCCATATTCTTGAGCACTCCGTTCTGTGCGGTTCTGATAAATACAGACTGAAAGAGCCGTTCGTGGAGCTCCTTAAAAGTTCCATGAATACGTTTTTAAACGCAATGACTTTTTCGGACAAAACACTCTACCCGATTTCAAGCCAAAACGATAAGGATTTCTTTAATCTGATGAGCGTTTATCTCGACGCCGTATTCAAACCGCTTATCTATACGAAGCCGGAAATATTTGCGCAGGAAGGCTGGCATTTCGAATTTTCAGACGATGCGCCTGCAATTTACAAGGGCGTTGTTTTCAACGAAATGAAAGGCGTGTATGCCGACGCAGACTCGGTGCTCGACAATGAAATTTCATCGAAACTGTTTCCCGACAGCGGTTACGGTTTTGAATCCGGAGGACTTCCGAGCAAAATTCCGACACTGACATATGAAAAATTCACGCAGACACACAGCCGTTTTTATCACCCGTCGAATTCATATATTTTCCTCGACGGCAGCATAGACATTGACAAGGCGTTGACTCTGATTGATACCGAGTACCTCTCGCATTATGAAAAAATCGAGCCCATGCCACGCCCCGCCGTTCAGGCTCCGGTCAGAACCGGCAGAACGGAAAGTTTTTACGAACTGACGGAGGATATGCCTCTTGAAAAACAGTGCATCCTCGGCAAGGCATACGTTATCGGGTCGTTCGAGGACAGAGAAACCACGCTTACGTGTAAAATTCTCGCCGACGTTTTGTCCGGAAACAACATGTCGCCTATCAAAAAAGCGTTTTTGGAAAAGGGACTTTGCGACGATATTACAGTACAGGTAAACGATGGGGTAATGCAGGCGTGGATTCTCGTTACCGTCAGAAATATTGACGAAAACAGAGCGGATGAGGCGGAAAAACTGCTTGACGATACAATTAAATCCGTTATCAAAAACGGCATTGACAAAGCGATGCTTGAGGCTTCGATTTCAAACTTTGAATTTATTCTCAAGGAAAAAGATTTCGGCATCCCGCTCGGATTATATTATTCGATAGCGTCACTTGAAACGTGGCTTTATGACTCCGACCCGGTAAAAGGTTTTGAGTTCGGAAACATATTCGATGTTTTACGCGATAAAATTTCAACCGATTGGTATGAATCGATTCTTAATAAAATATTCCTCGAATCAGAGCACTCATGCTCCGTTCTCCTGAAACCTTCTCACACGCTCGGCGACGAGGAGAGAAAACGCGAATCGGACGAAATAAAAAAACGTCTCGAAAACATGACTTCGGACGAAATTAACGAGTTAAAAAACAAACAGGAAAGACTTCTTGAATGGCAGTCAAGCGCAGACAGTCCCGAGGCTTTGGCTTCAATTCCGAAAATTGAACTTGACGATATCGAACGCGACCCCGAACGAATTGATACTTCATCGGACGGTCAGATAATAACGCACAAAATTCACACCGATTCGATAACGTATATCAATATGTATTTTGATATTACGGGCATAGGCGAAAATGAACTTCTTAAGGCGTCGCTTATTTCCGGACTGCTCGGAAAACTCGATACGAAAAATTATTCCGCGCTGGATCTTCAAACAAAAACAATGACGAAATGCGGAAATCTTTCATTTGATATCAGAACATTCTCCGACCCGAAGAACGCAGATGATATGAAAATCAAATTCTGCGTCAGTTTAAGCGCGCTGGACAGAAACGTTACTCAGGCTTTGGAGCTTGTCAAGGAAATTCTTACCTCTACAAAATTTGACGACAACAGCGCCGTACTCGACCTCGTAAGACAAGACAAAACAGACCTTTATCAAAGTATCGTCTCAGCGGGAAGCAAGTATGCAATCAGACGCGCGCAGAGCTCTATTAATTCGGAATGTGCAGTTACCGAACTGACGGACGGTTTCGCATACTATCTTTGGATTAAAGATTTTGAAGGAAACGAAAAGGACATGTCCGTTCTGAAAAGCGTTTATAATATGCTGTTTTCGTCAGACAATGCATTAATAAGCATAACAAACGACCGTCCGAACGAGTTAAAGGACGAAATTAAATCGTTTATTTCCTCGCTCGGCGAACGCGTCCATTTCGAAAAATCAATAATTAAGCCGTTCGAACGTTCTAATGAAGCTGTAGCGATTCCGGGAGACATTGCATTCGCCGCACTTTCCGGATTATCCGAACGTCCGATGAACGGAACCATGCTTCTCATTTCTCACATTGTTACGCT
>DJEG01000104.1:2795-9766 GCA_002431305.1 Ruminococcaceae bacterium UBA5904 | reverse complement strand
TCCCGCATGAGACTTGCGGTTTTATCAATAACAAATTTGCGTCAGCAATACAAAATCCGCAGTCTTTTCAACGGTAAATTCATATTTAAGATTAAAAAAAGGACTGCCGCCGAATGCGACAGTCCGTCACATTATTTCTTAGGAACTATTTTCTCCGTTCCGCCCATATAAGGTCTCAATGCCTCGGGGATGTTTACACTGCCGTCGGCGTTCAAATTGTTCTCCAAGAACGCGATAAGCATTCTCGGGGGCGCGACGACCGTATTGTTAAGCGTATGGGCAAGATACTTTTTGCCGTCCTCACCCTTGACTCTGATACCGAGTCTTCTCGCCTGCGCGTCGCCGAGATTCGAACATGAACCGACCTCGAAATACTTTTTCTGTCTCGGTGACCACGCCTCAACATCGACGGATTTAACCTTTAAATCGGCAAGGTCGCCCGAACAGCATTCGAGAGTTCTGACGGGGATATCGAGCGAGCGGAACAAATCAACGGTATTCTTCCAGAGTTTGTCGTACCACATTTTGCTCTCCTCGGGCTTGCAGACGACTATCATTTCCTGCTTTTCAAACTGATGAATTCTGTAAACGCCTCTCTCCTCGATACCGTGAGCCCCCTTTTCCTTTCTGAAACAGGGCGAATAGCTCGTCAGGGTTTTGGGGAGTTCCTGCTCGGGGATTATCTGATCTATGAATTTGCCTATCATGGAGTGTTCGCTCGTACCGATAAGATAGAGATCCTCGCCCTCAATTTTGTACATCATGGCTTCCATTTCGGCAAAGCTCATAACTCCGGTAACTACGTCGGAACGAATCATGAACGGGGGAACAACATACGTAAAGCCTCTGTTTATCATAAAATCGCGCGCATAAGCGATAACCGACGAGTGAATTCTCGCGATGTCGCCCATAAGGTAATAGAATCCGTTGCCTGCGACTCTTCTTGCGGAGTCAAGGTCGATTCCGTCAAAACGCTCCATTATATCGGTGTGATACGGAATTTCAAAATCGGGAACGACGGGCTCGCCGAAACGCTCAACCTCTACGTTCTCGCTGTCGTCCCTTCCGATAGGTACGCTCTCGTCGATAATGTTGGGGATAACGAGCATTATTTTTCTGATTTTCGCGCTCAGTTCGCTCTCAAGACGTTCACACTCCGCAAGTCCCTTTGTATCCTCGGCAACCTGCGCCTTCGCCTTTTCGGCTTCTTCCTTTTTACCCTGCGCCATAAGTGCGCCGATAAGCTTTGAAGCCTTGTTTTTCGAAGCTCTGAATTCGTCGGCTTTCATTTTATTGGCTCTGTATTCCTTATCGAGAGCGATTACCTCGTCGACCATTGGGAGCTTGTTATCCTGGAACTTCTTTTTGATATTATCCTTTACAATATCGGGATTTTCCCTCAAAAATTTAATATCAAGCATTTTTAATATATACTCCTTTTCAAATCAATCCTCAAACAGATTGGCTATTTTCTGCAAATCCTCTTTGTCGAAAAACTCTATTTCGATTTTTCCGCCCTTTTTGCTCTCTTTAACGCTGACTTTTCTGCCCGAGGACGACGAAATCGACAGCTCGACCTCACTGAAAAACGGGTCTCTCTTATGAATTCTCGTGCTTCCCGGAACCGACTGCGAGTTAATGCTCTTTACGAGCTTTTCCGTCTCTCGTACCGAAAGATGTTTTGAAATAACGGTATCAGCCGCGTCGCATATTTTTGACTTGTCACTGATTCCGAGCAATGCCCTCGCGTGACCCTGCGACAGAAAATCGTCGCTTACAAGATCCCTGACCTTTTCGGGCAGGGACATAAGTCTCAACGTATTGGTAAGCGCGGAGCGTGATTTGCCAAGCTTCTGCGCCGCCTGCTCCTGTGTAAAATCAAACTCGTCTATAAGCTTCTGTATACCCTCCGCTTCCTCCATGGGATTGAGATTTTCCCTCTGGAGATTTTCGATAAGGGCTATAACCGAAACCTCGGAGTCAGTAAGCGTTTTTACGATAACGGGAACCTCCGTAAGCCCCGCGATTCTCGCCGCTCTCCAACGGCGTTCACCCGCAACAAGCTGATACCCCCCGTCGGGCGTGGGTCGGACGATAAGAGGCTGTAAAATGCCGTGTTCTGCAATACTCGAAGCGAGTTCGTTAAGAGCCTCCTCGTCGAAGTTCTGTCTCGGCTGTTCTCTGTTAGGCTCTATTTCGCCTATCGAAAGAGTGCTTACCGACGCGGACTCCTCGCCGTCGAGCGAATTGTCAAAAAGAAGCGCGTCAAGTCCCCTGCCGAGACCTCTGTTCTTTGGTGCCATATATTTCTCTCCTGAAAATAACTTATATAATTATGCTCTTGCCTATGTAAACGGGGTAAGTCTCTGCGCCGGAGAGTGAATTTCTCGGTCTGACAACGCCGTACTTGTCCATTATAACCCAGTCAAGTTTCGAATCCGCGCCGATAAACGACGAGTGCATTATTATCGAATTCTTAATGACAGCGCCTTTTTCTATGTGAACGCCTCTGAATATAACGGAATTCTCAACCGTGCCCTCGATCTTGCATCCGTCGGCGATAAGCGAATTCTTAACCGACGCGCCGATACCGTAAACCGCCGGCATATCGTCCGCCGTCTTTGTATAAACGGGGTCGCCGTTATGGAACAGCTGTTTTAAATTCTCCTCTTTTAAAAGAGCCGTGTTCGCGTCAAAATAACTCTTTAACGAATCGACAACAGGGCAGAATCCGTCAATGCGGTAACCGGTCATTTTAAGACCTCGTACGTTCTGACGGATTATATCCTTTTCAAAACTCGTATATCCTCTCGTCACGGCTTCGTTTACAAGACGTTCAAGAAGCGATTTTCTCATTACGATTATATTTATCGAATATCTGCCGTCTCCGTCGGGATTAACAGGAACGGTAACGTCCGTTATAACGCCCTCGGAATTCACGTCAAAGACCATGATGTCGTCAAGTGCCGGTATCCTGCCCTCTTTGTACGCGAACGTAATATCCGCGCCCGAAGCTATGTGCTTATCGACGATTCTGCCGATATCTACGTTGCATATAAAGTTACAGTCGGACAAAACGACGTATTCCTCTTTTGATTTTTTTATAAACGGCATAATATTTGCAAGCGCGTCGATCCTGCACGTGTACACTCCGTTACCGTTCGTAAACGGGGGCAGAATGAACAGACCCTCGTTCTTTCTCGAGAGGTCCCACGGTTTGCCGTTGCCTATATGGTCCATAAGGGACTGATAATTACTCTTGGTAATAACTCCGACTTTTCTGATTCCGCAGTTTACCATGTTTGACAGCGGGAAGTCGATAAGACGGTATCTTCCGCCGAACGGAACGGAACCCATGGTTCTCAGAGCCGTGAGCTGGTCTATGCACACGCTGTGCGCGTCCGCGTAAATAAGTCCTAAAACGTTATTGCCTTTCATACCGTTTCACCCTCCTTTACATCCTCGCCGATCATCTGACGGGCGGTAACGCGCGCGTTCTTTCCGACATTTACGCTGTGTCCTACGACCGCCACGCCCCACTTGTCAAGATCGCTTATCTCCTGCGGATCCTCGCCGACGACCGCGCCCGATTCAATGACCGCGTTCTCGGCTATCATAGCATACTGAACCTTTGCGCCGGGCTTGATAACCGCTCCGGGCATCACTATCGAATACTTGACCTCCGCGTCCTCGGCTACGGAAACATTTGAGAAGATGACGGAGTAGTCGACCTTACCGCTTATGATGCATCCGCCCGCGACAATTGAATTTTCAACATGCGCGCTGTCGGATATGTAATGCGGAGGAGTAGCCGCCGTGTTCGAATAAATTTTCCACGAAGAATCACTTAAATCTATATTTGCAACGGGGTTTAAAAGGTCGAGGTTAGCCTCCCACAGGCTGTCTATGGTTCCTACGTCCTTCCAGTATCCGTCGAATTCATATGCATAAAGTCTCTCGCCCGCCTCGTGCATTGCGGGGATAACGTCCTTGCCGAAGTCGTTTGACGAATTTTCCTTAGCCTCATCGGCTATGAGATACTCTCGTAACTTCGACCAAGTGAACATGTAAACGCCCATGGAAGCCTTATTGCTCTTGGGGTTCTTGGGTTTTTCCTCGAATGCGGTAATGGCTCCGTTCTCGTCCGTAAACATCAGTCCGAAACGCGAAGCCTCCTCCCACGGTACTTCAAGCATTGCAATCGTGCAAGCCGCCTCGTGAGCCTTATGGAAGTCGAGCATTTTCGAATAGTCCATTTTATAAATATGGTCGCCCGAGAGAACGGCTACGTATTCTGGATTATATCTGTCAATGAAATTGATGTTCTGATAAATCGCATTCGCGGTGCCTCTGTACCAGTCTGTTCCCTTTATCTGCTGATACGGCGAGAGAATGTGAACTCCGCCGTTCATTCTGTCGAGATCCCACGGCTGACCGTTGCCGATATAGTCGTTTAATTCGAGGGGCTGATACTGCGTCAAAACGCCGACGGTGTGTATGCCGGAGTTTACGCAGTTTGAAAGCGGGAAGTCTATGATTCTGTATTTTCCGCCGTAGGGAACGGCGGGCTTAGCTATATTCTTGGTAAGTATTCCGAGTCTGCTGCCCTGACCGCCGGCGAGCAGCATAGCTATACATTCTGTTTTTCTTGCCATAGTGTAACCTTCCTTTAAAAACTTATTTTCTCTTTTTCAGGTATATCGCCGAAAGACCGGGCAGAGAAAGCTCCACGCTCTGCGGCTGCGAATGCATACCCTGCGCCTTTGTGCGGTAGACGCGTTTTCTGACGCTTCCGTTTCCGCCGAATTTTTTATCGTCGGAATTGAATACAACGTCGTAAACGCCCTTTTCGGGTACGCCCATTTTGTAATTGTCCCTCCGTACGGGAGTGAAGTTGCATACGACTATAACGCTCTCGCCCTTTTCGTCGGTACGTCTGAACGCGATAACGGAGTTGTCCGCGTCGTCGCTGACTATCCATGAGAAGCCCTCCCACGAATAATCTATCTCCCACATGGGAGCGTTTTCTTTATAAAAACGGTTTAATGATTTTGTATATTCAAGCAGAGATTTATGAGAATCGTAATCGAGCAGGAACCAGTCGAGCTGTTTTTTCTCGTCCCACTCTATGAACTGACCGAATTCCTGACCCATGAAGAGCAGTTTTTTGCCCGGGTGCGCGTACATGTAGCCTAAAAACGCGCGCATTGCCGAAAACTTCTCCTCGTACGTTCCCGGCATTTTGTCAATAAGCGACTTCTTGCCGTGAACTACCTCGTCGTGCGAAATCGGCAGAATGAAATTTTCCGAAAACGCATAGAAGAACGAAAAAGTTATAAGGTCGTGATTGTATTTTTTGAAATAGCCGTCGAGCGAAAAATATCTGAGTATATCGTTCATCCAGCCCATATTCCATTTAAAGTTAAAACCGAGTCCGCCTACGTTTGTAGGTTTGGTAACAAGGGGCCACGCGGTCGACTCCTCGGCAATCATCATGATGCCGGGATAGTCTCTGAACAGAACCTCGTTGAGTTTTCTCAGAAACGCGACGGCTTCGAGATTCTCCCTGCCTCCCTTTTCGTTTCTGACCCAGTTGCCGTCGTCCCTGCCGTAGTCAAGGTAAAGCATCGAAGCGACAGCGTCGACTCTGATTCCGTCGATATGGTATTCCCTGATCCAGAACGAAGCCGAGGACATAAGGAAACTCTTGACCTGCGTTTTGCCGTAGTCGAAAACCCTCGTTCCCCACTGGTAGTGCTCTCCCTTTCTCGGATCTGCATACTCATAGCACGGCTGACCGTCAAATTCGTAGAGCCCATGCGCGTCCTTCGGAAAATGCGCGGGAACCCAGTCGAGTATAACGCCTATGCCGTTGTTATGGCACTCGTTTATAAGGTACATGAAATCATCGGGCGTACCGTATCTCGACGTCGGGGCAAAATAGCCCGTAACCTGGTAGCCCCAGCTTCCGTCGAACGGATATTCCGTAAGAGGCAGGAACTCGACGTGCGTGTAGCCCATTTCCTTAACATAGGGAATAAGCTTGTCCGCAAGCTCTCTGTACGAATAAAAACTGCCGTCCTCGTTTGTTCTCCACGAACCGGCGTGAACCTCGTAAATATTTACAGGCGAGGAATAGATATCCTTACGCGCCCTCTCGTCCGTCCACTTCTTATCCGTCCATTTGAATTTATCGATTTCATAAAATTTTGAAGCTGTACCGGGTCTCGTCTCCGAATGAAAACCGTACGGGTCGCATTTCATAAACTGTCTGCCGTCCGAGGCGGTTATACAGTACTTATACGTATCGTACTGTTTTATTCCCTTGACCGTCGTCTCCCATATCTCGCCGTCGGGTATGCGCGACATCGGCGTTTTGCCGTCGTTCCATGAGTTAAAATCGCCGACCACGCTCACGCTCTTTGCGTGAGGAGCCCATACTCTGAACGTAACGGCGTTTTTGCCCGTCCTGTGCGCGCCGAGAAACTCGTACGCTCTGGCGTTGCTTCCCTCGTGGAAAAGATAAACGGGAACGTCTAAATTCTCTTTCTTTTTACTCTCCATATACATTTCTCCGTTTAATCCGTTTAATTAAATACAGATATATATACTAATATTATCAAAAAAAAGTTATTTTTTCAAGACCCATTATAAAATAATATCAATATTTTACACAAATCAGCATACAAAATATGTCGCAATATTTGTAACAGTTGATGTAAAAATCAATTTTGTATTGAAAATTAAATCAAAAGCATGTAAAATTAAATCAGTTTATTAATTCGCGGTGGAAATAAATGAACGATATTGAATTTTCAAAACTGTTAATGGATTTAGGCGTGCTTCACAGGTACGTGGTTTTTACCAACACGTCGGCTATCGGCGTGTACTACGGTCAGCCTCAGATTTTAAGATACTTGAAGGAAAACGGCGAGTGTTCGCAGACCGAAATTGCAAAACACCTAAATGTC
>DJEG01000104.1:0-2758 GCA_002431305.1 Ruminococcaceae bacterium UBA5904 | reverse complement strand
CTAAATGTCTCCCCCGCCTCGACCGCAGTCAGCATAAGACGTATGCAGAAATCGGGGCTGTTAGAAAAGAAGGCGGACGACAGCGATTTAAGATATAATAAAATAAAAATCACCCCGCTCGGACTCGAAAAGGAGCAGAAAAGCAGGGAAATTTTTGACGAGTGTTCAAAGAAGCTTGTTTCGGGCTTTTCCGAGGAGGAAAAAACACAGCTTAAAAATTATTTTGAAAGAATGATATCGAACCTGACCGAAAACGGAAAAACCGCCGACGACGTTATCGGAGAATTAAAAAAGGCGGAACTGTGTTCAGGTAAAAACGACAAGTAAAAAAAACATAACGGAGAGTCCGTCGCAGAGACTCTCCGTTTTTAGTTTACGGTATTTTCGGGTATTTTCATTAAAACATCTATACTGAACCGGCAGTCACTGCTCTGAACGTTAATCATGCCGTCGTATTTTTTCACCGTCTTTTTGACGTTTTTCATACCGAATCCGTGGTTTACTTTATCGGGTTTCGATGTCGGCATATCTCCCGCAACCGTTTCGGACACACTGTTTGTAACGGTGAAAATGACGGACGAATCCGACAGCGTCGACTCAACTGAAATGTTATTTTCGCCCTGTCTTAACGAGCCGTGTTCTATTGCGTTGTCTATGAGATTAGCGCACACAGTACATACGTCGGCGGGCTCGATTCCCGTCTGCGGAAAAAATCCCTTGAACGTGAGAGTATAGCCAAGATTCTCCGCGGATTTTGACTTATTCGCCATTATCATGTCGAGGATATCGTTTCCCGTTGAATACTTTTTAAAGCATTTGCCGGCTGACAGAGACAGCTCCTGTATGTATTTTGAAGCCTCCTGCATATTTCCGTTGTCTATTAGTATCGACACAACGTTCATATGATTTTTATAGTCATGTCTGAACGCCCGTAATTCCTCGTCGTTTTTTGCAAGGCGCATATAGTAGTCTGATATCTCGTTCATTCTCGAATAAAGCGACGCGATTTCCTGAGTCGCCTTTATCATATTGAATATAAAAAATCCTATGCTTATAAGCATCAAAACCGTCGCCGCGATGTATATAATTTCATATATCGACGACGAAATGCCGAACTGTCTGTAATAGCACGCAAGACAGAATATCATTATCGAAACGAATATCCATTTAGGTGTAATAGAGATAATATCGGGAAACTTCGGCACGCGTCTGAACTTAACCGCAAGAATCAGAATCATGTCAACAATCAGGAACATTCCCGCCGTGAAATAAATTTTAACGTCGTCATTCTCACCGACATACGGCGCGGCTATGCCGTATATCATCTCCATGACAAAAATATAACAACTAAGAAAAAGCACGGTTTTTGACTTCTGAGAACATTTTACAAACACAAAAAAAACAAAAAGATACAGCGCGTAGGAGGCAATATCGGTTACGATATCCGTTGCCTCCCGCACGTCGGGCGAAAATCTTCCGTACGTATACACCGCAGAATTCAGCAAAAAAAGACATACGGTTATAATTCCACGCAGACGTCCGGTGCGAATATCGAGTCCGAGGAAATAACGGCACAGAAGTATTATATTTACAGCGGCGAAAGCATCGCGCAGAAAGAAAAAAATACCCGCTGTCATAAACGTTCCTTATTTATTCTTCAAATAATTTATCCATTTCGATTCAAATTCCGTTCTGCAATTACGGCTTACGGTAAATTTTCGTCCGTTTTTCATGATAATATCGGTTTTCTTATAAACGTCGACATGAGGAAAACTTACAAAAATACCCCTGGAACTGCACGATGAGTACGGAGTCAAAAGCTCGCGCACGGTTTCGGAAAATCCCGAAACTACCTCTCTGACCGTTCCGTCGGCAAACGTAATAAACGAATGCTTACCGCTGCTCTCCACATACATAATCAAACCCGCGTCCGTAAACTTGCGTCCCTCGGAAACATAGTTTAACAAAACGACCTTATCATTTCTGTCGGATTCGTTAAAAAACGACATCACGGTCTCCTCGAGGTCGTCCGGATTTATGGGTTTTCGTAAAAATCTGTAGGCATTGACCTTAAAAGCATCAAAAACATATTCCGGATAGTTGCTGACGAAAACCAATCCTACAGCGTTATTTTTCTCCCTGACGACTGACGCAAAATCCATTCCCGTACAGTCGGAAAGTCTGTAATCGACAAAAATAAGCTGATACTCGTCCGCAAACGGAATAAGTCCCGTGGCAGAAGCATAACAGTCTATCAAAACGTCAATCTCCATTGATGAAAAAAACGCGCAAAGCTTTTTGCGCAAATCATTGCGAAATACTTCCTCATCGTCAAGTATTGCGATTTTCATGTTATAACACCCCGTTGATAAAAAGTCCGCAATCAAAAGCTCCGAAGTAATTCACGGCTTATGAATCTATACTTATGAACTTGTATATTATAGAATAAAAAGAGAAATTAATCAACATTAATGACCAAAACAACAAAATTCGGCTTCAAAAACATAAAAACGGAATGAAATGCAGTTTTTCGACATTTTGCCTGCGGATGTTCACGGAATAACGATCAACGCCGTGCCTATACAAACATAACATGGCAATTACGGCAGAAAAATAAATTTAAAAAAATTTTGCTGAAAGCAGTTGACAAGCAGTAAATACTTGTGTATAATATCATCTTGTCGGACGGATTATTCCGTTGTGCAGCATGGCCCGGTAGTTCAGCTGGTTAGAACGCTAGCCTGTCACGCTAGAGGTC
>DJEG01000006.1:4943-12580 GCA_002431305.1 Ruminococcaceae bacterium UBA5904 | reverse complement strand
CCTCGAAGAACATGTGCTCGGTACGGCAGAGACCGATACCCTCAGCGCCGAGTTCGCGTGCTTTCTTAGCGTCGCGCGGAGTATCTGCGTTGGTACGGACTTTAAGAGTTCTGAACTCATCTGCCCAGCCCATGATTCTGCCGAACTCGCCTGCGATTTTTGCGTCTGCGGTGGGGATGATTCCGTCGTAAATGTTACCGGTGGAACCGTCGATTGAAATATAGTCGCCCTCATGGAAGGTCTTGCCGGCGAGAACAAACTTCTTGTTTGCTTCGTCCATAGCGATATCGGAGCATCCCGAAACACAGCATGTACCCATACCGCGGGCAACAACGGCTGCGTGAGAGGTCATACCGCCGCGAACGGTGAGTATACCCTGAGAAGCCTTCATACCGGTGATATCCTCGGGAGAGGTCTCAAGACGAACGAGAACGACCTTCTCGCCTCTGTCCTTCCAAAGCTCTGCGTCCTCTGCGGTGAATACGATTTTACCGCATGCGGCTCCGGGCGATGCGCCGAGACCCTTGCCGATGGGAGTTGCGGCTTTAAGAGCCTTAGCATCGAACTGGGGATGAAGAAGAGTGTCAAGGTTTCTGGGGTCGATCATTGCGACAGCCTCTTCGGGGGTTCTCATACCCTCGTCAACGAGGTCGCAGGCGATCTTGAGAGCTGCCTGAGCGGTTCTCTTACCGTTTCTGGTCTGAAGCATGAAGAGTTTGCCGTGCTCTACGGTGAACTCCATGTCCTGCATGTCTCTGTAATGATTTTCAAGAGTAGAGCAAACTTCCTTGAACTGCTTGAAAGCCTCGGGGAATTTCTGCTCCATCTCGGTGATGTGCATAGGAGTACGTACACCTGCAACAACGTCCTCGCCCTGTGCGTTGGTAAGGAATTCGCCGAAGAGTCCCTTTGCGCCGGTAGCGGGGTCGCGGGTGAACGCAACGCCGGTTCCGCAGTCGTCGCCCATATTACCGAATGCCATGGACTGAACGTTAACTGCGGTACCCCATGAGTAGGGGATATCGTTATCACGTCTGTAAACGTTTGCACGGGGGTTGTCCCATGAACGGAAAACAGCCTTGATAGCGCCGAAGAGCTGTTCTTTGGGATCTGAGGGGAAATCTGTGCCGATCTTAGCCTTGTACTCAGCCTTGAACTGACCTGCAAGCTCTTTAAGATCGTCAGCGGTAAGCTCAACGTCCTGCTTAACGCCCTTCTTAGCCTTCATCTCGTCAATGAGCTGTTCAAAATACTTTTTGCCGACCTCCATAACGACGTCGGAATACATCTGAATAAATCTTCTGTAGCAGTCCCAAGCCCAACGGGGGTTGTTGGATTTCTCTGCGATAACCGCTACAACGTCCTCGTTAAGACCGAGGTTAAGGATGGTGTCCATCATGCCGGGCATCGAAGCGCGTGCGCCCGAACGAACCGAAACGAGAAGCGGGTTTTCCTTATCGCCGAACTTTTTGCCGGTGATGCCCTCCATCTTTACGATGTACTCGTTGATCTCAGCCATGATGTCGGCGTTGATCTCGCGGCCGTCCTCATAGTACTGGGTGCAGGCCTCGGTCGTGATGGTGAAGCCCTGGGGTACGGGGAGACCGATGTTGGTCATCTCGGCAAGGTTTGCGCCCTTACCGCCGAGGAGCTCTCTCATGTTAGCATTGCCTTCTGAGAAAAGATAACAATACTTTTTTCTCATTTAATCTTCCTCCAAAAAAAATTTGAAACTTCGTTCTGCCTTAAAATATCGGGCATTACGATAAAAGGTATAAATCACCGTTAATCATTATAACAGACATATTTAAAAATAGCAAATGGTTTTTGCCCTTAATATGAAATTTTTTCCGAATTGCATAATATTCATTTTAATTATACGTATTTCTAAGGATTTTTTCGTCGAATTTTAATAATCGATTCACCTGAGCGGTATTTACAAAAAAAAATATATATGATAAAATAATAATTACAGAAATTTGCTTTGCGTTTTATCATGAGGAGGGTTCCCGATTTGGAAAAGAAAAAAAGCGGAACGCACATCTGGTTTAACCTGATTCTGTTCGGACTTATGGGACAGATTGCGTGGAACGTCGAAAACATGTACTTCAACACCTTTTTATGCAACTACATCTACGGTCACGCTTCTCAACAGGCTGTGTCGGGCGCAATAAGCATTGTCGACGGGGTTTCTTGGATGGTCGCGCTGAGCGCGGTCACCGCAGTTGTCACGACGTTTATAATGGGCAATTTGAGCGACAAGGTAAACAACCGCAAGTTCTTTATCTGTGGGGGCTATATCCTGTGGGGACTTATAACGGGATGCTTCGGATTTATTTCGCTTGACAATACCGAGAAACTTTTCGGATTCTCCGATGCAGCCGCGGTTCTGACCGCAACGGTATGGATAGTCGTCGCTATGGACTGTATTATGACGTTCATGGGCTCGACGAGCAACGACTCCGCGTTCAACGCATGGATAACCGACGTTACCACGACCGAAAACAGAACGTTCGCCGAGACGGTTCTCGCGATAATGCCCGTTGCCGCAATGGGCATAGTCCTCGCCGGCGGCGGAATAGTCGTTTCAAAGGTCGGATATCCCGTATTCTTTTTCATCCTCGGCGGAATCGTCATACTGTGCGGAATTATCGGACTTTTCACATTAAAGGATTCGAGAACGGGCGAAAAAAATACGAATTCGAATTACTGGGCGGATCTTTTCTACGGATTCAAACCCTCCGTCGTAAAGGAAAATTCGAGACTTTACCTGACTTTTGCGACGATATGCATTTACTCGATCGCGCTTCAGGTTTTCTTCCCCTATATAATAGTATATCTCCAGCACAGCGACGTTGATTTTATGAATTCGATCGGCTCGCTTCTCGAAATAAAAGCGTTGATACCTATTATAATACTCGCGCTCGCGGTTCTTGCGTTTATTATAGTATTCGTTACAAAGTCAAATAAATTCGGCAAGGAGATATTTGTTCTCATCGCCGCCGTTCTCTACGCGGGCGGACTTATCGCGGCATATTTTGCTCACGACGCGGTTAAATTCGTTCTCTGCGCGCTTCCCATGCTTGCAGGCTACGCTGTTATCGGTATCGCGCTGAACGCCGTGATCAGAGACTTCACGCCCGAGGACAAAACGGGACTTTTCCAGGGAGTCAGAATGATATTCTACGTTCTCATCCCCATGGTTCTCGGACCGAGACTCTGCTCGATAGCTTCGAAAAATTCGACAATATCATATATAAACGATTACGGTGCGGAGAATATTCTTCCCTCGTCTGTTATGTTCCTTGTCGCGGGAATTACGGCTCTGTTTGTATTTATCCCACTTATTGTACTTATCAAAAAAGGCATGGAACCCGATAAAATAAAGGAGTGCGGTAAATGATAAATATTCGGCTTCACACAAGTCTTGCAAAGATTTTTCCCGACGAAATATGTTCGGGCAGTTTCGGCGGAGAATTATACATGCTTAAAAATCAGCGTTCGTCGTTTCAGATGTCCTTAATTGACGACAGGGACGTTGAATGCACAATCTCGGTCAAAAGCGATATCGCCGGATGCATTTCATATTATGAAGTTAAAAATATTCCGGCGTCCCATACGAAGCCCGACGACGCGGACAATTATATATTAAAAAAAGGCGAAGCGGGCGAATATCCCGACGCGCTTATGCCCGTTTCGGACGTTATAACATTAAAACGCGGAGAGTATAAGGCTCTGTGGTTTGAATTCGATATTCCGTCTGACTGCTCCGCAGGCGGTCACGAGGTTAAAATCACAGTGAACGCGGACGGCGAAACAGCTGAAAAAAGCCTTATTCTTCATATATTCGACGCTGTTCCCGCAAAACAGAAGCTTAAATATACGAACTGGTTTCATACCGACTGTCTTTCGACTCATTATCATGCAGAGGTTTTCGGCGAGGAATACTGGAGAATCGTTGAAAACTTTATGCTCACGGCGAAAAATCACGGCGTAAACATGATTCTTACTCCGCTGTTTACCCCGCCTCTCGATACCGAGCCCGGCGGCGAGAGACCGACCGTTCAG
This sequence comes from Ruminococcaceae bacterium UBA5904, assembly GCA_002431305.1. Taxonomy (GTDB): domain Bacteria; phylum Bacillota; class Clostridia; order Oscillospirales; family Acutalibacteraceae; genus CALACW01. Next base: position 8,512 of record DJEG01000006.1, on the reverse strand, counting down.
CTCGTCGACGTTCGCAGAGACGGCGAGAAGTATTACTTTAAATTCAATAAACTCGAAAGATGGATAGATTTATGCGATAAGTGCGGTATCAAGTATTTTGAAATGTCGCATCTGTTCACCCAGTGGGGCGCGGATCACGCTCCGAAGATTATGGCGCAGACCGAAAACGGTTACAAACGCATTTTCGGCTGGGAGACAAACGCTTCGGGTAAGCATTATACCGACTTTATACGTCAGTTTGCGAGCGCGCTGAAAGTATTTATCGAAAAACACGACATCGGTCAGCGGTGCTATTTCCACGTTTCGGACGAGCCGTCGCTTCAGCACCTGTTAGCGTACAGAAAAGCGGCTAAGCTTATCGACGACGTATTCGGCGAGTATAATCATATCGACGCTCTGAGCGACTATACTTTTTATAAACTCGGATATATCAGAACTCCCGTGCCGATAGAGGACAGGATAGACGATTTCAAGGACAATGTCCCTGAGCTTTGGACTTACTACTGCGGAGGTCCCGGAAACAATAATATGCCTAACAGATACTTCTGCCAGCCGTCGCTGAGAAACAGAATTATAGGCGTTATAATGTATGTTTACGGAGTTGACGGATTCCTGCACTGGGGCTATAACTTCTGGTATACGCGCCTGTCGACGGCGGAAATTGACCCGTATAAGGTCTCGGACGCGGGCGGATTCTTCCCCTCGGGCGACTCGTACGTCGTTTATCCCGGCGAGGACGGAACGCCGGTATGTTCATTAAGATTAAAAGTATTTTACGACGCAATTCAGGACTTTACCGCACTTCAGACGCTTGAAAGATATTCCGACAGACATGCTGTCACGGCGCTTGTGGAAAAGCATCTCGGCAAAGTCTCGTTCTCGGAGTATTCCAAGGACGAAAACGATCTTCTTGAACTGATGAGGGAGGTATATTCAATGATTGAGAGCAAAAAAACCGAAACGGAGAAAAAATAAAAATGAGAGATACATACGAAACGCCGTTTAATTCGCGCTATGCAAGCAAAGAGATGCAGTATCTGCACTCTCCGGATTTTAAATTCAAAACATGGAGAAAACTTTGGATCGCATTAGCCGAAAGCGAAAAGGAACTCGGACTTAACATAACGGACGAACAGATAGCAGAACTTAAAGCCCATGCGGACGACATCAATTACGACGTCGCTCAGCAGAGGGAAAAAGAGTGCCGTCACGACGTAATGTCGCACGTTTACGCATACGGCGTTCAGTGTCCGAACGCGAAGCCGATAATTCACCTCGGCGCAACGTCGTGCTATGTCGGCGACAATACCGACCTTATAATAATGCGCAAATCGTTAAGACTCGTTGAGAGAAAGATAGCTTCCGTTATCGAGGTTCTTGCGGATTTTGCGGATAAATACAAAAAACTGCCCTGTCTTGCGTTTACGCATTTTCAGCCCGCGCAGCCCACGACAGTAGGAAAACGCGCGTCACTGTGGATAATGGATCTGCTTCTTGACTTAAAAGCGGTCGAAAACGCGGCGGATTTCATGCTTTTGCTCGGCTCAAAGGGAACGACGGGAACTCAGGCGAGTTTTTTGGATTTGTTTGATTCGGACTGCGATAAGGTCAGACAACTTGATAAAAAAATTGCGGAGAAAATGGATTTTCCCGGCGTACTGCCCGTATCCGGTCAGACTTATACGAGAAAAATAGATTTCAATGTTCTTGCGGTTCTGTCGGGAATTGCGCAGTCGGCTGCCAAATTCTCAAACGACATAAGACTTTTGCAGCATTTAAAGGAAATAGAGGAGCCGTTTGAAAAAAATCAGATAGGCTCGTCGGCTATGGCGTACAAGCGCAATCCCATGAGATGCGAGCGTATAGCGGGACTTGCGAGATACGTTATGTGCGATAATTTAAACCCCGCCGTCACCGCGGCGACTCAGTGGTTCGAGCGGACGCTCGACGATTCGGCAAACCGCAGAATAAGCATTGCCGAGGCTTTCCTCGCCGTCGACGGAATACTCAATCTGTATTTAAACGTTGCGGACGGACTCGTCGTATACGATAAAATGATTGAACAGCATCTTATCAAAGAGCTTCCGTTCATGGCAACTGAAAATATTATGATGGAGGCCGTTAAAAAAGGCGCTGACAGACAGGTTCTGCACGAGAAAATACGCGTTCACTCAATGGAAGCGGGCAGAATCGTCAAAAACGGCGGAGAAAACGACCTTGTTGACAGAATCGCGGGAGACGAGGCGTTCATGATTACAAAGGATGAAATTCTCGCCGTTTTAAAACCCGAAAACTACATCGGCATGGCGGACGTTCAGGTTGACGATTTTATAAAAAACGAGGTTGCTCCCGTCATTGAAAAGTACGGAAAAATCCGCATGGGCGCGGAAATTACAGTGTAAATTTACATATTATTAACAAGTTTTAACCTTTTGTTTATATTGACAATCGATAAATATTGTTGTATAATCAAAAAAAATGGGTTATTGTCAAAAGCAGAATTCGTTAATTAAATGTTTTTTAGGAGGAATTCCGGCATGAAAAAAACTATTTCAGCAAAACTCACCGCTATCGCGCTTGCCGTTGTAATGCTTCTGAGCGTTCTTCCCGTTGCAGTTTTTGCAGCGGATGATCTTACGTTCGGATATTACTTCGCAGACGACGCAAGAACGATGGTAATAATCGATGATTTAACATCGGATGTTCCCGCCGACGGCAAGGTTTCGATTCCCGCGGAGTACGACGGTTTCAAGGTTGTAGGTATTGCGTCATACGCATTCTTCGAGCTTGACGATCTTAAGGCGGTCGAAATTCCCGAGAGCGTTGTTCTTATAGAAGCCGACGCATTTTCGGGCTGTGAAAATATTGCGGACGTTACAATCGATAATCCTGACTGCGATATCGCCGCAGACGTTTTCAAAAATACCGCATGGTATGAAAACCACGAGCAGGATTTCATCATGAACGGCACGACTCTCCTTTATTATAAAGGATGCGACGAGACCGTTTATCTTCCCTATAACATTACCAGGATAGGTGCCGGCGCGTTCAAGGACGATACCTCCGTTAAAGAGGTTGTTTTCACCGACTCCGTTTCCGAAATCGGCGATTACGCTTTCTACGGATGCGAAAATCTCGAGTCTTTCAAGATTAACAGCAAGATTGAGTCCGTAGGTTCTTTTGCATTCGACGGTACAAAATGGCTTAAGGATTATCCCTCCGAGTTCGTTATCATGGGCTCTACTCTTATAAGATACAAGGGCACGGCTTCCGATGTCGTTGTTCCCTCCAACGTAACGAAAATCGGCGATTACGCTTTTGAGGTTAAGTCAAAGGATATCGCTTCGAGAGTTTACGTTCCCGCTTCTGTTGAGGAGTTCGGCAAAGAGTGCTTCTTCCTCTACAAATCGGCTGACAACGTATATCCCGACCTTCTTATATATAAGGGAAGCAAGGCTCAGGAATACCTTGATAAAAACAAAATCGGCTACGAAACCGTAGGTCTTTACGGTGACGCAGATCTTGACGGCAAAGTAACGGCGGGCGATGCGCGTTACGTTCTTCGTGTT
>DJEG01000006.1:0-4902 GCA_002431305.1 Ruminococcaceae bacterium UBA5904 | reverse complement strand
AAACTTGAGGCTCCTCTCTCCGGTGCCGCTCTTATGTGCTGTGATATGAACAACGACGGCAAGATTACCGCAGAGGACGCGAGAATGATTCTCAGAATCGCCGCTAAGATTGATTCGGCTTCCGATATCGCTTCCATGCCCAGATCGACATATGACACGTTAAAGTATGTTGCAGGTGTTCTTGACCAGACTAAGGATAAAGCGGGCTACTCCGTTCTTTCCTATCAGTCGATTAAGGAGTACAAGATGGCTGTAAATCCGCAGACGTACTTCAATGAGTTCAAGAAAGAGCTTGTCAGCGAGAAGAAGGCTGCCGCTGTTAAATACGAAGCTGGTTCCGACGATGCGATAAAAAATCTTTATGAGGCAACGCTCCTTGATTCCTCGGCTGTTAAGTCAAGTTCGTGCGTACTCAAGGACGGCAAGTATACTATTACAATAGTTCTCAATAACGAGACTGTAAGCAGTAAAACTCCCGACTCGGGTTCAAATACCGCTAAACTTATGCCCGTTATTGACTGTAACTATTATCTTAACAAGCTTGCGGGCAAGTATTGGTACAAGGCTGCCGGTACGAACTTTGATTTTGATATGACTTACACCGACTGTACCATGACTATGGAAGTTGACGCTAAGACAAATCATATTTCAAACATTACCTACAACATGAACTATGACATTCAGGTTTCCGCAGGTAAGATTATGTCTATCCCCATCAAGGACGGCAAGGGTAAAGACGGATGCTCCGCTGTAAGATGCGACACCGTTGTTTACTCGAACTTTGAGTATAAATAAGCATAATAAATAATGATACCGCCCGGTTTTTTTCAGCCGGGCGGCATTTGCGTTCGATTTTTTTATGGTTTAAATATGTTTGTATTATGTTTAAAACGATTCAATATATAATTAAGAATAACGGCGTATTTATATATTAAAGATATTTCGTACAACTCCCCATATAATAACTATGACGAGCACTGTTATGTCAAATGCTTTATTGGGCGAACGGTAATTAAATCTACCGTCCTTTACATAGGAAACTGCTGAAATGCAGAGTACGAAAAGAATATAAAACGCCTCGAGGGGAAAAAGCATATTGTATTTTATTCCGCCGGCGAAATTCAGTTTTAAAAATTCTCTTACCGCGCGGGTTGAACCGCACCCCGGGCAGTAAAGCCCGCGGTTTCCGAGAACAAGCCCGGTAATCAGATTAAACGGGCATCTCCACGTAATCCCCGTCATGTAATATACAATCAGAAGCGACAGTATAATTATTACGGATATCAATAAATACAGTATGAGTTTTTTTAATCTATCGTCTGTTTTCATATAAAACCTTTAAAAAATTCTAAGTATTGTTTATAATTATATTATGGTTGTTGACAATTTTCAACAGCTATGATAATATTAAATAAAAAATTCGGTGGTGTTATTTATGGTAATTGAAAAAAGAGATTTGGTAAAATGCGTACTGCTCACAATTATCACTTGCGGAATTTACGGTATTTACTGGGGCGTTAAGCTCGGTAAGGACGCGGTTCACGTAAAGGATATTAATGACGACGGTCTGCTGGAGGTTCTGCTCATCATTTTCCTACCGTTTGTAGGATTCTATCTTGCGGAGAAGAAATTGACCGACGGTTTGCATGAAAAAGGTATTGAGCATAACGACAATTCGATTATTTATCTTGTAATCGGCATTTTCGGTTTCGGAATCGTTGATTATATCCTCATGCAGAACGACCTTAACAAGCTCGTTGACTCAGGTTTTGATTTGAGCGGTAACAGTTTCTATTCGAATCCCGCAGATGCTCCCTATTCTCAGAATCAGCCTCCCTATCAGCAGGGTTACAATCAGAACGGAGCGCCCTATCAGAATACTAATCCTCAGCAGGCTCCTTATCAGAATCCCAATCCCAATCCTCAGCAGTCTGCTCAGAATAATCCGTACGACCCGTATCACGATAATAATCAGAACGGTCAGAACGGCTGATGAATTTAAAATATACGCTCCGCTTATAATGCGGGGCGTTTTTTTCAATGTGAATTTTTTTATAGCTTTTTTTAATTAAACATGATATACTCAATATGCATAAAGAAAAGGAGAGAAAATAGTGAACAATATAATTGATTTTAATGAGAAAAAAGGATTTATATGCGATATGGACGGCGTTATATATCACGGGAATCAGATACTGCCCGGCGTCCGTGAATTTATAAACTGGCTTCAGACTGAAAAAAAAGAGTATCTGTTTTTAACGAACAACAGCGGACATACCCCGCGCGAGCTTAATCAAAAACTTGCGAGAATGGGACTTGACGTTCCCGAGGAGCATTTTTACACGAGCGCGCTTGCCACTGCTGAGTTTTTAAAGGAGCAGAGCCCCGGATGTTCTGTTTTTGCGATAGGCGAAGCGGGACTTTTGAATGCGTTATATGACGCGGGAATCACAATGAACGACGTAAACCCCGATTACGTTGTAGTGGGCGAGGGCAGAACGTACACTCTCGACACTCTCACGAAGGCGACGAATCTCGTATTGGGCGGCGCGAAGCTTATCGGCGCGAATTCAGACGTTTCCGGTCCTATTGACAACGGAATCATGCCCGCGTGCAGAGCCTTGACCGCGCCTATCGAAATGGCGACCGGAACTAAGGCGTATTTCTGCGGAAAGCCTAACCCGCTGATGATGCGTACGGGACTTCGTATACTGGGCTGTCATTCGGCGGAGGCGGTAATGATCGGCGACAGGATGGACACCGATGTGGTCTCCGGTATGGAGAGCGGTATGACGACGGTTCTCGTCCTCTCGGGCGTTTCAACACGCGAAACGCTCAATACGTACGCGTACAGACCGAGCATAGTTTTAAACGGTGTCGGCGATATAGCCGAAGAGGCAAAGAGACTAAGAAAATAAACAAATAAACAAATAAACAATAATCCCTCGGGAACATTTTATTCCGAGGGATTTGTCATAATTTAAAAGACTAAAATACGATTCTGTCGAAGAAAAATTCTTTCTTCTCCGGTGTATTGATTACGCTGACGGGTTTGAGCTGATTAAGATTAACGCCTTTTTCCGCAAGGCTCATTTTATACTCCTCGTACGAGCCTTTTTTCAGGAAATGAACGCACGCTCTGTCGATAGCGTTTGTTCTGCGGTACTTGTCGTACTCTTCGTTGCATTTTCTTAAATTATCATCGAAAACCTGAGCGAAGCGTTCGCAGTCGTCTTTCGTAACGTCCGACTGAGGTTCGATTAAGAGCATATACCTTGAAATTTTCGAATCATAATCGGCGTAAATGCTGTGACCGGCAAATCGAGCCGAACACTCCTTTTCTGTCAGCTCCGCAGCCCGGTCTATCATGGGCTGGGTAGTTTTCTCGGCGGTGATGTTTATAACAAGATTTGCCCTGTACTGAAATTCGACCTTAGGCGACTCGTGATAAAATCCCGTTATTTTAACGATATCTCCGATTCTGTATCTGTACAGTCCCGAGAAAGTTGTGATTATAACTTCGTAAAGCTCGCCCTCCTTGACCTCGTTTATAAGAAGCGGGCGGGTTCCGTCGGGAGCGTCGACGGGCAGAAATTCGAAAAATGCGCTTCGCGGAAGCAGAACCGCGTCGGGTTCGTTCAAAGTTAAAGGTATAGCCATTAAACATTCGCTTGCGCCGTAGCCCATATTGTGAATAGGCAGATCGCCTACGTATTTCTTTATTTTTTCCGAATAGGCGGAGAGACTGCCCGATATCATGCCGTACATCCAGCCGAGCTTCGGCCATATCTTTTTTGCGACGGGTTCGTCGAAGCCCTCTTTAAAAATCTGTCTTAATTCTTCTGCTCTGACGGGGTCGGGCTTGAGCTTCTTTGTAAGCTTAGCTCTAATGTCGGCAGGCATTTTTATTGAATCGTTGATTATGCCCTTTTCGATATCGTCGCAGAGCATTTCCCAGTTTTTTTCGAGGTATCCCAAAACCGTTAACGTCAATGTTACGACCATGGAACCCAGGTATGTGACGTTTCTTTCCGTCAATGCGTAACGCAGAATAAGATACTGCAGGTTGAGTTTGTCGGGTTCCTCCGAAAACAGAACGCACTTCGGCGTTGTTGCGAAAAAGTCTGTAAACGGTTTTAATACAAAGAACGGAACACAGCTGACCGTACAACAGCATCTTTCGCCGTTTTTAAGCCGTTTTCCGCGTACGGAGAAAGCTAAAAGTCCCCTTTGCCTCGGGAATTTACTGCCGTGCTTTTCTATGTAATCCGCAGCGCATGCGACAGGGGCGCAGAAGCCCATGCATTGGATATCCCACAGAGCTTTTGATGATAACGGTATAACCTTAGGTCTTCCGACGCTTCCGGAGGTTTCGACATATTTCTTTATTTTGTATGAAGTCAAAATGTTTTTTTCGCCGTTTATCATACGCTGAATATCGTCATAGTAGTCGGAATATTCGGAAAGCGGAACATTGTCCTGATATTCTTTCGCGTTATGAATGTCCTTAAATCCGTATTTTCTGCCGATTTCGGAGTCTGCGTTTTTTTTCATTAAAAAATTTAATACTTTTTCCTGCGTTTTGTTTGCGCATGAGGTGTAGTGATTAAAACCCTTGTATACAAGTTTTCCGGCAAGCACGCCGAGAGAGGAGAGTGAAAGTGCCATAATGTACCTCCTGAAATATTAACAGTATGTGAATTTATTGTAACATTATCTGATAAACAAATCAATAACCGAACTTAAATTTTTTCCGGAACTTTATATACAATGATGATTTTTTTTTGTTGACATGATTATAAAAAAGTATTAGTATCCGGATACTTAAAACGATAGAGACGAAAGTTGTATACCGGAACGAGAAACAATAATTTATTTTTTTAAGCGCAAACAAAATATGTA
>DJEG01000116.1:13472-15480 GCA_002431305.1 Ruminococcaceae bacterium UBA5904 | reverse complement strand
GCGCGTAGAGGGTCATAATTCCGTTTCCGTGGTCTATCTTAACATAATTGCCCCAACTGTAGTGATACTGCGCGGCAACGACATAGCCCGCCGCCGCGGCGACTATCGGTCTGCCTCTGCACGAACCGCCGTCGCTTGAAATTATATCAATACCGGCGTGGAGCCGTCCGCTTCTGTAGCCGTAGCCCGAGCTTAATCTGAAACAGTTCTGCGGTGCCGGCCAAAGGAACACGCCTCCGAAACTCTTTGTATATTTTAATACTGACGGAATCTTCGTGCCTATCGCGACTCTTTTCGCGACGGCTTCCTTGACGGTGAATCTTGAAATTTCGTCCTTGCCGATTTCCTCGCCGTCCTCGTCGTATGATATCATTTCGGTAACCTGGTCTACACCCTGCGAGCCGTCCTTTAAAACAAGCGAACTGCCGTTATAAAGCGACGTTGAATTAATATTTACCGTCTCAAAAGGAACCGAAACCGTATACACGTTAACCCTTTTCGCAGTAAACGTTACGGGACACTCTCCCCTTTTGACAACGAGAATCTCGCCCTCGGACGGGTCTTCTTCATCATCTGCAGACGGATTGAGTTTCATTAATTTTTCGAGGGTAATTCCCGACTTTGCCGCCGCGTTTTCATATGTATCACCCTCTGCGCATGTATATGTTTCATCCTGAGTCACGGGCGTTGTAAGATATTTATACAACTCGTCCGCAGTCATTTTAATATCGTCGGAATCGGGATAAAGTCCGTATTCGAAAACAACATCCTCGTTAAATGAATAAGTATATCCGGGATTTTTTTGATTTTTATCATTTAATATTCTGTCGAATACTCCCTTGGCTTCGTTCTGCGACGGGGAAACGCAAATAAATTTACCGTCGATAAACACACCGCATCCGTCAGACGCCTCGGACGGCGACGCTTTTAAAAGTGCGGAATATATTACGGACTCACTGCTGAGATACGTTACCGGAACAACCGCGACTTTGTACTCTCCGTCACCTGCTTTTTCGTCCGCGTACGACATACGCTCGTCCGCTCTCGCCTTTGCCGACAGGTAAACGCTCTCGTCCGTTATGTACCCTGCTGTCTCGCCGTTTACCGTAACTTTCAGCGCAAAACAGAGCATGTCGGCGTTGAGCAGAGCCGTAAGCATGGCAATAATAACGACGGCGACGACAGCGCAGTTTCCGACATAGCGAAGCAGAGCGCCGTGCTTTTTCTTAAGCGCGGTAAAGCAGTCTGTGTAACTTATGTTTTCGCCCGCCTTACGGCGTTTTTTTACACTTTTCATTTCGGAGAACAGACGCGAAATGTCTGTTACACCCGCCTTTATTTTTCTTACAACATACATAACGACGGATTTCAGCACGCCGTATATCATTATAAAAACCTTTTTAACAGAGCGGAAAACCGTGCGTTTAAAGAACCCGCCCGTCTTCTTAACGGCGGAAATAAACATGCTTCCTGTAAGGCATATAAAATATGTAAACGAATCGTCTCTCATATATAAGACGCCTTTCCGTGTAAAATCTGCAATTCAAAGTTATTATACAGCATAATTAAAAAAAACTCAACCGATAATTATTTACTCTTCGTCAATATGCAATAGTATTATAAATTTTCGAAAATAACGCTTGCAATATATGATTATATATGCTATAATACATACGGTAAACGTTAGGATTTGACTTTTGAGTGGGGTGACCCGCTCTTTTGTTTTGTTTAAGGAGGATTTGATTTGTCCGCAAAAAAAAATACGGTTTCCGTCATTTGGGACATTGCCGCCCCGATAGCGGAAAATCTCGGGCTGATACTTTGGGATGTCCGTTTTCAGAAAGAGGGCGCGAACTGGTACTTAAGAATTTTCATCGACAAGGACGGCGGAGTGTGCATGGACGACTGCGTGAACATGTCGCATGCGCTTGACGAACCGCTCGACACTCTCGACCCGATAGAGCAGAGCTATTCTCTGCAGGTCTCGTCTCCCGGAATCGAACGCGAC
>DJEG01000116.1:12876-13431 GCA_002431305.1 Ruminococcaceae bacterium UBA5904 | reverse complement strand
CGAACGCGACCTTATAAGAGACGAGCATTTTATACGTTACATAGGCTCTGATATAAAACTCAGACTTCCCCGCGCCGTCGACGGCAGACGCGAATTTTCCGGCGTTCTCGAAAAATACGAGGACGGAAAAATAACCCTCAGAGAAGAAGACGGCAACTGCATAACCGTCGATAAAAAGGAAACTTCGTGGGTTCGCCTCGACGATTTCAAGGGTTTTGATTGATAAACAGAATTACCGAAAGGACTGACAGGAAAATGAATAAAGAATTTTTCGACGCGGTCAACGCTCTTACAAAAGAGAAGAACATTTCCGCCGCGCGTCTCTACGAAAAAATAGCGAACGCAATCGTCGTAGCCGCTCGTCATAACTATGACACAAAAGAGGGCATTTACTGCGACATCGACCCCGTAAAACAGACGGTCGACCTTTACATGAGAAAGAATGTCGTCGAGGAACTCGACAACTGGGACACCGAGCTTACCGTTGAGGAAGCTCAGGAGTACAAACCCGGCGCGGTTGCGGGCGACGTTATTATTATTCCGCTCGAAATAGAC
>DJEG01000116.1:11261-12816 GCA_002431305.1 Ruminococcaceae bacterium UBA5904 | reverse complement strand
AGCACGTTATCCGTCAGGGTATAAGAGAGATTGAGCACGGACAGGTACTCGAGGAGTTCCAGAGCAAGAATCAGGAGCTTGTAACCGCAAAAGTTACCGGCACCGACCCGAAAACGGGAAGCCTTACGCTCGAAATCGGAAAGGCTGAAGCGATTCTTCCGAAGAATGAACAGATTCCGGGCGAAACATTCGAACCGGGCGATTTATGCAAGGTTTACATTGTAGACGTTAAGGATACGGAAAAAGGCCCCAAGGCTATGATTTCAAGAACGCATCCCGGACTTGTAAAAAGACTGTTCGAGTCGGAAGTTCCCGAGATTTACGACGGAATCATCGAAATTAAATCCGTTTCGAGAGAGGCAGGTTCGAGAACAAAGATCGCCGTTTACTCAAAGGATCCCGACATCGACCCCGTAGGCGCATGCATAGGTCCTCGCGGCGCAAGAGTCAACAACATTGTAAGCATGCTCGGCGGAGAAAAGATAGACATCGTAAAATACTCGGAGGATCCCGCCGAATTCGTAGGCGCGGCGCTCGCTCCCGCTAAGATTCTCAGCGTCGACATTTTAAGCGAGTCGGGCAAATCGTGCCAGGTTACGGTTCCCGACACTCAGCTTTCGCTCGCCATAGGCAACAAGGGTCAGAACGCAAGACTTGCCGCAAAGCTCACGGGCTGGAAAATCGACATAAAGCCCGAAAGCGGTTTCTATAAACCCATTTCACTTTAATCAAATCATCGGGGAGGTAATCAAATGCAGCAGAAAAAGATTCCCATGCGCAAATGCATCGGCTGTAATGAAATGAAGCCGAAAAAAGAGCTTATTCGCATCGTGCGCTCGCCCGAGGGCGAATTCGACCTCGACGTTACGGGCAAAAAGTCGGGCAGAGGCGCGTATATATGCAAAAATCCCGAGTGCTTTGCTCTCGTTAAAAAGGGCAGAAAACTCAACCGCTCGTTTGAAACCTCGGTACCCGATGAAATTTACGATAAACTTGAATCGGAGTTGAACGGAATTTGACAGACCCGTTTTTATCATTTTTAGGTCTCTGCCGAAGAGCGAACGCTCTGAAAATCGGACACGACGCGGTAAAGGATGCGGTCAGAAGTTCGAAGGCTGAACTTGTTCTTCTGTCCTCGGACGCGTCTCAGAGACTCGAAAAGGAAATCAGAAATTTATCTAATAAAATAAACGTCGTCAGAACCGACCGTTCAACAGACGATATCGGCGCAGGTATCGGCAAACGAGCCGGAATTCTCGCCGTAACGGACAAAAACTTTGCGTCCGCAGTTATCAAAAAATATGAGGAGGGCATGAAACATGGCAATTAACCCCGTAAAGTATAAAGTTTGCGATGTCGCAAAAGATTTTAACATAAAGAGTAACGAAATTATCGATACTCTCAATCCTATTTCCGAAAAACCGAAAAAGGCGCAGACCGCGCTTACAAACGACGAACTTGATATTATATTCGAAAAAATAACGAACGACAATCAGGTCGAGAGTTTCGACGAATATTTTAAGGTAACGGCTCAGGCTCCCGTCTCCGTAAAGAA
>DJEG01000116.1:10554-11220 GCA_002431305.1 Ruminococcaceae bacterium UBA5904 | reverse complement strand
AAAGAAAGAAAAGGCAAAGGAAACTGTACCCGCTCAGGAAAAAGCCGATGGCAAAAAAGACGAGAAAAAGCCCGCGGATAAAAAAGCTGACGATAAAAAGGCAAAACCGCAGACTCAGAACGCGGAAAAATCGAAGCCTTTCGAAAAGCGCGCCGACAAAAAAGCCGACAAGCCCATGCAATCGAGAACAAAGGGCGACGTTAGAACCGTCGACACGAGAAGCAGTAACGTAGAACTCGATAAATATAACGAGAAATACGAAAATATCGCTCCCGAATCGGCTCGTCTCAAAGACAATCAGACCTCAAAGAAACAGAAAATAAATCAGAAGTCAAAACAGTACAGAAAGCAGGGCATGCGTTCGGGCAGAAAAGAGACCGAGGCTGAGCGTCTTGCGCGTATTGCGGAAGAAAGAGCAAAGAAGCACATCACAATTCAGGTTCCCGACGAAATCACAGTCGGCGACCTCGCTCTTAAATTAAAAGTAACGGCTTCCGAAGTTATTAAGAAACTTTTCGCCTACGGAATCATGGCTTCAATAAACGAAGTTATAGATTACGACACGGCGGAGATCGTAGCAACTGAGCTCGGCGCAAAGGTCGAAAAGGAAGTCGTTGTCACCATTGAGGAAAAAATTATCGACGACTCTGTCGACGCGGACGAAAA
>DJEG01000116.1:0-10497 GCA_002431305.1 Ruminococcaceae bacterium UBA5904 | reverse complement strand
CTCGAACCGAGAAGCCCCGTCGTATGCGTTATGGGACACGTCGACCACGGTAAGACTTCTATCCTCGACGCAATAAGACACACAGACGTTACCGCTACCGAGGCGGGCGGAATCACCCAGCATATCGGCGCGTACAGAGTAAACGTAAACGGTTCGCCCATTACATTCCTTGACACTCCCGGACACGAGGCGTTCACCTCAATGAGAGCGAGAGGCGCAATGGCTACGGATATCGCCGTTCTCGTTGTCGCGGCGGACGACGGTATCATGCCTCAGACTATCGAGGCTATTCACCATGCGAAAGCCGCGGGCGTTTCAGTTATCGTCGCTATAAATAAAATGGATAAGCCCGGAGTTACAACGGACAGAATTCTTCAGCAGCTAACCGAGTATGAGCTTGTTCCCGAGGAATGGGGCGGAGACATTATCTGCGTTCCCGTTTCGGCAAAGACCCATATGGGTATAGATCAGCTTCTCGAATCCATACTTCTCGTAGCTGAGATGAAGGAGCTCAAGGCAAACCCGAACAGAGCCGCAAAGGGTATCGTTATCGAAGCAAGACTCGACAAGGGCAGAGGACCTATCGCAACGCTTCTCGTTCAGAACGGTACGCTTCACGCAGGCGATATTATCGTCGCGGGTACTGCCGTCGGCAGAGTCAGAGTTATGACCGACTACAAGGGCAAAAAAGTTAAGGAAGCAGGTCCCTCGGTTCCCGTTGAAATAGCGGGTCTTGCAGAGGCTCCGCAGGCGGGCGATATATTCGACGCTGTTTCCGACGAAAAACTTGCAAGAGAGCTCGTCGAGCAGAGAAAGCAGTCGGCAAAAGAAGCGCAGTTCAATGCGGTTCAGAGAGTTACTCTCGACAACCTGTTCTCCACCATCGAGGCGGGCGAGCTAAAAACTCTTAATATAATCGTAAAAGCAGACGTTCAGGGTTCGGTAGAGGCTGTTAAACAGAGTCTCGAAAAACTTTCGAACAGCGAAGTAAAGGTAAGCGTTATCCACGGCGGAGTCGGCGCAATAAACGAATCAGACGTTATGCTTGCTCAGGCTTCTGACGCTATCATTGTAGGATTCCATGTCCGTCCCGACCCAGTAGCACAGGCAAACGCCGAGAGAGACCACATTGAGATGCGTATGTACAGAGTCATCTACGACTGCATTGAAGATGTTGAATCGGCTATCAAGGGTATGCTTGCTCCCAAGTTCAGAGACGTTGACCTCGGACGAATCGAAGTCAGAAACGTATTCAAACTTTCGAGCGTCGGAACCATCGCCGGCGGTTACGTTCTCTCGGGCAAAGTTTCGAGAAACGCAAAAATCAGAGTCGTACGCGACGGTATAGTTGTCGCCGAGGACGAAATAGCTTCGCTCAAACGATTCAAGGAAGACGTTAAGGAAGTCGCTTCTGGCTACGAATGCGGTATCGGACTTAACAAGTTCAACGATATCAAAGAGGGCGACATTCTCGAGGCTTACATCATCGAGGAGTATAAGGATAAATAATTTTAATCTGTAAAAGGATGTATATATATGTCGGTTTATAAAAACGACCGCACCGCCGAGGATATCAAACGCGAAATCACGGCGGTCATAAGAGAACTCAAGGACCCCAGAGTCGCGGGTAAAATGCTGACGGTTGTCAGAGTTGAGCTTGCGAATGACCTATCGTTCGGAAAGGTTTATATAAGCGCGTTCGACTCGATAGCAACCGCAAAGGAAGCCGTCAAGGGACTCGAACACGCACAGGGACTTATCCGCCGTGAAATATGTTCGAGACTTCATCTGAGAAAGTCTCCCGAGCTTAAATTCATAGCCGACGACTCGGTCAGAGAGGGTATCGAACTTTTCAGAAAATACGATATGGCTAAAAAGGATGTTAAGCATGAAGATAACAATTGACGCCGTATCGAATTTATTAAAAAGCATGGACGACGTGCTCATACTTGCCCACGAAAATCCCGACGGGGATGCCGTGGGCAGCGCGTGCGCGATTTGCAGAGCAATGTTAAAGCTCGGAAAGAACGCTAAAGTTTCAATCGAACGTGTTTCGAATAAGCTTTCCTATCTTCTTACTGACGTTCCGACAGGCGATTTTGATTATAAATACGTCGTCGCAGTCGACACCGCGGACAATAATATTCTCGGCGTTGCGAACACGTCGGTTACCAAAAATTCAAAAATAGACCTCTGCATAGACCACCATTTTTCAAACGTTCTCTACGCCGAAAATACTTATCTTGACGAAAAGGCGGCGGGCGCGTGCGAAGCGATTTACGATATTTTAAAATATATGGATATCGAAATCGACAAGGATATCGCGGAGTGCTTATACGTCGGAATCTCGACCGACACGGGCTGTTTCAGATTCGGCAACACAACGTCCAAAACGCTCAGAACCGCGGCCGCGCTTATCGACCTCGGAGTAAATAACGCGGACGTTAACAGGCTCCAGTTTGAAACGAAGTCAAAAGAGTACGCAAAACTCGAACAAATGGCGATATCGTCCATGAACACATATTTTTCGGGCAAGTGCGCCGTACTGCCTATTACTTACGATATGTTTTTAAAAAGCGGAGCCGACGATTCGGACACCTCCGCGCTCGCCTCGCTCCCACGTCAGATCGAGGGCGTTTTAATAGGCGTTACCATGAAAGAAAAAGTAAAGGGTACGTTCAGAATTTCCGTCAGAACGAATCCCCCCGCGGACGCTTCGGCTATTGCGGGCATGCTCGGCGGCGGCGGACACAAGCTGGCGGCGGGCTGTTCGTTCGAGGGTAAATTAAACGACGCGCTGAAAGCCGTGCTGAAATGCGCCGAAAGCGAGCTTAAAGAAATCGGAGAGCTATGAACGGATTTATAATTCTTGACAAGGAAAAGGACTTGACCTCTTTCAAAGCCAACGCCGTCGTAAGGGGTATTCTGGGTATAAAGAAAACAGGTCACACAGGCACGCTCGACCCCATGGCTATGGGCGTTCTTCCCGTCGCGCTCGGCGGTTCGGCAAGGTTTATAGAGCTTCTCCCCTGTCATGAAAAATCGTACACGGCTTCGTTCAGACTCGGCGAGACTACGGACACGCTCGACATCACGGGCAAAACGCTGACGACATGCGATATAATTCCCGATAAAGACGAAGTTATAAATATATTCGATTGTTTTAAGGGCGAAATCGAACAGCTTCCCCCGATGTATTCGGCAATCAAAAAAAACGGCGTTCGGCTTTACGAACTCGCTCGTCAGGGCGTCGAAATCGAACGCGAAAAACGAATTGTTACAATAAAAAAACTCGAATTTATTTCATTTGAAAACGGCGTTTACACAATCGACGTCGACTGCTCGGAGGGTACGTACATACGCTCTCTAATCTCCGATATCGGCGAAAAACTCGGCTGCGGAGCGGTCATGACCGATTTAAGACGGACGTTTTCAAACGGATTTTCGATAGATAACGCGCATACGCTCGACGAATTAAGACAGGCAAAACAGTCGGGAAACTTAAACGATTTTATAATTCCGACGGACAAGGCTCTTGATTCTTACGACAGCGTTACGGTAAGCGAAGCGCAGGCAAAACGATTTTCAAACGGCGGTGAGCTTGATACGGGGAGACTGAAAAAAGAACTCTCCCCCGCGCTGTACAGGGTTTATTCGCCCGAGCATAAATTTTTAGGACTCGGCGAAAAACGCGCGGACGAGCCGTTTTTGAGAATAAAAAGACTGTTAGTCGGCGATTGATATATTCTTCATAAAGGAACACAGGCGATGTTTGAAAGAATTTTCGATAAAAAAACATCCGTCGCGCTCGGAAGCTTCGACGGACTGCATATAGGACACAGGGCGGTCGTAATGAACGCCGCGGGAGAGGCTGACCGCGGACTCGTTCCGGTCGTTCTTCTTTTTGACGAACATCCGCTGTCGGCTATCAAAAACGCCCCGCCCGAAGCGATAACGACGAGGGAAGAACTTGAAAACGAGATAAAAACTCTGAACGCTGTCCCCGTGACTGTTTCGTTTAAAAGCATAATGAACATGACTCCCGAAGAATTTATCGACACTATACTCGTCGGCATGCTCAATGCGGGCGCGGTATCATGCGGATTCAATTTCAGATTCGGCAAAAATTCGTCCGGCAACCCCGAAATTCTTAAAAAACTGTGCCGTGACAGAAACATAAAACTTATTATAACCGATGAGGTCGATTATCTCGGCAGTCCCGTCAGCTCGACGAGAATCAGAAAAGCGATATCCGACGGCGATATGATATCGGCGAGAAATATGCTCGGACACAATTTTTACTATGTATTCACGGTCGAATCGGGCGACAGAATAGGCAGAACGCTTGGATTCCCGACCATAAATCAATTTTTCCCCGACAATTTCGCCATTCCGAAATTCGGAGTATACGCGTCAACGGCTTATGTCGAGAATAAACCCTACCCCGCGGTCACGGACATAGGAATCCGCCCGACTCTCGAACATAAAAAACCGAGAAGCGAAACAAATATAATCGGCTTCAGCGGGGATTTGTATTATAAAAAAATCAAAATAGAACTGCTTAAATTCATCCGCCCCGAAATTAAATTTTCATCGCTTGACGAATTAAAAATTCAAATAGCGAAAGACAGTAAAACGGCGGAAGAAATTTACGAAAAGGCGAGAAAATGAAGATTATTTTAGCCTCGGGTTCACCGAGAAGAAAAGAACTTTTAAATAACATAGGCATAAAATTCGACGTTATCCCGTCAAACGCTGACGAAACGCTCCCCGCTTCCCTCACGCCCGCGCAAGCTGTCGAATATTTATCTAAAATAAAGGCGCACGACGTGTTTGTCCGCCACCCGGACTGCGCGGTTATCGGCTCGGATACGGTTGTGGCTTCCGACGGAAAAATCCTCGGCAAGCCGAAAGACGAAAACGACGCTTTTAATATGCTCAAAATGCTCTCGGGCAAAACGCACAGCGTTTTTACGGGCGTTACGATAATGACCGCAGGTGAAACGGTATCGTTTTATGAGGAAACAAAAGTAACGTTTTATGAACTGACGGACGACGAGATAAATTCTTATATCGCGACCGGCGAGCCCATGGACAAGGCGGGCGCGTACGGCATACAGGGCAAAGGATGCGTTCTCGTTAAAAAAATCGACGGCGATTATTTCAACGTCGTAGGCTTACCCGCCGCGGAAACATACAGAGAATTAAAAAGAAAAAATATAATATAAATCATATACATAAAAACCGACCTCGGAACTGTCAGCTCCGAGGTCGATTTTATCTCATTAATTTCAAATTAAAGTCTGTCGATATCCGCCTGGTCGAGGAGGGCGAATCCCTTATCTTTAAGGATTTTCTCCGCGTCGGGTACATGGTCGACTCTCAATACGGTATACGCGCCGATCTCCTTGGATGCGGTGAACGCGTACGCATATTCTATATTGATACCCTTTTCGCCGAGGGCTTCGATAACCTTGCACAGCGCGCCCGCCGTATCGCCCATTTCAACAGCGATAACGTCGGTATCGGCTACTATGGTATCCTCGCCGAACGCCTCTTTCGCTTTCGCGTTATCGGAAACGATAAGTCTCAAAACACCGAAATCCTTGGTGTCGGCAACGCTCATGGCGCGCATGTTTATGCCCGCGTCCGATATCTTCTTAAAAATATCGTATAACTTGCCGGGTTTGTTTTCAACAAATACGGATAACTGCTTGATTGCCATAGGTGTGACCTCCTTATCAGTCGTGAAGCTTACGTTTATCTATAACTCTGACGGCTTTGCCCTCGCTTCTCGTTACGGACTTGGGAGCAACAAGGTGCATCTTGGGTCCTATGCCGAGCATCGTACGCATTGCGCCTGCAAGAGCCTTTTCTCTCTCCTGCGTTTCGCCGACCTTATCGGAGAACTGCTCGGGAGTAAGCTCTACATAAATGTCGAGCGTATCGCTGTTGTCCGCTCTGTCAACGACTATCTGATAGTTGGGCGAATATCCCTCGTTGAGGAGAACGGTCTCTATCTGGCTCGGGAATACGTTAACGCCTCTTATAATCATCATATCGTCGCTTCTGCCCATGGGCTTGCACATCTTAACGTGCGTTCTTCCGCAGGAGCATTTTTTACGTGAAAGTACGCAGATGTCTCTCGTTCTGTAACGAAGAAGCGGGAACGCCTCTTTATCAAGAGAAGTAAATACAAGCTCACCCTTTTCGCCGTCGGGAAGAACCTCGCCCGTTTCGGGGTCGATAATCTCCGCGTAGAAGTGATCCTCGTTTATATGCATGCCCGTCTGCTCCGAACATTCGAATGCAACGCCCGGACCGCTCGTTTCGGTAAGTCCGTAAATATCGTACGCTTTGATACCGAGACTTTTTTCAATCTCGCGTCTCATTTCCTCCGTCCAGGGCTCCGCGCCGAAAATACCGGCTTTGAGCTTATTATCCTCGGGCTTATATCCCTTCTCCGCAAGCGTCTCGCCTATATATGCGGCGTATGACGGCGTACAGCAAAGGATAGTCGAATTAAGATCCATCATAAACTGGATCTGTCTGTCGGTATTGCCCGACGACATGGGAAGAGTAAGACAGCCTACCTTATGAGAACCGCCGTTAAGACCCGCGCCTCCGGTAAAAAGTCCGTAACCGTAGCAAACCTGACAAACATCCTCGTCAGTCCCGCCCGCTGCAACTATCGCTCTCGCACAGCAGTCCTCCCAGAGGTCAATATCGTGCTGAGTGTAAAATGCTACGACTCTCTTGCCCGTGGTACCCGATGTCGAGTGAATTCTGACGCAGTCTTTTAAATCCGTTCCGAGCAATCCGTAAGGATAAGCCTCGCGAAGGTCGGCTTTTGAGAGAAACGGGAGTTTTTTTATATCGTCTACGCCCTTGATATCGTCGGGAGTAACGCCCTTAGCGTCCATAAGGTCTCTGTAATATTTAACATTTTCATAAACATGGCGAACCTGCTTGACAATTTTCTCGTTCTGAATTTCGAGAATTTTCTCGCGCGGCGCCGTTTCGATTTCCGGCTGAAAATACCTTTCCATTTTTCGATCTCCTTTTCATTCAACATATAAAAAATTGAACCAGTGTTTAAATTATACCACGCGTTTTTTCAAAACTCAATAGTATTATATATTTTAACGTTATGAAAATAACCTCCGCGCCGTCATAATAAAATCCTGACAACGTGAAGGTCAAAATTAAGAATATTGGTTATTTAATATCGATTTACTATCGTTTCACCGCGCAATTTTTTATCAAAATCGACATCCTCGGTTTTTATCTGTTTTCAAATAAGTTTATCAATCCGAATCAGAATTGTTTTTACTGTCGTTTGATTTCAGCGTGTAAATAACGCATGCAAAGCCCGCAATCACCGCAAAAAAAAATTGCAATGCCGATCGCCGAATCAGCGGTGCCGTAACCCATTAACGCGCCGGCAAAGAATCCGACTGCGGCGGACAAAATCATAACTATAACAGGAACGATGCATTTTTTCATAAGAATTTTTCCTTTTTATATATTTTACATTTTCATTATATAAAACAGCGGAGAATAATTCATTATAATAAACAAAAAAACGTGCTGCGCTGTATGATTTTTGTTATTTAAGTCTTTTTTCAAGCATAATAGGTATACACATCTTTCATAACTACATCCGAAAGGTATGAATTGAATTCATCGTATATATTTTCATCAATCGTTTCGGGACGCGTCATTATTTTAAGAGCGTGAGGTTTACAGCTGTTGTGATACGGCGGATGAACATGATTGAATTCATTTATTTTAAATCCGCAGCGTTCATAAAACCCTTTTCGTCTTATCGAAATATCGTCCTCCGGCGGGTCAATTTCGAGTATTACGGTCTTACCCGCGCCGAATGACTCGAGCGTGCGCCGTCCGTAATTTTTATTGCGTTTTTCTTCCGATATACAAAAATGCTCGACGTAGATAAAATCATCTGTTTCCCAGTAGAATAAATCTCCGATTAATTCGTCCCCGTCATAAATCAGGCAGAAGTGATATTCGTCGTTTTTCATAATGCGAAACTGCGAATCATCCTCCCGCAGTTCATGATACGGAAAGCTGTTTTTATATAAATTCAAAGCCTGCGAATACATCGGATCGTTTACGTCCGTTAATCTGACAAATTTCATATCTATCCCTCAATTTTGTACGTATCCTTATCAAGGTCAATCGTTACTACGGTCGAGTCGGAATACGTTACCCGCTGACGGCGGTACGAACCTAAAAATTCGTGCTTAACCATTTCCTTATTATAAAGCTTTGCCTGAAGCTCGGCGAGCGGTTTTATGCGTTCGATTTCCTTTTTAAGCTCCGTTTCGTTAAGAAGCTCACCGTCGCCCGTTCTCTCGTCCGTTCCTATTTTACTTACGGCCGTTCCAAACGGGTGAAAATACGGCATACCCGCATACAGCGCACAGTACAAATCGCCGTTGTCATCCTTAGGAATACCCCAGTTTCCGTACCAATTCCACGGAATCATGATACAGTCGTGATATACGAGACTCGCAAGCGGAATCGGAATACCTATCGCCTGACCGTTGACCTGCGGACGTAACGAAAACGGACCGTGATGAACGAGCGCGATATGATTAAGAAGCTGCATCGCAGGCTCCTCAGATGACATTATAAACCCCTTATCGTTAAGATAATCGAAGCACTCCGCACGGTAAGCGATACTCTGCTCTCTCGTTATTTTGTGTTCGGGATTAAAACACTCGTCGCCGTTCATGACGGAAAATACGTCAAGATACGCGCCCTGAACGTCAACGCCGTGTTCCTCTAATTCAGAATACGTCCGTTTTACAAATTCCAACGCCTGCGACGCGCACAAAAACGTATGCTCTCCGCCGTCCCAAATTGAGCAGTACGGATGAGTCGAATCAATTCTCATAACAGCCTTATTCATATCGAATACGGGCGAGGAATAGTAATAATCCCTGTACTGGTCGTGAAGCGCAAAAATATACCCGAGTTGTCTGCACGTTTCGGACATTTTCTTCATGCCGTCGTAACCGCCCGCCGATTCGCACGGGGGCAGAATGTACGGATGGTCGTTGTCGTAGCCGTTTTTACCCCAGCCGTCGGTGTGAATGTACAGCTTGTCAAGCCCCGCTTCTTTTATCTTTTTAAGCTGTTCGGCTCTCTCGTAAAACGTCGAGTACAAAATCTCGTTCGTTCCGTTTTTATCGTAGAATTTCGATTTTTCATTTATCTTCGTATAAATTTTATGATGAAGAACCGCGCAGCCGATAAGTTTTTCTATATTCTTATTCTTTTTTATTTTGTCGTCGATTGAAACGAATTCGTCTTTTTCAATAAGGTATTTTCTATAATCCTTTGCAATCGTATTGTAGTCGCCGTCATCATGGAATATGAATAATATCTTTCTTTCGTACGAGAGTTTTCCGAGCGACGACATCCAATGAACCGAATTTACGAAAGAGGAACGCCTGCCGAACGATGAATACATACACGCGTCAAACGGAGTCTCGACTATTGCCGAAAAACAATGTCCGTCGCAGACTCTCCCCCACACGGGCATATAGCACTCGCCGGTGTTTATTTTTCGCGGATATTTGGCATACGAAAATGTCGAAACAAAATTATCCTTATACCCGTCGGGCAGAATAAATCCCTGTCTCATAGCGTCGACGTGATATGACGCATATTTTCCTCCGATTTTAGAATTAAACGGCGCAGGAAAATAAACCGCCTGTATATCGTAACCCGTTTCGTTTTCGGCTTTTATTGAAAAACGAACGGAATCAGAATCCGTTACTTCGGCCGTCAAAAGAAGTGTAAAATCAAGTTTCTTTCCGAATGCATAATAATCGGAAAGTCTTGCGGTTATTTTGCCGTCCGCGTATTCGAATTTCTTTTTAACAGCTGTCGAAAGAAGCCTTACTGTGCTTATATATTTCTTGCCGATTTTCTTTCTGATTATAATATAAGGCCGTCTGCCGTCGCTTACCCATGAAAAACCGGTATGTACGACCTCATAATCAAGCGTGCGTTCGTTTATTTTTAATTTAATATTGCTGTTTTTCATAAGAGAACTCTCCTCAAGAAGAAAATCAATCAGATTTATATTCAAAATACCGTTATCGTCATAAATTATTTATTAAGTGACATAATCGGAATATGGCATTTTAAAAGAAATTCCTTCTAAATCAAGTAAATTTCTATCTTCGGGATTATTAAGTAAAAGGCGATTAAGCGTTTCTTCGTATTCATTAACTTTTTCATACCCAACATCATATAACAATGAATATACAAACAATTCTTCCATATATTTTCGCACTCAAAGCAACACAAATTGTTAAACAGCCTCTTGACTTATTTTTCCATCATTCTAGAAAATGGGCAACTCCCGATTGGAATTGCCCACTCATTGTACTGATTATGCGATTTTTCTTGCTTGCACTTAATTTTGCATCAAATAATGTAAGTTTGATGTAAATCGCT
>DJEG01000092.1 GCA_002431305.1 Ruminococcaceae bacterium UBA5904 | reverse complement strand
TGTCTGCGGAAGGGACGAAAGCGTTACAATCTCACGCGGGACGGAGAACTTCGAAAAATTCTTCTCTATCATGTCGATAATCTGTTTCTTATATTCTTCTTCGTTTCCGTTGTTTGAGAACGAGACGAACATTCTGATAATCTGTTTGGAATCTTTATAACCCTTTACACAGCACGCTTCCTTGACGAAATCGAGTTCCTGCGTTTTCTTTTCGATATCGCTCGGGTAGACGTTATAGCCTGAAATAATTATAACTCTCTTTTTACGTCCGGAGAAGTGGAAGTAACCGTCGTCATCCTTGAATCCGAGGTCGCCGCTCATGACCCATTTCACGCCGTCCGAATCGGTATAAAGTCCCGCGCCGTCGGTTCCGTCCTCTGTGTAGTAACCGCTCATTATCGTCGGTCCCGAGATTACGATTTCGCCTATAACGCCGTTCGGAACTTCGTTATGCTCCTCGTTCCATATCTGCATATTGACATTTTCGAGCGGAAGTCCTATGGTGTCCGGTTTATGATTTTCATTAGAATTTGTACAGCATACGGAGCCGACCTCGGTAAGTCCGTAACCCTGATAGAGTCTGCCTTCGGCGTCGTATTTTTCAAGATATGAATTGAATTCATCGATAAGCGACTGGGGCGCGTCGTCGCCTCCGCAGTAAACAACGCGCAGATTTTTGAGGTGTTTTGTATCAAAGTGCTTTTCATTCATTATCTTTTTGAACATGACGGGGATTCCGACGAATCCGACGACAGTGTTCTGTCTCATGAGACGGTTGAACATTTTAGCGTCGAAACGCATTATCGGTATGAGCCTGCCCGCGTTGCACATCGCCATATGTACCGCAACGCTCAGTCCGAAGCAGTGGAACAGCGGTAAAACGATAGGTTCAGCTTCGAGTCCGGGACGGTGAATCCTGCCGAGTTTTGAGACGCTGCACACAAGCTCGTTTATCGCCCTGGACGTAAGTTTTATCGTCTTGCTTTTGCCCGTTGTTCCGCCTCCGTTTAAGTAAACGGCGATGTCGTCGCAGTTACATGAGGGTTTAACGTTCGCTTTTGAAAAACGCTTGACGGCTTTCGAATACTCGTCGCGTTTCTTTATTTTCGGGAATATCTTTTTGACAGCGCCCTCTGCTAATTTACATCCGAATCCCTTTAAAAGCGACGCGTATTCGGACGAATGACAGACAAGACACGGAACATTCATTTCGTTTATAACATCCGCATAGTCTTTAATAAGCAGGTCGAGAACCATTACGCCCTTTGAATGAACTTCGGTCATAGTCTCTTTTAATACGTTGGGGGGCAGAAGGGGATGTACAAAGTTTACGATAACGCCTATCTTGTTAAGCGCGTAAAAAGCGCATATGCTCTGAACCGTCGTCGGCATGAATACCGTGTAAACGTCGCCGGGCTTTAATCCAAGTTCTATTTTCATATATGCCGCGAGTGCGTCAATGTCGCTGAGCATTTTTGATTTATAATACTTTTTTCCGAGATGCTGCATGACGTAATACTCTCCGTATTCGTCGGTACAGTCAAGCCAGTATTCGTAACAGCTTTGATTTTTAACGTCAACCATATTAAATCCTCCGCGATATGCACAAATTTCCAATATTATAAGTATATAAATCGTTTATCATGTCTAAATATTATCATTTTATAATAATCAAAACATCATCCTGAAAAACGATATTTTAGAGTAGTCCGATTTTGCGTCAATATTACATATTTGTTTCAAAAATATTAATAAATGTTGCAAAAATATTGCATAATGTTGACACAGTAAAAATGTTATGTTATACTAACATTCCATATGTTTGAGGGAGTAGACAGCTTCATTGTGAAGTTTCAAGTCAACATGCTGACGGTTTTACGTCTGGCTTGAATTAAATGCCGAGACTCGACGTTTGCAAAGGATCTCTTTGTATATCAAAGGCTCTCTTTTGTTATAAGCGTTGCGTCCGGGGGATATCAGATCGGGCGCGCGTCGCCTGATTTTTTTTATTTTCGGAGGATTTATTATGAGTATCTGGGAGCTTTTTCTTACAGCGGCCGCTCTTTCAATGGACGCATTTGCCGTCGCGATATGCAAGGGACTTTCGACGGGCAAGCCCAAGGTAAAGCACTATTTTATAATCGGCGCGTGGTTCGGCGGATTTCAGGCGTTAATGCCCACGCTCGGCTATCTGCTCGGCTCGGCTTTTGAAAAATACATAACGAGCGTTGACCACTGGGTCGCGTTCGTTCTGCTCGGACTTATCGGCGCGAACATGATAAAAGAGGGATGTTCGAAAGAGGAGGAGAACGTAAACGCTTCGTTTGCATTTAAAACAATGCTTCTGCTTGCGGTCGCGACGAGTATAGACGCGCTTGCCGTAGGTATTACGTACGCGCTTCTGCCCGATATTAATATAGCCGCCGCCGTTTTGTTTATCGGACTTACCACGTTCATACTCTCCGCCGCGGGACTTAAAATCGGAAGCGTATTCGGACTGAAATTCAAATCAAAGGCCGAAATCGCCGGAGGCGTTATACTTATATTAATAGGTATAAAAATACTGCTCGAGCATTTGGGGGTTATCAATTTCTGATGGATATAAAAGATTATTTTAATTCGGACGAAATAACCGACATGAGATTCTTTGATTTTGACGGCATAATATTCGATGAACGTACCCGCGGTTGGTGCGAAGAAAATCTCTGCTCAAAATACGGAACGTGCTGGACATGCCCTCCGGGGGCGGGGAGTCTTGACGATATTAAAGAGAAACTGAAGCGGTATGACGGCGCAGTGCTGTTTTCTGTTGCCGGACATGTAAATTCAAGTGAGGATATTGATTTCGCGCTGCAAATCGGCGGAAAAAGCCGTGATATGCTTATTAATATAAGGGATAAAATGATGTCGGACGGATTGAAAGTAACCGCGCTCGGCGGGGGTGCGTGCGATATATGCGTTAAATGCACATACCCGTTTTCGCCGTGCAGATATCCCGAAAAAGCCGTTATGCCGATAGAAGCGTGCGGAATAAACGTCATGGACACGGCTGTTAAGTTAGGTATGAAAACCGATAACGAAAAAAACACAATTACATATTTTGCCATGATATTATGGTGCCGATAACAGCATCGGCTCCTTTCTTCTTGACTAAAGTCCGATTATAATTTATAATTAAGATAAGTTAAATATCAGAGGAATATAATGAATACTGAAATAACGATTGAAGAATTTAATAGCCTCGGCGATGATACGGCGATTTATGATATCAGAAGCGAGCACGACGTTCAGTACGGCGCGATTCCGGGTTGTGTCAGAGTTGATATCTGCGATATCAGAGACAAACTCGAAAATGACAAAAGAAAAAGCGTTATATACTGTACTCACGGTAAAATCACGCTCGATTTGTGCGAGGAATTACGAGAGGACGGTTACGACGTTTACTCGTTAAAGGGCGGGTATAACGCGTGGCTTATCGACAGAATTTCGAAAGACGACAACGCCGAAATATGCCGTAAAGCCGAGGACAGCATAAAACGCAAATTCAGAAAAACGATATGGAAGCGTTTTACGGCGGCGCTTAACGAATACGACCTTGTAAAAGAGGGCGACCGTATAGCCGTGTGCATTTCGGGCGGTAAGGATTCCATGCTGTGCGCGAAGCTGTTTCAGGAGCTTAAAAGACATAATAAATTCCCGTTCGAGGTAAAATTCCTCGTAATGGATCCGGGTTACAGCCCTGCTAACAGAAAGGTTATCGAGGAAAACGCGAAGAAGCTCAATATCCCGATTCAGATATTCGAATCCGATATTTTTGACTCCGTTTATAATGTTGAAAAATCGCCGTGCTATCTCTGCGCGAGAATGAGACGCGGACATTTATACGACTACGCAAGACAGATGGGATGTAACAAAATCGCGCTCGGTCACCATTACGACGACGTTATCGAGACGATACTCATGAGCATGATATACGGCGCGCAGATTCAGACAATGATGCCCAAACTTCACTCTCAGAATTTCGAGGGCATGGAGCTTATACGTCCTATGTATCTTATAAGAGAGGACGACATAAAGGCGTGGCGCGACTATAACGACCTGCATTTTATACAGTGCGCGTGCAAATTTACCGATACTTGCACGACTTGCAGTAACGGAGAAAATCATTCAAAGAGAATAGAAGCGAAAAATCTTATAAAACAGCTCAAAAAAACGAATCCCGAGGTCGAGGCGCGTATATTCAAAAGCGTTGAAAACGTCAACACCGAGGCGGTTATATCATATAAAATGGGCGGAAAGAAGATAAGCTTTCTCGATAATTACGATAAATAACGATTATATTATTAATTTAAAGTCAGCAGAGCGTTTTGCATAAAACAGGCGGTTATCTCCGCGTTTTGTTATAATGCGTAACTCCTCTGAAAAAAATTTTAGCAGGGAGAATATACTATGGGTCTTATTAAAGCAGGTATCGGCGCGTTAGGCGGAACACTTGCCGATCAGTGGAAAGAATTTTTCTATTGCGATTCCATGGACAAGGACGTTCTTGTCACAAAAGGACAGAAGAGAACAACGAGCCGTTCTTCAAACACGAAGGGCAGCGACAATATTATTTCAAACGGTTCCGGTATAGCCGTAGCCGACGGTCAGTGCATGATGATCGTCGAGCAGGGCAAGGTCGTTGAATTCTGTGCGGAACCCGGCGAATACACGTACGATACTTCCTCCGAACCGACCATTTTCTCGGGTTCGTTCGGCGACAGTCTTAAAAAGACGTTCGCTCTGATAGGCAAGCGTTTTACATACGGCGGAGATACGGCTAAGGATCAGAGAGTTTATTATTTTAATACAAAAGAGCTTATCGACAATAAATTCGGTACTCCCAACCCCATTCCGTTCAGAGTCGTTGACTCTAAAATCGGACTTGATATTGACGTTTCGATCCGTTGTTCGGGCGTGTATTCATATAAAATAAGCGACCCCATGCTTTTCTATACGAGAGTGTGCGGAAATGTCGAG
>DJEG01000059.1 GCA_002431305.1 Ruminococcaceae bacterium UBA5904 | reverse complement strand
TCACATCAATTGTAACTCTACAAGGGAATAGACTGATTTTTCAGTATTGTTATTGAATAATGAAAATGTATGTGATAAAATTATACTAATAAAATGAAAAGGGTTGGTTGTATGTCAGAGGTTAAGGAAAAAACCGGGCTTGAAAAGCCGGAAGAGAAAACTCAGGGCAAAAAGAACGCTTTGCAGGCTGTTAAATTCGCGCTGTTCTCATGTTCTGCGGGTATAATTCAGCTTGGCAGTTTTACGCTTATGAGCGAGGTTATCGTCAAAACCGATTTCATTCAGAATCTTATGGCGAATCACGAGACTTTCGCAAAAATCATGGAGAATGAATACGGTCCGATGTATCTCATCGCGCTGATACTCTCCGTTTTGTGGAACTTTACGATAAACAGAAAGTTTACGTTCAAATCGGCGGCGAACATTCCGATAGCCATGCTTAAAGTTTTCGGCTATTATCTCGTATTTACTCCGCTGTCAACGGTTATAGGAAATTACTGTACTGCAAAATTCGCGTCTGTCGGCGGAATCGATTACATAGTTCTCGTTGTTACGATGCTTT
Source organism: Ruminococcaceae bacterium UBA5904 (assembly GCA_002431305.1). Classification (GTDB taxonomy): domain Bacteria; phylum Bacillota; class Clostridia; order Oscillospirales; family Acutalibacteraceae; genus CALACW01. Next base: position 5,039 of record DJEG01000059.1, on the reverse strand, counting down.
GCAATATGATAACCGAATTCCTGTTCTGCAAATTCGTTGTTTACAGAAACCAGGAGGATACCGCAGTTAAGAAGGAAAAAAAGAATTAATAAAAAGGGGACTGTAAAAAAACGAATTTACAGTCCCTGTGTTTTTCTGTGTTTTAAGTTTAATCAGGTTTTGTTTCCGAGAATGATACTGCGGATAACTTCAATGATAACCTTGAACATCTGCTTGAGCATTACGAGAATCGAAGCGGCAAGATTGCCCTGACTTTGCTCAAACGTAAGGTAAACGAGAATGTTGGTGTCTTCATTTATCTCGCTTATAGTGTAAATGCCGTGCTCGTCGGGAGTCAGAGTTTTGTGGTTAGCCTCGACGATAGCCATGGCATTTGTATACTTGGGGTTACCGTCTGCGTCGCGCTCAACTTCAATTGTGAACTTAAAATCCGCACCGGGCTCAACGTACTGGTCATATCCGTCGAGAGGCTGAATGTAACAGCCCTTGTTCTGAACCTCATATGAAATATAATACGTCTGATAATCTCCGTCCGCAGCGTAAGCTATAACGGCGGGGAACGATACGAGCATGGTGAGAACAAGTAAAACAGAAATTAATTTTTTCATGGAATCTCCTCCGTTTTGTGAATTATTGAATTGGTTATACAACAATTATATCTGTTTTAAGCAAAAAATCAATACTTTAAAGGCAAAAAACGGGCTGTAAAAAAATATTTGCACTATAAAACTATATAGAATTTGTTAACAATAATATTTTTTTAATAATCTGTTGACTTTTTAAGCGCGGATGTTGTATATTATAAGGGTAAATGGACTCAAGTACTTATTTTTTTATGAAAGAGGTTAGTACAATGGCTGATTTAGAGCTTGGCAATAAGGAAGCAAAAACCGAACTTGCCGAAACCGCGGCGCCTGACGCCGATGTAAAAGGTAAAAAGGGCAAGAAAAAAGAAAAGAAACAGAAAAACGAAAAGGAGCTTTCTCCCAAAAAGAAGGCAAAGCTCGAAAAAAAAGCGGAAAAAGCCGAGATTAAGGCTTTGAGAAAAGAAGCAAAGGTTCATTCTCTTAAAGTAGAGAAACGCCGTGCGCGCTGGACGAGATTCCTTGCTATTATTCTTATTATAGCAGTTCTCGGAACTACAGGTATTCTCGGATATACGTTCTTCGGAATTCTCACCGGTTCGATAGGCTCCGGCAGTTCTTCCGAGACACCTACTCAGAGTCCGTCGCCTAATACGAATAACACGACTCCGGCTAATACGACCCCGACCCCGACTCCGTCAAATAACAGCGCAGAGCCTGCTTCAAACACTGCCGGCGGTACAGCTGAGGACACCCCCGCAGACGCAGGAGACCTTTCGACTCCCGCAGGCGTTGTAGCTTACTATAAGTCGGCTCACGCAAAGACTCTTGCAGAGGCTAAATCCGTTTCTCAGGTTTATTCGAATACTCTTAACTATAACAATGTTCTTGAAATAGGCGACAACTCGACGATTGCGGGTATCGCGCAGAAACTTATGGGTTCGTTCCTTAAAGAGGACACGACAAAGACAGATTACTCCGGCGCAGATATGGCAAGTAAATTCCCCGGAAAGAACGCGCAGAACCTCACCGCAGATATGGTAAGCGAGGCAACATGCACGGATAACGGCGATACATATACCGTATTTATCAAGATGAATTCGACCGACCAGGCTCCCGATGACGGAACCAACACTTCGTGCATACTTCCGACTGTTGATGAGTCCGAGGTTACCGCTGCTGCCGGCAGTATGGTTAAACTTGAGGGACTTGCCAACGACTACGTAGGCGGAAACATCACCGCAACCATTGACAAGGCTTCCGGCAGAATCACTCACATTGAGACTGACTGCCCCTCATACATGAAGTTTACTAAAGCGGGCGTTGCGTTTATAACCGTAGACAACTGCCGTATCGGTCTTGAGTATCAGACCAAGTGGGATGTAAACTATTAAGTTTACAGTTAAAATCTAATAATAAATTTGGACGGAGAATGTAATTGTTCTCCGTCCGTTTTGTTGTTTTTCGATAATAAAACCGCTCAGCACTTTAGGCGGCGAGCGGTTTTTATTACATTTTGTATTTTTATGTTTCGTCGTTAAGTACGGCTTCGGCGCACTTTATTCCGTCGACTGCTGCTGAGACGATTCCTCCGGCATATCCCGCGCCCTCTCCGCACGGGTAGAGCCCGCGGATGTTAGTCTGCATGAATTCGTCTCTCAGTATTCTGACGGGGGACGAGCTTCTGCTTTCGGGTGCAGTCAGGACTGCGTCGGGCAGAGCGTAATTTTTCAGTTTTTTATCAAAAGCAACAATTGCTTCGGCTATCGTTTTTGTGACGTATTCCGGAAGAACGGTTCGTATATCGCCGAGCGCGACTCCCGTCGGGCATGTCGGTCTGACGGCGCCGAGTTTTGTTGATTTTCTGTCGTTTAAAAAATCGCCTACGAGCTGAGCGGGCGCGGTGTAGTCGCCTCCGCCCTGTACGAATCCCGCGCGTTCAATCTTTCTTTGAAGTTCGATTCCGGCAAGCGGGTCATCGCTTCCGAACGTACCGGGTTCGAGTCCTACGAGCAGTGCGGTATTTGCATTCTCTCCGTCGCGTGCGTACTCGCTCATACCGTTGACGACCATTCCGCCCTCCTCGCTTGACGCGGCTACGACGGTGCCCCCCGGGCACATACAGAACGTATATCCGCCCCTGCCGTGCGAGGGATGATTCGACAACTTATAGTCGGCGGCGCCGAGCAGAGGATTGTTCCACTCCGAGCCGTACTGCGCTTTGTTAATAAGTTCCTGAGGGTGTTCGATTCTCGTTCCGACCGAAAAAGCCTTCTGCTCCATTCTGACGCCTCTGTCAAAGAGCATTTTTACGGTATCGCGTGCGGAGTGACCTATGCACAGAACAAGGCAGTCCGTTTCTATATCCTTTACTTCACCTGAGACGGTTGTATACTCAACGCCGTGAATAAAATCGTTGGCATATATAATATTAGTGAGTTTACAGCCGAAATGAACTTCTCCGCCCATTGATATTATATCCTCGCGGATATTTTTAACGACCCCGCCGAGTTTGTCTGTGCCTATGTGCGGTCTTGCCGAGTATAGAATATCCTCGGGTGCGCCGTGGTTGTAAAGTCTGTTGAAAACCTCTCTGACTCTGCCGTCCTTAATTCCCGTCGTGAGTTTTCCGTCGGAAAACGTGCCTGCGCCTCCCTCGCCGAACTGGACGTTTGACTCGGTATTAAGAAGTCTGTTTGCCCAAAAGCATTTAACATCCTTCGTTCTCGTTTCAACGTCGTTTCCGCGCTCTAATATAATCGGACGCAGACCCGCCTGTGCGAGAATAAGCCCGCAGAACATCCCCGCGGGACCGAATCCGGCGATAACGGGGCGCAGAGCCGAAGTGCGTTTGCATTCGGGGATAACATATTCGTATTTTTTTCGGTACATAACCTTTTTTAATTCAAATCCCGAGGCTATGTCCTCTTCTCCCGATTCGAGTTCGATGTCTACGGAGTATATCATTTTTATATTGTTCTTTTTTCTCGAATCTATAGACTCTCTCGATATTGAAAACGATGTAAATTCATCGGGTGATACGCCTATGATTTTTGCGGCTTCCTTTTTTAAAACCGCGGTGTTTTCGCCCAAGGGCAGTGATATTTCATTTATTCTGAGCATGTTTACTTTCTCCGATTATGTATTTTGCCGCTGCGAGTCCTGCCGTTCTGCCGGACGAAATGCACCACGAAAGATTGTAGCCTCCGCATTTGCCGTCAACGTCGAGAACCTCGCCGGCGGCAAAGAGTGACGGCATTTTTTTAGACTGCATGGAGGTAAAAAATTCGTCCGTAACAACTCCGCCCGACGTGACCTGCGACATGTTAAACGGCGCTGTCGATTTTATTGTAAAATCCTCGTTCTTTATAATATCTGCGAGTTTTTTTATATCGTTTTTGCCGACGGTTTCGATTTTTGCCGACGGCTGTATTTTTGCCTTTTTAAGTTTGGAAACGGCGAGTTTTTCATTCATGAATCCGCAGAGTACGCTTGCCGAAGACAGCCCCGGGCTCGCTTTTTTTCTTGATAATATAAAATCAATTATCTGTTTTTCATTAAGCTGAGGAACAAGTGAAATTCTTGCCGTTACACAGCTGTTTTTATTGTTAAGAAGCCGGGACGCAGAGGCTGAAACCTCCATTGCCGGGATTCCCGAAAGTCCGTAGTCTGTAAACTGGAGTTCTCCGAACGATTTGTCCGCGGTTTTTCCGTTAATCAGAACGGACACGCTTCCCATGGCGCGCACGCCTTTTAACGATTTATCGCATTTTTCGAAAATCAGCGGAACGAGCGCGGGTACGGGAGTTTTGATTTTAAAGCTGAGAGAAGAGAGAATATCAATGCATGAGCCGTCCGAGCCGTGCGCGGGGGATGACATACCTCCGCCCGTTATAATAAGGCAGTCGGCTGTGTATTTATTATTCAGAATAAATGAACCGCCGTTTTTTCTTACCGATTCTATTTTTTCGCCGGAAATAACTTTTATGTTAAGCCTTTCGAGTTCGTTCTCTACTGCGTCCCGTACGGATGAAGCCCTGCCGGACATCGGGTAGATTCTGCCCGCTTCTTCTGTTTGCGTTAAAATACCGATGGATTTTAAGAATTCTTTGTTTTTTTTAGTCCCGAACAGGGAAAAAACAGATTTTATGAATTCAGGGTCACCGTGATAGTTTTCGGCTGAAGCGTCCTCGTTTAAAATATTACACCGGCCGTTGCCCGTGACGAGCAGTTTTTTGCACACATACGGGAGGGATTCGAAAATTACGATATTGTATTTTATATTTTTTCCTTTAAAATAACGCGCGGATTCTATGGCCGCAGAACAGCCCGATATTCCGCCTCCGATTATCGCAAGCGTTTTCAAATTCATACCTCCCGTTCGGTATTTAATAAAGATATTGTACTCGTTATGTGAATTAGTGTCAAATATTATTTTAAAATTTTGTTATGTTT
>DJEG01000015.1:14970-15307 GCA_002431305.1 Ruminococcaceae bacterium UBA5904 | reverse complement strand
CAGGCAGAAATACTCCTGCACAGGAAATATGTAAACGCAGCCGCAAACGCTGCGGTAAAAACAGCTGAAGAGAGGTTTTTCAGTGTGTTTCTGCAAGCATTGATTTGACAGCAAATCGGGCAGTTTTCACCTATGCAATTATGATTTGATTCAGCCGCAATATAGAGAGCGGAAAAAATCATGACAAAAAAAACGGCGGCGGCGATTAGTAATGCTAGTATGCGTTTTTTCCTGGTCATCACGTTTTCCTCCCAATTTGCAGTGTTTATGTGAATTTATTATATATCGACTTTGTGTATTTGTCAATATGCGAATTTATCGCAAATTGTTTTTTTTT
>DJEG01000015.1:14523-14930 GCA_002431305.1 Ruminococcaceae bacterium UBA5904 | reverse complement strand
TTTTTTTTTGATTTTGTTTAAAATAAAAAACGGAACCGAAAATAAATGCGGTTCCGTTTTGTGAAGTTTCGGAAATTAATTATTTCGTTCCGAAGATTCTGTCGCCTGCGTCACCGAGCCCCGGGATGATATATCCGTGTTCGTTGAGTTTTTCATCAAGAGCCGCGCAGTAGATATCTACGTCGGGATGAGCGGCTGCGAGAGCGTTAAGTCCCTCGGGAGCTGCGATGGTGCACATGAACTTAATAGTTTTGGGACCTCTCTTTTTAATCTGAGTGATAGCGTCGATAGCCGAACCGCCCGTAGCGCACATGGGGTCAACTACGAAAACTTCGCGCTCACTGATGTCGGCGGGGAGCTTGCAGTAATATTCAACGGGCTGAAGCGTTTCGGGGTCGCGGTAAAGT
>DJEG01000015.1:0-14471 GCA_002431305.1 Ruminococcaceae bacterium UBA5904 | reverse complement strand
ACTCTCGCCGCGGGGATGATGGTGAGAACGCCGTCAACCATTCCGAGACCGGCTCTGAGAATGGGGACGATAGCGAGCTTCTTGCCCGAGAGGTGCTTGGTTACTGTTTTTGCGACGGGAGTTTCAATCTCAACGTCCGTTAAGGGAAGGTCTCTAGTCGCCTCGTATGTCATAAGCATTGCGATTTCGCTTATAAGAGTTCTGAATTCGTAAGTGCTCGTGTCCTTGTTTCTGAGGATCGAAAGCTTATGCTGAATAAGCGGATGATCCAATACTGTAATTTTGCCCATTTAATATTCCTCCAAAAAAATTATTAACACATAAAAACGAGGAAATGACAGAACCCGAAAGTTCTGCATTTCCCATAGTTTTATTGATTTTCGTTCTCAAGCGCGGTAATAAGGTCGACTCGTCTCTGATGTCTGCCTCCCTCAAATTCCGTATTGAGAAATACTTCGACAAGCTCGAGCGCTTCGCCCTTGCCGATAACTCTGTTACCCATACATAAAACGTTGGCGTCGTTATGAAGTCTTGTATATTTTGCGCTGAAATAGTCCGAACAGCACGCCGCGCGTATGCCCTTGACCTTATTGGCAGCGATTGAAATGCCGATACCTGTTCCGCAGCAGAGAATACCTCTGTCACACTCGCCGGAAATTATTTTATCGCACGTAAGTTTTGCCTGAACGGGATAATCGGCGGAATCCGTGTTGTAAACTCCGCAGTCGACATATTTGTAACCCTTATCCTCGAGGTACTTTCTGATTTCCTCTTTTAATTCAAAACCCGCGTGGTCGCTGCCGATAGCTATTTTCATGCGTTTTTCTCCTTTTTCTTTTTTAATTCTCTTTCAGCCTGCGAAAGTCTTAAATAAGACGGCGCAAAGTCGAATGAAGAACATGTTTTGCCTGTTTCATTATAAATATCGTAAGCTCGCAGAGCGATACCTGCCGCCGACTGATACTTAATGAGTTCGCTCGCTTTTGATACGTTCGGGAGATAATCTTTCAGATATTTATATGAAATATCAGCCCCGTCACCTATAAGTATAATCTTTTTCGAAATTTTTTCAATATCATTTTTAAGTTCTTCGAGTGATATTGCTCTGTCGGGACAAAGTCTCGTCATTTTTCCGTCCTCAAAAGAGAACAGCGCGTTGTAGACCTGCGAACATCTCGCGTCCATGACGGCGCAGGCGAGGGCGTCGGAATCTTTGAGCGGATAGGCAATTCCCTCAAGAGTCGAGACCGGAATGCAGGGAATGTCGTTTTTCAGTGCAAGTCCCTTAGCTGCCGCGACTCCTATTCGGATTCCCGTAAAAGAACCGGGACCGACCGCCGCCGAAATTATGCCGATATCCTCAAGCGTGAGCGAAGTATATTCAAGCGCCTTTGTAACAAGAGGCATAAGCGTTACGGAGTGGGTGAGTCCGTTATTTAAATAAAAATTACATAAGAGTTTACCGTCTCTGACGATTGCCGCCGAAGCGGAGACCGCGGAACTCTCAAGTGCAAGAATATTCATTTAATACCCGCCCCCGTCAAAAGTTATTTTACGCCCGGATTCGGAATCCGTTTTTTCCATTGTGATATAAATCGTATTTTCGGGCAGGGCGGATTCTATATTTTCGCTCCACTCTATAAACAGCACGTTTTCATCCGTCATGTAATCGAAAAATCCTGTGGAATAAAGGGAATCCCAATCCTCGACCCTGTACATGTCGAAATGGTATATATGCGGTTTTCCCCCGTAGTCGTTTACAATAGCGAACGTCGGACTCGATACGAGATCTCCGGCTCCGAGCGCGGATGCGGCTCCCGAGACGAACGTGGTCTTGCCCATGCCGAGACCGCCTTTAAAGGCGACAACCTCTCCGCCTTTTATTTTTAATGCAAAATCATGCGCCAGCGCACGTGTTTCGTCGGGAGAGGAAGTAATAAATTCTCTCATTCTCTCAATTAGTCCTTTATAAAAAATTAATACGTCAAATACTTGCAATATACGCGTCTAAATTATATAATTGTTGTGCATGTATATCCGCCGTTTCAGCAGGCGGGCGTCAATTTTCTACGCGTAAACAAGGAAAGACCTTTTATGAAACAGATTATAGCATACATTAAAACATTTATCAAGGAAACGGACATTTTTTTATCGCTTCTTTGTATAACAGCGTCGGTTTACGGAGTATTGATGGTTTACTCTGCGACGTATTCGTCCGTAAAAGAGGGCGCGTTTATTTCAAGAGACGCAAAAACCATGATAATGGCGGTCGGCGTCGGAATTGCGGCGGCGCTGATTATTTCTCTGATAGACTACGAAATTTTCCTGCGATTGTGGCCGTTGGTCGGGGTCGTGTGCGTCGGGCTTATGGTGCTGACATTGTTGATCGGCGTAGGTCCCGAATCGCGAAGCGACGTTAAAACATGGATAGTACTGGGTAATACGGGACTGTACTTTCAACCGTCAGAGCTTGTAAAAATCGGATTCATAATAACATTTTCCGCGCATCTTGACAAGGTCAGGGAGGAAATAGGAAAGTTAAAAAACGTTATGATGCTCTGTATTCACGGGGCTATTCCCGTTTTACTCGTCGCTGTCAGCGGAGATATGGGAAGCGCGCTTGTATTCATGTGCATTTTTATAGTAATGATGTTCTGCGCGGGACTGCCGATGCGCTATTTCGGACTCGGTGCAGCCGCGGTTGCCGGAGCGGTTCCGATTGCGTGGAAATTCGTTTTAAAACAGCTTCAGAAGGACAGGTTTTTAGCCCTGATTCATCCCGAGGATTACGAGGATATCATATATCAGCAGGAACAGGGACTTAAGGCTATCAGTTCAGGCGGTTTCTGGGGCAAAGGATTTTTACAGGGAACATATACGCAGAGAGGACTTGTCCCCGAGAGCGAAAACGATATGATATTTTCCGTCGTCGGCGAGGAAGCGGGACTTTTCGGCTGTATAATCGTGCTTCTTGTTTTTATTATGATAATCGCAAGAATCGTGCGCAACGGAAATAAAGCGAGACACAACGCCGGCTCTCTGCTGTGCTACGGTATGGCGGCTATGATAGGAAGTCAGGTGCTTATAAACATCGGAATGTGTCTTGAACTTCTGCCTGTTATTGGTATAACTCTTCCGTTTTTCTCTGCCGGCGGAAGCTCGAATCTGTGCATACATTTGGGCGTCGGACTTATGCTGAGCGTTTACAGATATGAACAGGAACATGCCGCGGTTAATTTCAGACCCGGACGCATTGACTTGTGGAGCGACTGATATACTGATATATCAAATTTATAAATTATTATTAAGCGCTGTGAGGCTTTTGTCTTACGGCGTTTTTTTTGTTGACCTTTTTCTGGAGAGGCGGGATGTAAAAACGGGGCGAATATGTCATATAATCTTCTCACACCCGGCAGGTACTCAGTACCGCCTGAAACTTAACAAGTATTATTAAAACCGAATGTAAGCTTTCGGCAGGGTGAGAAAGGAGAAATGCAAGTGTCTCAGAAACAGACAAAACAGGTACCGAAAACAAAAGACGGCGCCGAAAAGTCCGGCGGCATTAAAGACGCCGAAAAAAATGCGGACGAAAGAAAGGATGTTTTTATTCCGGACAAAAACGAAGCAGGAGTTGAAAACGACGGAGCTGTACAGCCGGACGAGTATGAGTCGTTCAGAAAGAAATACGCCGAGCGTATCGAAAACGAAAGAAACATACATGTCAGGAAGTCGTGCGAAAAAGCCGTTCGGATTCTTTCAAAACTCGATTCGATGCTTAACATTCTCGCCGTAAGATACGGCGTAAATTCCGGGGATATCGACGGCATCATAAGAGGCGTTATGACGGATCCCGCAATGAATGAGGGAATTGTTACAAAACGCGGATGCACCGCGGAGCAGATGACGAGAATGGACGCGCTCGAACGCGAAAACGCAATGCTCAGAGAACAGGCGACCGAGTTTTACAAATTAAGACGTAACGAGGAGATGTTCGCAGAATGGGAGAGAGAATCGGATAAAATCAGAAAACTGTACGATCCCGAATTCGACCTTAAAAACGAGATTGCGTCAGATCCCGAATTCCTGAGGCTTTTAAAAAGCGGAGTCAGCGCGGATTCGGCATACTATTTAAGACACAAAGAGTCAATAGATTCTTCCGCTGCAAAAAAGATGAGCGAGGCGTTCGCTCAGAACGTAAGGGCGAGGGGAATGCGCCCGAATGAAAACGGAAGTTCAAATATTTCGGCGGCATCGTTTGGTACGGATATGAAAAACTTATCCAAAAAAGCCCGCGAAGATATCAGAAGAAAAGTCAAAGCGGGAGAGAAAATTTATTTCTGACAGAAAACGAAAGGGGAAAAAGGAATTGAAAGAAAAGGTAATGAAGGTTAATATTCAGCTGTTTGCAGACGCTTCTGATGCAAACAAAACGACTCAGAGCTCAATGTCGGCTCAGATGAAGGAATTCTATGACACGGAACTTCTTGAGAACTCGCGTAAGGATATGTTTTTCAGCCAGTTCGGCGAGAAACAGCCTCTTCCCGCGGGCGGCGGAAATAAGGTAGAGTGGAGAAAGTGGAATACATTCGATAAGGCACTCACTCCGCTTACCGAGGGCGTTACTCCTACCGGGCAGACATTCGGTTCGACAAAAATCGAAACAGAATGTTATCAGCACGGTACGTACACGAAGATTACGGATAAACTCGAGCTTCAGGCTATTGACGACGTGATTCTCGGCGCTGCAGAGGAGATGGGCGCGAGTGCGGGCGAAACACAGGACACACTTATAAGAAACAGAGTTATTTCCGGTACGAACGTATATTATGCCCCCGACGGCGAAAACGAGGTAACCTCGAGAAAGGACATAAACAAAAACTGTATTCTCACACCCACGCTTATCAATAAGGTTGCTACGAAACTTAAAAAGGCGAAGGCGCCTAAGATTGACGGCAGTTTCATTATGATGATACATCCCTCATGTTCGTTTGACATAAGAGAGTCCGACGGCTGGAAGGACGTTCATAAATATTCTGCGGTTAAGGAGATTTTCAACGGAGAAATCGGCGAACTTCACGGCGTAAGATTTATCGAAAATGACAACGTTAAGGTCATTGCTCCCGCAGTTATTTCCGATTCTCTTAACAAACTCACCGTAAAGACTGCCGTAACGAGCGCAGGCAAGAGCGTAACCGTAAACGAAAAGCTTACCGCAGTTTCCGATATTGATATTCCCGTATATATTGCGGGCAAGGAGAATTCTGTTACGGCAATTACCGAGAGCGGAGACAACAGCGTTCTGACTCTTAAAAACGACGTAACCGCCGCCGCGGGAGATATTATCTGCGGAACAGGCGCGGGCAAGGACGGTTCCGCTGTATACTGCAACATCGCAATGGGCGCTAAGGCATACGGAATCGTCGACCCCGAGGGAGCGGGACTCGAGATGATAATCCACGATAAAAACTCCGGAGGTACGGAAAATCCGCTTAATCTGTATTCGACAATAGGATATAAATTCATGTACGGATGCAAAATCCTCTATCCTGAGAGACTTGTCCGCGTAGAGTGCGGTTCTGAGTTCAGTTCGGTAGACGAGGAAAACTAAAAAGGGGAGAAAAATAAAATGGCAAAGAGAAAAGAAAAACTTTACGAGGTTGTTATTCCCAAAATGTATGCGCCTAAAGGCGAGGACGCTATGTATGTGTCCGTAAACGATGAGGCGATAAGAATCAAATACGGCGAAAAGGTCAGAATCCCCGAACGTTTCAAAGAAGCGGTTGAGGAGAGTTTCAGAGCGTCGGACGCTGCGGACGAGTACGGCGAGAGCGTTCGTTTCGCACCGGGAATTTAAATAAAAAAAGCGGAGGTTAATATGACAATCGGAGACGCCGTCGCCGTAACGGACAGCAGAATGTTAGGAAATCAGTATACCTACGAAGAAAAAGTTCGCTGGCTGTCCGAAATTGATAAAAGAATATTTAACGAAGTCATCAGCCGCCGCGCGGACAGCGGGATATCCGAATTTGACGGATATTCCGCCTCCTCCGACCCGGATACCCGTCTTCTCGTTTCATCGGGGTACGACGACATTTATATTTATTATCTCGAGGCGATGATAAACAAAGCGAACTGCGAATATTCACGATACAATAATTCGATGATAATGTTCAATACATTATATTCTTTATATAAAAGGCATTTTAACAGAACTCACAGAACCGATTCTCGTCGGATATCAATTTAGGGAGGTTTTCACGGTGCTTGAAAGACTTAACGAATATCCCGTAACTACAAAAACCGTCGACGCGTTCGGCGGTCTTGACAGAAGAAAAACGATTGACGCGGGTTCATTTTCGGATATGAATAATATGACCGGCGACGACTTGCCCGTTATGTCCGTAAGAAAAAAACGCGCGAAACTTAAAAATAAGACATTCGCCGGAGCGTCGGGAATGAACGAAGTTAACGGAGACTTGTATTTCTTTGCAAGAAGCGAATCTAAGGACGACGGAAGCTATTCTCTTTATAAAAACGGCGCTGAGATAACTGGATATTCATTTGATTCTCAGCAGAAAAAGACTGCGGTATCGGGTGCCGATATAATTATATTTCCCGATAAAATAAAATACGGCACGCTTTCCGGCAAATTCGAATCTCTTGTAAGTACTTTTTCCTCGGCAGCTGATGTCACGCTGTGCGATTCACTTTATAAAGATATAGGCACTTCCGGGAGCGTTAAGGCGTGTATATGCCTTAGTGCGGACGAGATGAAGGATATTGCCGTGAGTGCAAAAAGCGGAGAAAAAGCGGTTAACAGAGTGCTTGCCTCTCACGATTATCCCGACGACAGCATAATATTATATTGTCCGGCGTCATCGGCATTTAAAACCGCCGTGCTGTCGGACGGGGTATACTCGGCTTCCTCGTCAGCCGTTTCCGATTATAACGCGCAGAACGATTCATTATTCTATGACCTGAGAGACGAGGAACTTTATATTAAGAAAAAAGATTCCGACGGAAATACGGTGTACGGAAAAGACATTGCTTATCTGAAACTCTCCGGAGATTCAATCGGTTCGCTTTTCTCTCAGTGGGACAGCGTTGAAATTACCGCCGGCGAAACCGGCACGCTCGGGACAATGTATTTATCGGGTACTAAAACGGTAGTGAAAACCGACGAAGAAAACGACTGCATATATATAAGGGGCGTTACGGATTCCGCTGCCGAAAGTTATTTATCAGGAGAACTTTCTGTAACGAGACCCGTTCCCGATATGGATATAATATGCTCATATGAAAACCGTCTTTACGGCTGCCGTTTTAAGAAAGCCGAGGGAAATGTGCAGAGTTCGCTTAACGAAATATATGTTTCGAAACTCGGTGAGCCCGGAAATTTTTCACTTTCGGATTCGGACACGGGCGCGTATATGCTCAGCGTAGGAGAAAACGGCGAATTTACCGCGGTATGCGGATATAACGGATACGTATGCTTTTTCAAGGAAACATGCGTGATAATGCTCGACAGATATTTTTCCGCTTCCGTCATAAAGTTAGACGGCGTTAATATTTACGGTGCGGAATCGACGGCGCAGACTGACGGCAGATTGATTTATACGGGAACAAACGGCATATATATGTTTAACGGGAATGCATCCGTAAAAATTTCCGAACAGCTCGGGGATTTTGATATTATCCCGATTTGCGCGTGCGCTCACGACGGTAAGTACTATCTTAACAGTATATCCTCGCGCGAATATGATAAAGCGCGGTCTGACCCGAATGTAAAGGCGAGTGCAAAATCCGCGGCGCAGAATGCCGCTCGTGAAAAGCTCGAGATGTCGGGAATAAAAAGCACGTCGGTTCTTTATAAGATTTATTTAAATCTCTATACGACGCTTTTTTATCCAATATATTTGATTTCCGCTTCGCTTGCAACATTTACGCAGTCGCAGATGTATGTGTATGACCTGACAAAAAACGTATGGACAAAGGAAAATGTGGGGCATACCGCCGTCTGTATGACCGCCGACGCGGGAAACGTATACTATATAGATTCGTCGGGCGCACTTTACGCTCAGAACGCGGAGGCAGCAAAGATACCGGCTGAATTCGAAAACGAAGAAAATATAGAATGGTCTCTTGTCAGCGGGGATATAGGTTATTCGATAAATTCAAAAAAATATATTTCGAGAATAGGTATTCGTATAAAACCCGAAACGGGAACGGTCGTAAATGTCGAAATTGAATACGACTCATCAGGCACTTTTACGAGAATCTTTACATTAAGAGACGCGCCCGGTATTGCAGTAACGCTGCCGGTAATCCCCGCAAGGTGCGATCATATAAAAATACGTCTTTCGGGAATAGGCGGATTTTCTCTGTTCGGAGTGTTTGCGGATTTCGAGGAGGGAAGCGAAATATTATGAGAAGGATTGTGTTTGACAAGATTCCCGTTTCACTTTTTACAAACGGCGTGAAAATCGCCGATATTATAGATTATCTTAACAAAACGGCTGATAAGCTGAACGCGTTATGCCGTGAGATTTATAAAAAAGAGGAGGCGAAAAATAATGCAGAATAAAACCGTAAAAAATAAGGAGCGTATTACCGAAACAGAATCGAATATAAACAATCAGCCGGACTCAGGCGTTTCGTCATACAGTCGTTCGCCGTCATCGGGACGTACGAATTATTCAGGTTCAAGACCCGGATTCAGGTCGACGGATTATTCGCGTCCGAATTACGCTTATTCTTCGGACAAAGGTATGAAAACGGACTCGTACAACGAATATTTAAATAAAAAAAGAGAGTATGAAAACGCGAAAAAATTACAGCCCGGAACATACGACGCGGGGAATTATGAAAACAGACTGAATGAGCTTGCCGACAAAATTCTCAATAGGAAAGAATTCTCTTACGACCATACGACGGACGAAAACTATCTTGCGTATATGAAAAATTACCGCGATGTCGGACTTGAGAGCGCGAAAAAGGCGCTTGCTTCTTCTTCAAAAATGTCCGCAGGTTACGGAAATTCATACGCCTTTAACTCGGCGCAGACGGCATACGATCAGTATATGGCGAAGGCTTCCGATAAAATACCGCAGATGTATTCCGACGCGTATTCACGTTACCGCGACGAGGAAAAATCGCTTTATGATAAATACGGTCTGTTGTCTGACGAGGAGAACAAACGTTATTCCCGTTACCGCGACGAAGTAAGCGACGCAAGATATAGTCTTTCGCTTGCATATAATGAAATGACCGATTCAGCCGACAATTACTATAAAGACCGCGATTATGAGCATACTCTCGAGCGTGAGCGCATATCCGATAAGAGGTACGAAACCGAATACGCCGACAAACTCAGACAGCAGGAAACCGAAAATAATTTGAATGAGAGAAAATATCAGTCGGAACTTGAGCAAAGGCAGATTGAAAACGATTTGAACGAGAGAAAGTACCGCTCGGATTTAAGTCAGAAACAGATAGAGAACAGTCTGAACGAGAGAAAATATCAGTCGGATTTAGATCAGAAACAGATTGAAAACGATTTAAACGAAAAAAAGTATCAGTCTGATTTGAAACAGAAGAAAACCGAAAACGACCTAAACGAGCGCAAGTTTTTTGAATCGGTTATTCATCAGGATTTTGAGGATGATTTAAACGAGAGAAAGTATCAATCGGATTTAAATCAGAAGAAAATTGAAAACAGTCTTGCCGAAAGAAAGTTTGACGATCAGGTAGAACAGGAGATTGCCGAAAGTTACCGCTATGAGGACGAAAAAAGCGCACAGCAGAGCAGGTGGCAGTCCGAGTATGATTTGAACAGAGAAAAGTTCGAGGAGACAAAAAAGCAGAACGAATTAAATAACGAGTACAAAAATAAATCTCTCGAATATTCGCGCGAAAATAACGAGCGTAATTACGAATTGTCAAAACGCAAGGCGGATTCTGCCGATGATCAGTGGCGCAAAGAGTACAGCGAGAAAATAAGAGAGTTTGACGAGAATATGATTTACAAAAAATATTTCTCGTAAAAACGATAGGGGGTAAGAACATGTCAAAGAAAATATATCTCAATCCCGGGCACGGCGGAAGCGATTCCGGTGCTGCGAGTTTGGGAAGAAAGGAAAAGGACGACGTTTTAAGACTTTGTTTGAGAGTTAAGGAAATTCTCTCAACTCAGGACTGCAAGGTAAGACTGTCTAGGGAAAAGGACGTTGACGCGACAATAAAAGAGGCGTGCGCCGACGCTAACAACTGGGGCGCGGATTACTTTCTGTCGGTACACAGAAATTCCGCGTCGCCCGACGCGACGGGCAACGAAATCTGGATTTATTCAAAGGGTAATGACACAGCCGTGAAGAAAGCCGATATAATTCTCACAGCCGTTAATAAGGCGACGGGGCTTAAGAACAGGGGCGTAAAGCGCGGAGCCGTAAGCTATACGGATTTCGGCGTAAATAAGTATACGAATATGTATTCATCGCTTCTCGAACTCGGATTTATCACGAGCCGTAAGGATAACGACGCGCTCGATAAAAATTTTGAATCCCTCGCCCTCGCGCTCTCAAAAGCTCTGCTTGAGGTCGTAGGAAGTGAATATAAAGAGCATGAGAGGAAAAAGGGTGACGTAAACGGCGACGGTAAAATTACGGCGGAGGACGCCCGCACTGCGCTGAGAGGCGCCGCAAAAATCGAGAGTTTAAACGAGGCGGAGAAACGCGCCGCGGATATGAATTCGGACGGCAAAGTCACAGCCGAGGACGCGCGCGGAATTCTGAGAAAGGCAGCGAAACTCGAATGACGGAAGACGACAGGGAGATTTTCGAACGTCTTACGAGAAGCGAGGCGAGCGTGAAATCAGCACATAAAAGGCTCGATGTGGTGGAACGTCTTACGCAGTCTGTCAGCGATATGGTTTCGGAAATACGTCACATGCGAGAGGATATCAGTCTCGTTCAGAGCGAAGTCAACGAGATGAAAAACCGTCCCGGAAAGATGTGGGACAAATTTATCGGCGCGGTTATCGGTGCTGTCGGAACCGCGCTGACTGCAGGCGTTATTGCCTGTATAATGCAAGGAGGGATGTAATGGAAATATTAAGCTATATAACCGAAAACGCGTATATACTTATTCCGGCGTTATGGATAATAGGGAGAATTCTTAAGGGTATAAACAAGATTCCCGACAAGTGGATTCCGCTTATACTTTTACCTGTCGGCGTCGTCGGTGCGACGGCGCTGGGCGGATGGAATGTTGAGTCCGCAGTTCAGGGCGTGCTGATAACGGGCACCGCGGTGTACGGTAATCAGATTGTAAAACAACTCAAAAAAGATAAATAACCAAAAACACGGAAGCCGTTATATGTATATGCGACGGTTTCCGTGTTGACTTTTTTTATTCTGTGTTTATAATTATTAATAAATCCAATAATATCGCGGTGAATTTAAATGATTGATAATCTTAATATAAAAAAGCTCGGATTCGGACTTATGAGACTTCCGAAAAATGAGAGCGGTTATGATTTCGGCGAGCTTAATAAAATGGTTGACGCGTTTATGTCAAAAGGATTTACGTACTTTGACACGGCGTACGTTTACGACGACGGAGGAAGTGAGGAGGCTTTTAAGAAATCTGTTGCGCAGAGATATCCGAGAGATTCTTATTTGCTGGCTGATAAAATGCCCGTTTGGTGCTGTGAAACGCACGAGGATTTGGAGAAAATTTTTAATACGTCGCTCGAACGCACGGGCGCGGGGTATTTTGATTTTTATTTAAATCACTCGTTAAGCAAGAGCAAACTTGATAAAATAGATGAGCTCGGCGTATTCGAATTTATACAGAAGAAAAAAGAACAGGGATTCATAAAGCACGCGGGATTTTCGTTCCACGACAGCGCGGAGGTTCTCGACGAAATTCTGACAAAGCACCCCGAGCAGGAATTTGTACAGCTTCAGATAAATTATTACGACTGGCAAAGCGATAACGTTCAGTCGAAAAAATGCTATGATGTCGCGAGAAAACACGGTAAACCCGTTATAATTATGGAGCCTGTCAGGGGCGGTTCGCTCGCGGTTCTGCCCGATAAGGCGAGGAAAATTCTGCTTGAAGCGGAGCCGGAGATGTCGATAGCTTCGTGGGCTTTGAGGTTTGCTTCGTCGCTCGACGGCGTTATCACGGTATTAAGCGGAATGTCCGATTTAAGTCAGATGACGGACAATCTTTCGTTTATGGATTTGAAGAAAGAATTTACCGAAAACGAATTCAAAAAGGTAATGGACGTTGCCGATATTTTAAATAAAATCCCGACCGTGCCGTGTACATCGTGCGGATACTGTCTGGAGGGGTGTCCGATGAATATTAAGATAAATAAAATGTTCTCGGTTTATAATAACTATCTTAAATATAATAATAAATTCAAGACGCGTTATGAATATAATGAGGTTGTGAATTCAGGGTCGGGAGCCGTCGGCGATTGTATAGACTGCGGAGCGTGCGCGTCGGTCTGTCCCCAGCACATCGATATCCCCGAAAAACTAAGGGAATTTAATGAAAGCGTGATATAAATGGCTCAAAAAAACGAAAAAACAAATGTAATGCGCGTCCTCGACGCAAAAAAAGTTAAATACGAAAGTCACTGCTATGCCGATACCGACGCTATAAGCGGAGTGGAGGTTGCCTCCGTTCTCGGACAGAAACCCGAATGTGTGTTCAAAACGCTTGTAACGGTTGGAAAAACGGGCAGAAACTACGTGTTTGTAGTCCCTGTCGCCGAGGAACTCGATTTAAAAAAGGCGGCTTCGGCAGTCGGCGAAAAGTCGATAGAAATGCTTAAATCAAAGGACTTGCTTCCTCTGACGGGCTACATCCACGGCGGTTGTTCGCCTATAGGAATGAAAAAGTTCTTTGAGACTACGTTTCATGAGACGGCAAAGGATTTTGATAAAATTTTCTTTTCCGCGGGCAAGATAGGCTATCAGGTCGAAGTTTCTCCGAAAGACGTTGAAAAGGTTATCAGGATTAAGTATGCGGATATAATTAAATAAGGTTCTATAATAAATGTTGGGGTGCAACAAATAGAGTCTACGAAAAAAAATAAAAAAAAGTAGAGCATATTTGACTAAAAACCGTTAAAATGAAGATAAACACAAAACTCATCACACGGAGGTCAAATATGCTCTACACTGATTTTACAGAAAAAATAATCGGATTGCAAGGGGTAAAAGTAACAAATATTGAGAAAAGCGAAAAAGAGATAAATATATTTGCCCAAATGCAAAGGAAACCGCACTTCTGCCCCGTCTGCAATAAAGAAACAACAAAAATACACGACTACAGAACGCAGATAATAAAAGACATAAATGGGTTCGGACGCTCGGTTCTTATTCATTTAAAGAAACGAAGATACCGCTGCAACACCTGCGGTAAACGGTTTTTTGAACGAAATGTATTTCTTCCTAAATATCAAAGATCAACAATGCGTCTTAAAGAATACATAATAGACCGATTAAGAAGCGAATGTTCATATACAAGCATAGCAAGGGAAACTGGACTTTCGGTATCAACTATTATTCGATATTTTGACTGTATTTCGTATCCTCCGGCAGAACTTTCGGAAGTTATTGCAATAGATGAATTCAAAGGTAATACAAACGGCGAAAAATATCAATGTATTCTTACAAATCCGAAAAACAAAGTTGTTCTGGACATTCTTCCGCAGAGATACAGCAGCTATCTAACAGAATATTTTAAGAAATATACGCAGGAGGAACGGCAAAAAGTTAAATATTTCATAAGCGATATGTGGAAACCTTATTCAGAGACTGCAAGTGTATGGTTTAAAAATTCAATACAGATAGTGGACAAATATCATTGGATAAGGCAGGCTGTATGGGCATTTGAAAACGTCAGAAAACAGGAACAAAAAAAGCTTGGAACTGAGCTTAGAAAATACTTTAAACGTTCGCGGTCTTTGCTTATCAGCAGAACAAAGAACCTGACCGAAGAGCAGAAACAGCAGGTCTCCGTAATGCTGTATTATTCGGTCAACATAAGCCGGGCATATTACTACAAAGAAGATTTTTTAAACATATTGTCATGCACAGATAAAAACGAAGCTAGAAAAGCAATGAGCGAGTGGATAGCAAACGCCGAATGCTGTTCAATTCCTCAATTTGAAAAATGCGCGAAAACAATGCGTAATTGGTATTCCGGGATTATCAACTCTTTTTCAGTTGAATACACGAACGGATTCACCGAAGGTTGTAACAACAAAATCAAAGTTCTGAAAAGAAATGCATACGGCTATCGGAATTTTAAAAGATTCAGGAATAGAATCTTGCATATGTTTTCTTATCAACGGGATAAATTAACAGCAGTCACCTGTTGATGACCGCTGTATGGTTTGCTTGTTTTTTTGGGTTTTACCCCAACACTTGATATAGAACCGTTTTTCGGTTTTA
>DJEG01000033.1:2526-7921 GCA_002431305.1 Ruminococcaceae bacterium UBA5904 | reverse complement strand
GTGTCGCAGGAAATAAACTTATCGTAAATTCTCATTGGGACGCGCTCGCCGCTCTCGATAAGGACACAGGCAAGCAGATTTTCGAGATAAAGGACGAGGATTTGAGATTCAGAAGCTCGACTCCCGCAGTAATCGACGAAAATACATTGCTTGTCGCGGATTCGGACGCGATTATGACGGTCGATTTAAACGAGGGTAAGATTAAAACGAAAAAAGACGTTGAAAATTATAATTTTTCGTCGAGCGCACAGCCGTTGATTATCGGCGAAAAGGCGTATATCCCTACTGCGAACAAGGGCATTGTCATATATGATATAAATAAAGACGAAATAATTAAGACCGTCGGGGTCGGTTCGGCTTTGATTTATACTGCGCCGTACACAAACTCAGAGGCTGAGACTGTCGAACCGTCGATATTAAAACTTGACGATAACACGCTCGTTTTCGGCGCGTCGGACGGCAAGCTTTACTTTATGAATCCCGACGGAGATATATTGAAAACCGTCAATATCGGTTCGCCGATTTTCTCAAAATCCGCGTCGGACGGTGAGAATATATTTGTCTCTGATTTCTCGGGCAGAGTTATCTGCTTAAAAGTTAAGGAGGGCGAATAAGTGAAGTTTTTGAGAAAAGTATATAATGCGTTTAACTCACGCGCGGAGTCGTACGTATTTTTTGTATTAAGCGTATTTTCTCTCGTATTTACGCAATCAGCCGTGAAAACGTACAGCTGGATTAATCAGATTTACGGTACGACGGTCGTGTCAATTCTGTATACACTGTGCGCGGTAAGCATTGTAATAAACATAGCGTATTTGATTTTTTCCGCCATAACGAGGGAGAAAAGAAACGAGTCAAAGCCCGGCAAAACGTTCGGCGTTATACATCTGATTTTCTCCGTTATCGGCGCGGTGATGTTTATATACAGTCTCGTGCTTGTGTTCGGACTCGACAGCGGAATCACAGCTGAAAAGTTTATAAAAGGACTCAAAGCCACGACTCTTATTTATCCCGCATTGTCGGCGGGATTCGGACTTGTTCTTGTTTTCTGTAACAGCGGAAAACAGGCTTTAAAATCAATTATTTCAGGCGTTTTAATATGTTCGGCGGTGATATCTATGACTTATGTTTCAAATCTTTCGTTTGCGGGCAATTCGGACATAGATTTAATTAAACCCGAATTCAGTTCCGATAACTTAATCAAAAATGCGTCGATTACGTTCGAGAGTCTTTCAAAAGACGAAAAGGCGGACGCTCAGAATCTTTTAAAGGACGATAATTCGTGCTGGACTGCGCAGTCTCCCGTGTACGCTCCTGCGGATTCAAATAAAGCAACGAACAACAGCGTTGCCGAAATAAAATTGGATTCTTCCGTTACGTTTAATACGGCGGTAATCGAAGAGGTCGGAAATGACGTTGAGTATTTCAGATTACAGGCGCTGATTGACGGCGAATGGGTCAATATTTATCAGACGGAAAAAATACAGTCCATGCGCGTTTGCTCGTTTGACACCGTAACGACAGACTGTATTCGCTTATCGATAGATAAATTCAGAGATGATACGAAACCCGTAAAAATAAAGTCGTTGAAACTTTATAACGAGCCTAAGAGAAACGCCGATAATTTCGAGGTTACGGCATATCAGCGACTCGACGGCGACGTTCCGAGCGAAATTCTTAAAAAAGGCGAAGATTACGCGAAGAATTACGCTAGATTTTACGACGTGTACAGCACCGTTATCGTTTTCGCCGCCGTTCACTGGGACGAGGACGGCAATTTGAACTTCGGCGAAGCGGGCGAAGAAAAATTTGCTGAGGAGTTAAACGCCCTAAAACAGATAATCGCAATGCGTTCGAATAAGGAGCATAATGTAAAACTTATCGTGACGGCTCTTGCCGACGGCGCATGGGGCAACGGTCACAGCGGCGTTAATACTTATATGGCGAAGCACTGGGAAAAGGTAGCCGATAAAATCGTAGAAATGACGAAAAAATACGATTTCGACGGCGTTGATATCGACTGGGAATATCCCGCGACGGCTTCCGACTGGGCGGTATTCGATAAATTTATCGGAAAGCTTAATAAGGATTTAAAGGAGTATAAATCGGATTCGATTATATCAGCGGCTCTGTCTGCGGGCTTGCTCGGACTTTCAAAGGAAACGTACGACTGCATAGACCAGATTCAGTTCATGGCGTACGACGGATGCGATGTCGACGGTTATCAGAGTTCGTTACAGCAGGCACAGGAGGGACTGCGCGATTTCGTTAAAAACGGAGCGGATATTAGCAAGATAAATATAGGCGTCGCCGCCTACGGCAGACCCGTAAATTCGAGCGCGTACTGGGCAACGTGGCGTGATTTGAAAACCGCGAACTACTGGGATAATAAGTATTATAACGTTCCGGACTCCGGACAGGTGTACGACGGAACGTTCTGCTCGCCCGCGAGCGCGGGGGATAAAACCGCGTATGCAATGCTGACGGGCGCGGGAGGCGTTATGGTTTTCAGAGTCGGATGCGATAAGACTATGGATGATGAAAACTCCGTCGCGCGCGGAATCGAAAATACGCTCAACAGATATTTTGATAAATGGTAAGCGTTTTTCATAAGTAAGTAAATAAAAGTGAGGTCGATATTAATTGTCGGTCTCACTTTTTTATTACAAAATAATTACAAATAAGATACAAATGGTTTCATTTTGACCTTTTTGATTAGAAATATGGTACAATGTAAGCATGAAAAGGAGTGACCGACTCAAATGAATTGCACACCGAAGATTATTGCCCGGCTTATTGATAATGAGTCCATACATACGTACACCGGGGCGAAAAATTTTATAGACGGTTACAGTTTTTGTCTCTCGGATGAAGCCGAACCGCGGGTTCTCGGACTGACGGAAAACAGAATTCTGCCGGGATTTAATATCTTTATTAAAAATAAATACAATCTTAACGGCGTAAAGCCGTATGATACGGTATTTGATAATATGAAATTATCGGACGAAGAGAAGTATTCGGAATTTATAAATTGTCTTAAAGAATACTCACATTTGCCCGCAGTTCTCAGAGACCCTGTTTATGATGATATTTACGCGTCGAGATACACGTTCGGTAATTTTCATACGCTGTACGACGTAAAGAAAAGGCTTTCATACAGCTTTGAAGCGTTTTGCGACAGTTCGAAGCCGTTTACTTGCGACAGCGCATTTAAGGATTTTAATGATTTCGCACTCGATAAGCTTTCAGCCTGCGAGGGTGAAAACTGGTTTGACGTTATTATAGGAAATTATACGTTAAAAGACGGACTCCAAAAATTCTATGAAATATACGACAAATTCTGTAACATAAAAAGCTCCGAAACCGGCTGTTATATTAAAAATGATAAAATACCCGTTATTAAAACGGTTTTAAATAAAAATAATGTCTTTAATAATTCTGTATTGAAAAAATTTAAAATCGATTCCGACTGTAAAAAAGTTACGTTTATGCTAAAAAAAGATGGACAGTATCATAAATTCGAACTTACAGGGAATATAAGCTTATTTATTAATAAGGCAAGTGTCAGAGCGAACGGGGAAATAAAAATTATCGGCGGAGACATAGTTTCAAATGATTCCGGCAGAAAAGAGCTGTCGCTCGTGTTCGACTCAGATACAATGGGTTTTATGGAAATCGGGTTTGATAATATTAATACTTCAGAAACGCCGTACGGAAGGGAAAATGTAAATGAAAAAGTATGAAAAAGTTATTTTTTCATCTATCTGCGTGTTTTTCGTGGTTTTTATGCTGTTTTCGTTTATCTTCCTTGACAGAACCGATACCGTACATTATTACCCGGCTCTCACGGTGCGTACGGATTTTCCCGAAGTGTACGAACGTCATTGTATTTCCTACGGCGGAAAAATATATTACTATAATGATTCGCTGATAGTACGGCACGGAATCTATGTGTATGAGGACGGCAAGAGAGAATTTTTGTTCAATCCCGGCAAGGTTTTTTCGTTCGCTCGGTATGATAACATTATCGCATTTATAACGAACAAAAATATATTTTTCTATGACTGCGATTCGGATTTAATTACCAAGGTTTTGGGCGAATATATTTCGGCAATAAGTGAAAGTCTTGAAAACTACGGTAATTTTTATGAGGAACATAATTATCTTTATTCGGATGAAAACGGCATATATGTAAGCGGTTATGATTATGAAACGGAAAAATATTATTCTTTTCGTATTTATCCCGAAATTTCAAAGGATAAAGAAGTATATGCGCATCCGGTTAAAGCCGAGTATGACATAAAAGTTTTTGACGGCAAATTTTACGACGGATTGTTTATTCCGAATCCCGATTCACCCGACGAAAAAGTTTTTTTACCGAAGTCAGACGAAAAAATTTCGGGAGGTTATGTAAAAAAATACAATGACAAGGGCGTTTGCATGAGTTTTACGAATGCTATGTACTCTGAATCAATCGAATCAAAAAAATCAAGCGTTATTATCGCGGATTTTGATAAATCCGAATCGAAAGTCGTTTTTAATTCGGGTGAAAATCAGTTGCTGATATATGCGGATGATGAAAAATGCATTTACTATGATTATAATCAAAGCGCATTGTTTACATATTATTATTCTTCGGGAGAATCGGAGTTCTTCAGAGAATGTAAACTTAAAAATTTTATGAATTATTCCATTGAACGCGCGGATGACGATACGCTTGTTTTATTCGGCGGATTTTACGGGATTAAAGACGTAATAAAAATAAACTGAAAAGAAAAGGAGCGTAATATTATGACAGCCAAAAGAAAGAAGATAATATAAACAACGACGTCTGCATAAAGTTTAACGAGAATAATATTGCGGATGTCTTTAAAGACCGGGCATAATAAAACGTGACGGCTCGCCTTACCGGTAAGCCGTCATCTGTATTTTATTCTTCCGTCTGTTTTCCTAAAAAAGAGGAGGCGACCTGAGCTAATTTGATTTCCGACTGCGAGGGGAGCGTTCCGTTTTCTCCGAACAGGAGAACGACTGCGCCCGAAACGTCTCCGCTTCCGACTATCGGGTATGCGACGGCTGCGTTTCTGTCGAGTCCCTCGACAGGGGAGAGCGCGTATTTATCCGTACCCGCGATAAAACTTCCGCGGTTTTCCATAATAGTTTCGAGAGCCTGCGAAATATGCTTGTCAATCGTATCTTTTTTTGAAAGACCCGCCGCCGAAATTACATGGTCGCGGTCTGTCACGATTACGGGCATGTTTGTAGCCCTGTAAAGCACGTCGGCGTACTGCGACGTAAATTCGGACAGTTCGCCCATGGGCGAATACTTTTTGAAAATGACCTCACCGTCCGCGTCGGTGTAAATTTCCAGAGGGTCGCCCTCGCGTATACGCAT
>DJEG01000033.1:0-2439 GCA_002431305.1 Ruminococcaceae bacterium UBA5904 | reverse complement strand
CGATTCCTGTTGCTTTCATATATAAAAACTCCTTTTTTGCATTTTTGTGTGCGTTAGTATTATTTACGGAGTATTACATATTATTCAGAGTTTGTATTTTCGTTTATTTGAAAGAATAATGTCAAAGTTTATTAAAATTAATTAAAAAAATCCCGCAGATATTTCTACCTGCGGGAAAGGAATTTTTAAAGTTTCCAGCTGACGGATTGTTTTTTTGCCTGTTATAAATTCGGCGTAAATTCCGGCCTCGTTTATCAGCTGTTCGTGTTTGCCCTGCTGTACTATTCTGCCTTTGTCGATTACGAGAATCCGGTCGGCATTGCGTACGGTTTTCAGTCTGTGGGCAATCATTATAATTGTTTTGTCGCGCGTCAGTGCTTCGATTGCTTTTTGCAGTCTGTCCTCGTTTTCGGGGTCGACGTTCGCCGTTGCCTCGTCGAGAATAACTATCGGCGCGTTTTTGAGCATAGCACGGGCGATTAAAATACGCTGTTTCTCTCCGCCCGAAAGGCTCGCTCCGCCCTCGCCGATTACCGTGTTGTATCCGTCGGGCAAACTTTCTAAGTCATAGCTTTTACCTTTCGGGGCTTAATATATCAGCATATTTTGTATAAGCGCATATTTCGTATTACTTTTTATTAATGCGTATTTCTAATGAGCAGGCGTAAAGACTCGATGTTGACAGAATCGAAATTTTATAATAAAATTAATTTATCGGTGTTTTCTGCAGCTGAATTATAGATTGAGAGTCATGTAAATTATATAAAAGTTACATATCCGGACTTGGTGTATTAATTTTGATTGAGGTTTTTTATGAAAACAATTTACGCAAAGGATTTCGGCATAAAGCCGGACAGCAATATAACGGCTGAGCTTATAAAGCTTACGAATTATTTACATTCGGTCGACGGTGAAAAAACGGTTGTGTTCGACCCCGGAACATATTATATTGACAGTGAAAAATGTAAAAAATACATGCTTTACATCACGAATACCGTCGGCGATAATGAGTTTTTCGACGGCGAAACGCCCCATCTGAACGCCGTTGGGTTTTATTTTGAAAACATTTCGGATTTGACGTTTGACGCAAACGGCGCGGTGTTTGTAATCGACGGCGATGCTACGAATATCGCTATGGAAAACTGCCGTAATATTACGCTTAAAAATATGGAAATTCGCCACATGCATCCCGATATGCATGAGCTTAAGGTTATATCCAAAACGCCCGTAAGTGTTGATTTTAAAATAGATTCCGATTCTTCATATTTCGTCAAAAACGGCATGCTTTGTTTTTTGGGAAAGTTTTACATTACATTATGCGATAAAAATGCAGTGAAAGCAGGCTGGATAGGACTTATCGAAAAAGATACTCCGGATAGAATAAAAAGGGTTCTTCATCCGCTGTTTTCCTCGCTCAAAGTTAAGAATATTGGCTTTTTTATAATCCGCGTTTATTATTTGAACACGTCGAGATTTAAAATCGGCAGCCGTTATTATATCTTCGACGTACGCAGACAGTTTGCGGGGATTTTTGTCAATAAATGTGATGATGTAACGATTGAAAATATCAAACAAAGGTTTAATTATTCTCTCGCTCTCGTCTGTCAGGACAGCGGAAATATAACCGTTGACGGCGTTGAATTTGCGCCGGAAAAAGAATCCGCGCGTAAAATGGCTTCCGTTGCGGACTTTATGCAGTTTTGCATGTGCCGCGGCGATATAGTCGTAAAAAACAGTATTTTCGACGGTGCGGGCGACGACTGTCTGAACGTTCACGGTATTCATTTCAAAATTACAAATATAAATAAAAACGAGCTTACCGTTCGTTTTATGCATCCGCAGACTCACGGATTTAATCCTCTTAGAACAGGCGATATGCTCGCGTATATAAATCCCGATACGCTCCTCGAAACCGGGCGGGCTGTTATTGAGAATTCGGAGCTTTTAAACGAATATGAAATAAAACTTCATGTAAGCGATACAAACGGCGCAAAAAACGGATTTTCGATTGAAGATATCAGCGCGTGTCCGAATCTTGAATTTATAAATAATACGCTTACGAGGATAATTACGCGCGGATTGCTGATAACGACGAGGGGCAGAGTCAACGTCGAATCAAACAGATTTGTAAGCACTTCCATGAGCGGAATACTGTTAAGCGACGACGCAAAGAGCTGGTATGAAAGCGGAATGTGCCGAGACGTTACGATTCGCGATAACGTTTTTGATTACTGCGGTGAAACTCCGATTCTGATAAAGCCCGAAAACCGCAGTTATGCGGGCGCAGTGCATAAGAATATAAAAATTATTTCCAATACGTTTAAAAATTATGACGGCTGTGTGTTGAGCGCAAAAGACAGTGATATGATTACGATTGAAAATAATAAGTTTTATTGCGGTGATAAGATGAAACTTACAAACTGTAACGATGTTAAATTA
>DJEG01000018.1:16563-17952 GCA_002431305.1 Ruminococcaceae bacterium UBA5904 | reverse complement strand
GAGTTCGACTCTCTTTTGCTATAAAAATTCATTTTTTATTCCGAATTTTTCATAACGTTTACAATCGAAACTCCTTTATAATAATGCGCGATAATCTCGCTGTACTTTTTTCCGTCCGAAGCCATTCGGTTGGCACCGTACTGACTCATTCCCACACCGTGACCGTAGCCGTATGATTTAAAAGTAAAATAACCGTTGTCATATGAAAGGTCAAAAGCCGAACTCCTCAGAGCAAAAACCGTTCTGACTCTATTTCCGTCAAGCGTCACGCCCCCGATTTTTATCGACTCGACCGTTCCTGCATCGGTCTTTTTCATGTCGGAAACCCAAGTTTTCTCGTCTCCGCTGAGATTTACCGACTCGACAGAGGAACATCGCTCCTTAAACTGCTCTGAATTAAAAACCGTCGTAGACGTATAACGGGGCGACTCCTTATCCCACGAACTGTCCGCACTTTTCAGATACGGAATATCCTTTCCCCATACGTTCTGCGCGTCCTCCGTTCTGCCGGGGCTGATTGCGTGGTACAAAGCATCAATGGGCTTTGAATCATAATATATTCTATAGTTTAAAACAGCATCGACGGCTTCGCATATTTTTTCATGATACTCACCGTATTTATCCCCCCAGCGCTCCTTCATTTCACTCTCGCTTAAAAATCCCTGATTAACCGAGCTGTCCGCCGCTATATCGCCGTTTTCACTTTTGTTGTTATCCTTTACATACTGAGCATATGTAAGAGCGACAAGCGCCTGAGCTTTCAGCGCTTCTATTTCGTATGATGCGGGCATTTCGGCGGCAACCACGCCTATGCAGTAGTCCCGCATATCCATCTTTTCGACGGTATTATCATTCGGATTAAAAACGGCGATTTGAGTATCGGTGCGTGCATAGGGAGCGTACGCGCTCCGGCTGAACACCTCGGACGAAGGCTCGTCCCCCTCGGTTTTATTCCCAGACAGAAACGCCGCCAACGGCGCCGTAAGCATAATAAATGCGATAATCAAAGGTATGACCGCATAGTTTTTCATTGTTACCATCCTTTTTTTATTGACGTTGGTAATATATATGCCTGACAAACCGCAAAAATCACAGAATATTATGCATATTTATGCATATTCATAAATAGTTTTTTATTTTATTTAATTAATAAACTTGACATTACAGCCGATTCATTATAAAATAACCTGTAACATATTATTTAATAATATATATTAATATATATCGCATATGCGGATCGGAGATGAAATTTTTTTGGAAAATCATTCTTTTATCGACACAGACGTTTCTAAACTTGAATTACTTTGCAATGAATTCAGAAAAAACAACAGCATCGGCTCTAGGGAGTACGTGAAGTACAACGTTAAGCGAGGGCTGAGAAACTACGAC
>DJEG01000018.1:0-16525 GCA_002431305.1 Ruminococcaceae bacterium UBA5904 | reverse complement strand
CGAGAAACTACGACGGCACCGGCGTTATGGCGGGACTGACAAAAATATGCTCCGTCGAGGGTTACTACATGGACGACGGAGAGAGGATTCCAAAGAACGGACATCTCTACTACAGAGGTATCGACATAAACGACATCGTATCGGCATGTATCGCGGAGAACCGTTTCGGCTATGAGGAAGTCGCGTGGCTTCTGCTGTTCGGCTCTCTTCCGACTGCGGAGTATCTTACGGATTTTTCGTCCGTTCTCGCTTCATACAGAGAACTTCCCGAAAATTTCGCCGAGGATATGATAATGAAAGCTCCGTCGCCGAATATCATGAACAAACTTGCGCGTTCGGTTCTGGCTCTGTATTCATATGACGAAAATCCGGACGATATTTCAATCGAAAACATCATGCATCAGTCGGTAAGCCTTATCGCTCAGCTTCCGATAATTATGGCATACGCCTATCAGGTAAAAAGACGTCATTATTATAAAAAGAGCATGTATATCCACATGCCCAAACCCGAGCACTCGACCGCACAGGTAATACTCAACTCCATCCGTTCGGATAAAAAATTTACGGACGAGGAGGCAAAACTGCTCGATATCTGCTTAATGGTTCACGCAGAGCACGGCGGAGGAAACAACTCTACATTCGCAACGCGAGTTCTCACGTCCTCCGGTACCGACACATATTCGGCGATATCCGCGGGTATCGGAGCACTTAAGGGACCGCGTCACGGAGGCGCAAATCTTAAGGTTTCCGAAATGACGGAGCATTTTAAGGAGGATTTGGGCGACATTACGGACGAGGGTCAGGTACGTGACTACTTAAGAAAAATTCTTAAAAAGGAAGCGGGAGACAAATCCGGACTTATCTACGGCATGGGTCACGCGGTATACACGCTTTCGGACCCGAGAGCCGTTATTCTAAAAAATCAGGCAAGAAAGTTTGCCGAAAATACAGAATTTGAGAACGATTTCAGACTTCTCGAACTCATAGAAAAAAATACGCCCGACATCTTCGCCGAGTGCACGGGCAATACGAAAAAAATCTGCGCAAACGTCGACCTTTATTCGGGACTTATCTATAAAATGCTGAGAATCCCGACCGACCTTTACACTCCCCTGTTCGCAACTGCGAGAATGGCGGGCTGGTGTGCGCACAGACTTGAGGAAATATATACCGGAGGCAGAATAATCCGTCCAGCATACAAGAGCATGACGATACACTCCGACTATATTCCGATAAACGACAGAAAATCCCCGATTTCGGCAAAATCAAAACCCGCAATCGGCTCGGACTACGAATAACCGAAAGGAAGTCATCACTCATGAAACTCAAAGGCTCGGTAAAAGCCATATTCCCCGACGCGGCGCTTATTGTATTCTGTTTAGGAATACTCGCCGCCTGCCCCATCAGAGTTTATCAGATACTTAAGCTGATAGAGCCCTCCACGGGTTTTTATTCCGACACGTCGAACTGGTCAATCATAACGCTTTATACCATTCTCGGCATATGCACGGCTGTAGTACTCATATTCTCATATTTGAGCAAGAATATACCCGCCGCAAAACTGCCTGAGGGCAGACGGATTCCGCTCGCAGTATCGGGTTTAATCCTGTCGGCAGGATTTGTAACGAATATTTTCGACCAGGTTTCAAAAATCAAGGAACTTGCGTCCGAAGCGGGAGTTTCCGCATCCGCGAATTTTATCGAAATGATAAAATCATCCGGGGCAACGCTCCAGGCTCTCGATATCGTTTTCGCAGCGCTGTCATGCATATACATGCTCGTATTCTCCGTTTCGTATATAGTAAGCAAAAAACTGTACTCGAAACTTAAACTTCTCGCGCTGTCGCCCCTTGTATGGGCAATAACCCGCGTATTCTTCAGGGTTACAAAAAAAATCAGCTTCATTCAGGTTTCCGACCTCATTCTCGAGCTTGCGGCTCTCATATTCGTAATGATATTCTTCTTTACATTCGCAAGAGTCGCTTCCGAAATAAACAGCGAGGGCTCCATGTGGAGTGTTTACGCATGCGGAATCTCTGCGTCACTTTTTATACTGACATACTCGATTCCGAGACTCATGCTCTTCATCACCGGAAACAGTTCACTTATAAATCCTGAGGCTCCGTTTGAGTTCTGCGATATCGGCATAGCAGTTTTTGCAGTAACGCTTATCGTCTCAACGCTGAGAAGCGGATACCCCATGATGTCAGGCGAACCGGACAGACATATAACCGTCATCACGACAGACACGGCACCGACAGCTGAGAGTGAAAACAAGACTGACGACAACATCCCTGCCGAAACCGAAACGAACAAAGAAGGCAATAATAAAAAGTCTTCCGAAGAGACCGTTTCAACAAAAGAAAAGTAAAAGGAATCACTGAATTATGGAATTGTTTTTAACAAATGCGGGTGCCGCGGCAAAACAGGTAGGTATTCTTTATGTGCTGGTTGCCATAGGTTTTATCGCTGAAAAAACGAATGTATTTTCACGCGATACCGCAAAAAAAGCGAACAAACTGCTTTTTTGCATAGTCACTCCGTTTGTTATAATCAATTCGTTTCTTTCAATGGAATTCACCGCCGAGAAGGCAAAAGGGCTTGCTTTGGCGGTGCTTTTCGCGTTTTTGATTCACATTACGGCAATAATACTCGACATCCCGTTTTTTAATAAGCTCGACCCCGACGACGCATGCGTTTACAAATTCGGCTCGATTTACGGAAACGTCGGCTATATGGCGCTTCCCCTTGCCGGCGCAATATTAGGCGAACAGGGCATATTTTACTGCTCTGCCGGAGTTATCGCACACAACGTAATGGCATTTACGCACGGGGTTTGGCTTATGAACAAATCCTCAGGCAAAAATAAATTCGAACTGAAAAGCATTATAATAAATCCCGGAGTCATTTCTGTAATAATCGGACTTCCGCTGTTTATTTTCAGCGTAAATCTACCCGAAATCATTCAGACTCCGATAGATTATATCGCGTCTCTTAACACTCCCCTTGCAATGCTCATTCTCGGAACATATATTGCAAACGCGGATTTAAAAACGCTTTTTTCGGTTAAAGAACAGTATATTTCGGCGCTTATAAAACTCATACTCAACCCTGCCGTTATGCTCGTTTTGTTTAAAGTATTAAAAATCGACCCCGTAATCGCGGCAGCATGCACCGTTTCCGCGTCGGCGCCGAGCGCTAATAACTCCGTTATGTTCTCGGCAATGTACGATAAAGATACGGCGAAGGCTTCAAAAAACGTGGCATTCTCGGATTTAGTCTCGATAATAACAATGCCGGTGATGATAGCCGCCGCACAGACTCTTTGAATTAAATTTATGAATTTCGCAAAACTAAAATTAAACGACGAAGTTAAAAATGAAATATCATCCGCATTTGATTCGGGTTCTTTCCCCCATGCGGTGCTTATAACCGGAGGAACGCCTAAGGACAGAAAGGCACTCGCGCTTCATCTTGCGGCCGCGCTCGAGTGTGAAACGCCGGGCAAAGAACCGTGCATGAAGTGCTCCCAGTGCATAAAGGCAAAGGACGGCGCGCATCCCGACATTATAATAACAGAGGGAAACGAAAAAAAGCACTCAATCAGCATGGACGACGTAAAGTCAATCCGCTCAGGCGCATATATTCTGCCGAACGAGGGCAGATACGAAGTTTTTGTAATTCTGGAATCGTCCGCTATGGCGGAGGACGCACAGAATGCTCTGCTGAAGGTTCTCGAGGAACCGCCCAAACACGTTCGTTTTATTCTGACCTCGCAGTCTAAGGACGATTTGCTCGAAACCATATTATCAAGGGTTACGAATTATCAGATAGGCGAAGCGGATTCGTTTGCTTCGCAGTTAAAAGAGAGCAAAAAAGGAATCGAAGCGTCCTTAAAAGCGGCTCAGGCGATAGCCGACAAAAACGAGTATCGGCTCATGCTGTCGACAGCTTCGCTTGTAAAGGATAAAAACGCGCTGAGAACGTTTTATTTTCATCTCTCCCTTATACTGAGGGATGCGCTGATATACGGAGAAGATATACAAAAAGCGTCGGGAAATGAAAAAGAAGCGTCATTAATAGCACGTAAGTTTACAAAATCGCAGATAATAAAAATGACCGATACGCTCACCGAACTTTATTCGGATATCGATAAAAATTTAAACGAAACATTAATGCTTACAAGGACAAGTATTCTGATATCACAATCATTCTGAAAGGAGACAGAAATGGAAGAAGTAGTTGGAGTAAAATTTAAAGAAACCGGCAAAGTATATTATTTCAACCCGGATTCAAAAAATATAAAAAAAGGCTCGCACGTTATTGTTGAAACGGCAAGAGGCATAGAGTGCGGAGAGGTCGCAATGGAGAACAGACAGGTTGAAGATGACACCGTTGTAAAGCCTCTTAAGAGCATAATAAGAATTGCAACGAAGGACGACCTTGAAATATGCCGTCAAAACCGTGAAAAAGAGAAGAAAGCGGGTCCGATATTCGAAAAGAAAATCGCAGACCACGGTCTTAATATGAAACTTGTCGACGTTGAATACACGTTTGACGGAAGCAAGATTCTTTTCTACTACACAGCCCCCGGCAGAGTCGATTTCAGAGAACTTGTAAAAGACCTCGCGGGAGTGTTCAGAGCGAGAATCGAATTAAGACAGATAGGCGTCAGAGATGAATCAAAAATGCTCGGAGGTTTGGGCATATGCGGGCGTCCCTACTGCTGTAAGCAATTTTTAAGCGACTTCCAGCCTGTTTCGATTAAGATGGCAAAGGAGCAGGGACTCTCACTTAACCCGACTAAAATCAGCGGTTCATGCGGAAGACTCATGTGCTGTCTTAAATACGAACAGGACGCATATGAGCATCTGCTCAAGGTAACGCCGAAAATCGGCGCGACGGTCGAAACAAAAGAAGGACGGGGCGAGGTTGTGGATTATAACCTCCTTACGGGCAGTCTTACGGTAAGACTTGATAAAAAGCCGGACGCAGCCCCCGTAATCGTCAACAGAAAGGATGTAAAACTTTTAAAGGACGCAAGAATCACCGTAAACAAATCCGAAATCGAAGCACTCAAAGACATAGAGGGATAACACGGTAAAAAAATTTATATTTTCTATTGAATTTTATAAATTTTATGTTACAATAAACTTGATATTAAAGAAAAAAGGAGGTCACACACAATGGCATACAAAATCACGGACGAGTGCATTTCCTGCGGCGCTTGCGCAGCAGAATGTCCCGTAGGAGCTATCTCCGAGGGCGAAGATAAATACGTTATCGACGCTGATACATGCATTGAGTGCGGCGCTTGCGCAAGCACTTGCCCCGTCGGAGCTCCCGTAGAGGGCTAATGCGGACAAGTCATCTATATGACAATAAATTCACCCCGGTTTTTGCCGGGGTGATTTTATTTTGCCGGGAACAGTTTTTACAGTTTTTCTATAGGCGCAACTTTTGCCATAATCTTTTTGGTTCCGACTTTTTCAAAAACGACTTCGAGCAGTACGTCATTGCCCATTTTTTCTTTTCCGATTATCATTCCGTCGCCGAATTTCTTGTGTCTGATTGAGTCTCCGGATTTAAGCGAGAATATATCTATTCCGCTCATTTTGTTTTCTGACTTAGCGGGTTTTGAAACAGATGAAAACGCGGACGACGAGTATGAAGATGATGAAAACTGTCCGCTCTGAGATGAAGAAAATGCGCTCTGAGAATACGCCGGTTTGTTTTCGGCTTTTGAATAAGTATACGGATAATATCCCCTGCCGTCCGTCGTGTCAAGCGACGACGAACCGAACGAAGCAAACGAGCCGAACGGATTCGCCGTTTTTTCCTCATCCTTTAATTCGTCGGGAATCTCCGATATAAAATCGGACGGTCTGTTGTACATCGTCTGACCGTGGAGCATTCTGCTTTTTGCGTTGGTCATGAACAATTTTTCTTTTGCTCTCGTTATTCCGACATACGCGAGCCGTCTCTCCTCCTCCATATCCGACTGCGAAAACATCGCCTGCTGGGACGGGAAAATTCCGTTCTCCATACCGGCAAGGAATACAACGGGAAATTCGAGTCCCTTCGCCGAGTGAAGAGTCATCAGAACAACAGCGTCGTTATCGGCGTTAAAATTATCAATGTCGCTCATGAGCGAAACCTCGTCGAGGAATCCTTCGAGAGACGCGTCGTCTCCGTTCTCGTCGGAGTATCGCTGAAGGTTCGACGAAAGTTCGTTAAGGTTCGCGATTCTGTCCTCCATTGTCTCCGGGTCGTTTTCAAGAGATTTTAGATATCCGGTTTTCTCTAGCACGATATCAAGAAGCTCTGTCATTGAAACAGTATCTTTAAGAGCGATAAGCTCTTTCATGGTATTTGTAAAATCGGTAAGTTTCGTTTTTGCACGCGAAAGCACGGGGTAATCTTCGCTCGAACTTATAACATCAAAAAGCGAAATATTAAGCGCGTCGGAAATTCTCGCGGCATTATTGACGGTTGTCTCGCCTATTCCGCGTTTGGGTTCGTTTATTATACGTCTTAATCTTACGCCGTCGCCGGGGTTGCATATGACCGTAAGATATGCGGTCGCGTCCTTTATCTCCTTGCGCTCATAGAATCTGTGTCCGCCGATAATTCTGTACGGAATTGCGGATCTGACAAGCTGACGTTCGATAATGTTCGACTGTGCGTTCATTCTGTAAAGAACAGCGTGATCGCTCCATTTTTTTCCTTCTGAGGCGGAGTCCATAATTGCGCCCGCTATGTACATTCCCTCGGACATATCGTCGGGGGAAGTTTTTATTTTTATTTTGTCTCCCCTGCCGTTGTCAGTCCACAGGCTCTTGCCCTTACGCTCGGTGTTATTTGCGATAACGGCGTTTGCCGCGTCTAGTATATTTTGAGTCGAACGGTAATTCTGCTCGAGTCTTACGGTGTATGCGTTTTTGTACTGAAATTCGAAACTGAGTATATTCTCTATTGTAGCGCCTCTGAAACGGTAAATACTCTGGTCATCGTCTCCGACAACGCACAGATTATTATATCCTCCCGCAAGAAGCGACGTTAAAACATACTGAGCGTGGTTCGTGTCCTGATATTCGTCGACCATAACGTATTTAAATTTACGCTGATAATACTCTCTCGCGTCGGCATTTTTTCGGAGCATACGTACGGTATTGAATATAAGGTCGTCAAAGTCCATGGCGTCGGACTGCTTTAAAAGTTCCTGATATTTTTTATAAACCGACGCAATTTTTGCAAGGCGGACATCCGAGGCGTTTTCCTTCTCGTATTCCTCTGCGCTTATCAGAGAATCCTTTGCCCGGCTTATCTCGTTCATTATTGTTTTATAAGGCAGGAACTTATCGTCTATGCCCAAAATGCGCTGACACTCTTTTATGACGCGCTTTGAGTCGTCGGTATCGTATATAGTGAAATGACTCGAAAAACCGAGACACGCGCCGTCTCGTCTGAGCATTCTGACGCATGATGAATGGAACGTGCTCGCCCATACGTTCAGTCCGTTATCGCCGAGCATGCGCTCAAGTCTCTCTTTAAGCTCCGACGCGGCTTTGTTTGTAAAAGTTATCGCCATTATCTCCCATGCCTTGGGTGCGTCGACGGCGAGCATGCCGGAAATAAACGGATAAACCGTTTCGTCCGAATCAAGGTAACGTTTCATCAACTCGATATCCTCTTTCGATACGGGTCTGGGAAACGATTTATTATTATATGCCTTGCCGTATTTTATAAGATACGCAATTCTGTTAACGAGAACGGTTGTCTTTCCGCTGCCCGCACCCGCTAAAATAAGCAGAGGGCCGTCTGTATAAGTGACGGCCGAAAACTGCATATCGTTCATTTTTGAAAATTCTTTTTTTATAATCGCGTCTCTGAGAAGTGCGCCTTCTTCATTATAATTAAGCATTGTCTGAATCCCTGTCGATGGGCGAAACATACGAATCTATCTCCTGCTTCGCCTTATTGAAATAATCGTTAAATACATTCATATCACATTCGAGCGATGAAGCGTCGGCATATATTTCGGACATAACGGAGTTAAATTTCTCAGCAAACGCCTTTATGCCGTCAGTAATACCGTCCACTCTCGAACGCGTTGCCTCTGAAGCAAAACGCGCCTTATCGGAAATCTCGGCAACCTTATCCTCAGCCTCTTTGATTATGGTATCGGAAAAACGTCTTGCGTCAAGAATCGCGTTGCCGACCGTCGTTTCTGCGCTCAGGGCAAACGAACCCTTCTGCTCCGACTCGGCTTTGAGCTTTTCAACCTCGGTGTAAAGACTCTCTGTTTTTCTTTTTAACTCGTCAATTATAGCGTCCTTTACAGCAATCTGACTCATTATTTCCTCAGAACAGACTGCACTTGTTTTACTCTCCGTTTTCTGAGCCTCTTCAAGTTTTGCACGGCAAATCTCGAGTTCCTCACATACTCCGGACATCTTAGACAACTCGTCCGTAAGACTTGATATACGCTCGTCTTTTTGAGAAATAGCCACAGTCAGTTCGTCGATTTTTGAAAGAACCGAGTTAAGTTCGTCGCCCGCCGCGGCGCGTTCGCTTACCGCGTCTGCTCTGTCTTTATCACAGCGGTTATACTTTTCCTCAAGCTCGGCAGTCTTTTTTTCAAGAGAAGCGATAACTTCCTTTTGCTCGCTTATATATTCAAGTACATCTTCCTTATTAAAACCGCCCAATGCGGCAGAACGAAAAATAACGTCCTGAGTCATAAAACGACACACTCCTTTTATATAATTGTATCATTTTCCGTCAAAAAAAACAAGTCAATATACAAACTTTGGTCATTAATCGCTCATTTTCGGACATAATAAGCGAAAAAGGGGCGAAATCAATATGAGCACAATAAAAAAGGCACTGCGCCGTAATTACAAAATAATAAAAAACAGTTATAAAAAATGCATTTCTTTTCCCGACGAAAACGAAACGTCGTTATGGCTTACGGATAATTTTCATCTTTTATCAAGAGAATATTCGTCGCTTAATAAAACGCTTGTAAAGAATCGTCCGCTGTCTTCGTCAGAGGAAGGGTGCGATATTATAAAATACTGCACTCAGCTGTGCGGTAACGGAATTCTGCCCGACGAGGACGAAATAATATCGTTTTTCAAAGAGCGCGAAACTACAATACTCGCTTTAAGTTTTCTACCGTTTTTTCTGAGTTTTTCGCTTCTTTCGATATGCGCCGATTCGCTCGAAAATAAAAACGGCTCTGTAAAAAATGTAATAATATCATTAAGAAAAATCGGAAAACTCGATTTTGAAAGAATACTGCCCGAGGTAAACGAAACGGAAAAACTTCTGCTCGGCGACCCCGCCGGAATATATGAAAAATGCGACAAAACAACGAAAGAAATGTACAGACGCGCGGCGGCGCAGAAGGCAGAAAAAGAGAATAAAACGGAGTATGAAGTTGTAAAAGAGGCT
This sequence comes from Ruminococcaceae bacterium UBA5904, assembly GCA_002431305.1. Lineage (GTDB taxonomy): Bacteria > Bacillota > Clostridia > Oscillospirales > Acutalibacteraceae > CALACW01. The sequence continues at coordinate 7,066 of DJEG01000018.1, read as the reverse complement.
TTAGAAAAAAGCAAAAACACACCTGACGAAAACATGCGCCACATCGGTTTTTACTTAGACGTCACAAAGAACCGCGCAAAAACGGGGAACGCGCTTCTTATAAGCGAAATAGTTTCCGTTTTTATATTAAGTGCGCTCATATCCGTTTTATGTAAAAAAATTTACGTCGGTCTGCTTCTTTTCTTTCCGATATGGGCGATTATCAAAACGCCGTTTAATATAATATCCGAATTATTCACAAAAACAACGCCCCTGCCGAAAATTGAATTAAATGCAGAAATACCGCCGTCCGGATTTACGGCAATTGCGGTTTCGTCGATTTTGCCCAAAGCCCCCGACTCGGACAAACTCAAACAAAAGCTCGTCTCCCTGCGCCAAAGCGCTGGCGTGGAAAATACGCTTATATGCCTGTCCGCCGATTTAAAAAGCGGAAAAACACCTGAAGACGACGCCGATATTCCCGATATCAAGGCGTCAAAAAGAGTTATTGAGGAACTTAATAAAAAATACTCCGGCGGTTTCGTTCTTCTCATCCGCCCCAGGATTTATTCTCCGACTCAGCGTGAATACTCGGGCTTTGAAAGAAAACGCGGAGCAATATGCGCGCTGTGCAATTATATAAAAGGATACACGAACGAATTTTCCGTTGCTGCCGGCGACATTGAAAAACTCAAAAAGGCAAAATACGTTTTAGCTCTTGACTATGATACTCAAATTCCGTTCGGCGCATTAGAAAAACTTGTCGGCACGGCGCTTCATCCGCTGAACAAAGCTATCGTTTCAAACACGGAAAAAACCGTCGTCTCGGGGTACGGGATTTTCTCTCCGAAAATAGAAAACTCAATAGAGTCTGCAAATAAAACATCATTTTCAAAAATAATGTCCCCGAGCTGCGGAATAAATGCATACAACGGACTGTCGGGAGAAAAATATCAGGATTTGTTTTCCGAGAGTATTTTTTCGGGAAAAGGACTTATAGATGTCGACGCGTTCTGCTCCGTAATACCGAATAAATTTCCGAATCAAAAAATACTCAGCCACGATATTTTGGAGGGCATAGTTTTAAGATGCGCGTTCGTCGGCGACGTATCGTTTACTGATTCTTTTCCGCGTTCGCTGTCATCGTTTCTTTCAAGAGAACACCGCTGGATGCGCGGGGATATTCAGAATTCAATATTTTTACGACTGAAAAAGAAACGCGTTACCGACTGCGTATTTCCTTTTACTCAAAGATTTAGACTTTTTGACAATATCAGGCGTGCTGTCACTCCGATTTTCACTTTCTTTTCTCTAGCTCTTTCTTGTTTTGCCGACGGTAGGAGCGCCGTTGTTCTGAGCGCTTTTGCTCTGATTTCCGTAATGTCGGGCGAACTTTTTTCAGCCATTTACGCATTTATATTCGGCGGTATAAGGGCGTTTTCACGTCTGTACGCATCCGACAGCGCGCCGAATGCCGTCATGAGCGCCGTAAGAGGGGTCATATACGCGTCGATTCTGCCGTACTCTTTTTTAAATTCCGCCGACGCGGCTATACGCTCGCTTTACAGAATGACAGTCTCAAAAAGAAATCTGCTCGAATGGACTACATTTGCGGTATCGGATAAAAAAGACAGCGATATAAAAAATATATTCAAAGATGTTTTCTCCTTCGTTTCGGGCGTTCTGCTTATTATATTTTCGGTCTCGCCGGGCAAAACGGCAGGACTGCTGTTTCTGTTTGCACCGGTATTCCGCATGTTTTCGGGCAGAGAAAAAAAGACTGACCCAAAAGCGCTCACAATGCAGGAAAAAAGTACGCTCATCTCCTACGCGGGACTTATGTGGAACTACTTTGAGATGTACGCCTCGTCGAGAGAAAACATGCTCCCGCCCGACAACGTTCAGGAAACGCCGATTTTCAGAATTTCACACAGAACATCCCCTACGGATATAGGCATGTACGCAGTAAGCTGTCTGGGCGCAAGGGATTTAAAATTTATTAATACAAAAGAACTGTGCATGAGAATCGGCGGATTGCTTTCAAGCATTGATAAACTCGAAAAATACAGGGGCAATTTATTCAACTGGTATGAAACGACGAGTCTTAAAACGCTCGAACCGAGGTATATTTCGCTCGTCGACAGCGGAAATCTGCTGTGCTGTTTCACAGTGCTGAAAGAAGGGCTGTACGAATACGCACCGGAGGAACACGATATTTATATTCTTATAAAAAAGATATCGGATTTTATCGAAAAATGCGATATATCGTTCATGTACGACAATAAAAGAGGGCTCTTTCATATAGGATTCGACGTTCAAAAAGGCGAACTGTCGGAATCATATTATGATTTACTGATGAGCGAGGCGAGAATGACGGGCTACTTTGCCGCGGCATCAAGGCGCGTCCCCGTAAAGCACTGGGAATCTCTCGGACGAATGATTGTTAAGGACGGCAGGTATGCGGGACCCGTATCATGGACGGGAACAATGTTCGAATTTTTCATGCCGTCGCTGTTTATTCCGACTTATAAAAACACGCTTCAGTATGAGGGACTGAAATTTGCATTAAGATGTCAGAAAAAAGAGGGACTGAAACGAAAACTTCCCTACGGAGTTTCCGAGAGCGGATACTATGCGTTCGACAGGAAGCTCAACTATCTGTATAAGGCTAACGGCATACAAAGTCTCGCACTCAGAAGAAATGAGGAGAACGAATACACCGTCTCCCCTTATTCATCGTTTCTGTCGCTGACGCTTGATTCGTCCGACGCGCTGAGAAATCTCAAACGTCTCGAAAATCTCGGTGCCGTCGGCTCGTGCGGATTCTACGAAGCAGTCGATTTTACAAGGGAACGCACGCTGTCGCAGGATTTTGCATTTGTCAGAAGCTATATGTCGCATCACATCGGAATGAGCATAATATCATGCGTAAACGCGCTGTGCGGGTGCGTAATGCAGAAACGCTTTATGCGCAATGAACAGAACGCCGGGGCAAAAAGTTTACTTGAAGAAAAGGTGCCGACCGATGTCAGGGTAATGCAAAGAACAGAAAAAATCGATATTCCTCGCCGTCCTGCCCGTTCGGACGAGAGTCAAATAGTATCGGTTCAGACAGATCTTGCAAATATAACGTGTGCATGCGCGACAAATTCGGAGTACTCCGTATTTACTTCCTCGGCGGGTGAAAGTCTGTCCGTTTTTGCGCACAGAACGCTTTTAAAAAAGCCGACCGGTGACCTTTCGCGTCCGGCAGGCGTTTTTTCCGCAGTCGGAGAGGGAGCAAATATTATAAGTTTCACCCCTGTCGGTTCGCCGGAAAACTACAAAAATTACACCTTTTTCTCACAGGCGGGAAAAGTATCATTCAAAACGGAATCCGACAGACTTATTCTGACAAACGAATCTGGCGTTCATCCGAGATTCCCCGTCGGAATAAACAGTTATTCTATTAAAAATAAATCTTCAAAAAAACGGGAACTTGATTTCTATATTTATCTCGAACCGTCGCTTTTAAAAATCGGCGATTCCGACACGCATTCGGCGTACAACGCGCTGTTTTTAAACAGTCAATACGACGAAAACGAAAAAATAATCTCTTTTATGAGAACAGAACACGACTCGGACTGCACTCCGTCGCTTGCATGCGCGTTTTTGGAAAATACGGATTTTATACACTGCGAGGACAGGGAGCAGGCACTGCCCCATCCGTACGGTTACGGCGCAATGTTCTCTTCTCCGGCGGATCGGTCGTCATCATCTACGGATAAATGCTGTTATATAAAAAGCAAAATATTATTAAAACCCGGAGAAGAAAAAAAGATAACGTTTGTCCTAAGCGCCGGACTTTCATTAACATCCGCAAAAACAAATATAATAAAACTGCGCTCGTTACGTTTTAATTATAAATACGCTCCTGGCATGTTTGCATCAGGCTCTCTGGGCGAAATATACGCTCAGAAACTGATATCCTCCTCGTATTTTTCAAAATGCAGACCCGACTGCGCACTCAGAGCTGCAAAGAAAAACACAAACGGTGTCGACGCGCTGTGGAGCCTCGGAATATCCGGCGACGTACCTTTGATTTGCGTAAAAATGAGCGAAAAGGATAACTATATTCCGCCCCTCATAAAGGTTCACTCCGTTCTCTCAAAGTGCGGAATAGAAACGGAAATTGCCGTAATTCTTTCGGAAAGCGACGAGTACAGCGCCCCCGCATTGTCAAAACTTAAAAAAATGCTTTACAATGAAAATTATCTTCACATGCTCAGCGTTAAAAACGGTATTTTTCCGATAAGCGCTTCAAAAACCGACAGCTCCGTACTGCTGACTCTGCTCGCATGTTCCTCGCTTGTGCTGCCGGAAACGAATGAAAAAAAGAAAAAGACAACCGTTACGGTCAATAGAATACTGCCGTCAAACAAGATTAAATCGGCAAACAACACGTTTACGGAACACGGATTCGAAATAAACAGAACGCCTCCCGTTGCATGGTGCACCGTGCTTGCAAACCCGTCGTTCGGAACACTCGTTTCCGATTCGTCGCTGGGCTTTACGTGGGCGATGAATTCGGGAGAAAATAAAATAACGCCGTGGATTTCGGATTCATCCGCCGAGAATAATTCAGAGATTATTGCAATTAAGACGGACGGAAAAATTTATGACGTTGTTAAGGGGTCAAACGCCTATTTCAGCAGTGACAGAGTTTCATACTTTTCGTCGGCAGGCAGTCTTCATATAAGAACAGACGTCACTGTCTCACCGAGGGGAATGAAAAAAACCGCGTCGGTGTCGGTTACAAATTCGTCGGACACTGAATGCGAATACGAATTGATGTACGAAATAAACGTAATACTATCCGCCGACTCAAAATATGCAAAAAACGTAAAGACAGAAACGGACACCTCGGGCGTAATCTTCACAAATCCGTTTAACAGGTTTTTTAAGGGTTACGCAAAGCTGTACACCGATATTCTGTCTCCCGAAATATCAAACTCCGGCATAATGTTTTCAGGTATGCCGTGCAATCCCGGTCATATTACAATCAAAAAGAAAATGAAACTGCCAGCAAGAAAAACGGAAATATACAAATTCATTCTCTCGTTCGGGAAAACGCGCGAATCCGCAGATAAAATAATTAAAATTCAGCCTGACGCAAGATCGATGAATAAAATAACAATCGATTCGCCCGACAAAACGCTGAACGCGGTTTTCAACAATTTTCTGCCCGCACAGATAATCAATTCGAGGCTTTTCGGCAAAACTGGATTCAGACAGTGTTCGGGGGCATACGGGTACAGAGACCAGCTCCAGGACGCGCTGGGTGCGATTCTGCTCGATGCGTCGCTTCTTAGGACTCAGATTTTCAGATGCGCCTGCGCACAGTTTATCGAGGGCGACGTTTTCCACTGGTTTCACGTTCTGCCCGTTAGAAACGGAGTGCGCCTTTTCGGGTCCAGGACAAAATACTCCGACGACCTGTTATGGCTTCCCTACTGCGTGTGCAAATATATTTATAAAACGGGCGACAGTAAAATACTCTCTGTGAAACTTCCGTTTATTACGGGCGAAGAATTAAAAGAAAACGAAACACAGCGGTGTTTTGAAACCTCGTTTACAATTGAACGCGAATCCCTCTATGCGCACTGCGTACGGGCAATTGAACATTCGCTATCCTTTGGAAAACATTCTCTCCCGCTGATAAAAGGCGGAGACTGGAACGACTCGTTTAATGATGTCGGAATTAACGACAGAGGCGAAAGCGTATGGCTTGCAATGTTTTTAATTAAAATCCTCAACGATTTTTCAAAAATTTCAGAATCGCTGAATGATTTAAAAAGAGCGGAAAAGTATAAAAATATCCGTGTTGAACTCATAAAAAGCGTCGAGGAATTTGCATGGGAAGGCGACAGATATCTGCGGGCTTTTTACGATTCGGGTTCCGCGATGGGAAGCAAATCATCCGACGCATGCAAGCTTGACATTCTGCCTCAGGCATTCTCCGTTCTGTCCGAAATGCCTAAGAGCGAAAGACAGCAAACCGCGCTCGGCACGGCGTACAAAGAATTATTCGACAAAAAAAACTCCGTCGTAAAGTTATTCGAAGTTCCGTTTGACAAAACCACTCTGCGCGCCGGTTACGTCAACGATTACCCGCACGGAGTCAGGGAAAACGCGGGACAGTACACGCACGCCGCCGTGTGGCTCGCCGAGGCTTTCTTTAAATCGGGAGACTCAGAACGCGGGTATGAAATCCTGTCTGCGATAAATCCGGCGAAGAAAAAGACGTCTGTCTATAAAAACGAACCGTTTTACCTGTCAGCCGACGTTTATACAAATGATAAAATGTACGCGCGCGGAGGCTGGAGCTTATACACCGGTTCGGCGGGATGGTTTTATTCCGTCATAGCAGAGGATATGTTCGGATTAAAACCCGTTAACGGCAAAATAACGAAAAAGCCCTGTCTGCCCCGAAAATTCGGAGAAGACAGAGCAAATATAAGTATTGAAATTAAACCGAATTCCTGCGGTAACGCATATAATCCTCGAGAATCATAACCGCGGACACCGCGTCAATTACGGATTTGCGTTTTTTACCGCGAGTATTCGTAAGATTCAGCGCGTTATGCGCACTGACGGTCGTAAGCCGTTCGTCATAAAGATGAACGGGTATACCTGTTTTCACTTCAATAAGAGACGCAAACTCTCTGCATGCTTCGGCTCTGAACCCCTCGGAGCCGTCCATGTTTTTCGGAAGTCCGACGACAATCATTTCGGCTTTGAGATTTACCGCCTCTTTCGCTATATCGTCAGAGAGAGTTTCCCTGTCGGTTTCGGTTATAACCTTTACAGGAGAGGCAAGCATTTCATTTTTATCGCATACGGCAACGCCGGTGCGGACATCCCCGTAATCAACAGACATTATTATCATCGTCTCGCCTCTTAATCGGGATTGTCATCCTCGGGAGTCGGCGCGGGATCGGGTTCAGGGTCGGGTTCGGGCGCAGGGTCGGGAGACGCAGGCTGTGTTGTAGCGGCGGTTGTCAGATTCGCCGCGGCAGTAGTCTCTCCGACTGCCGCCGTTGTCTCA
>DJEG01000061.1:3312-7079 GCA_002431305.1 Ruminococcaceae bacterium UBA5904 | reverse complement strand
CTGAACCTTTTTTGTATTTCGGAGGCGCAGTATACGTCGGACAACACCATCGTCTTAAAGCACCGGTAAGATAATACCGTAAATCATTTTACCGGGTTCATTACTTATGGAGGTGTAACCTCATGCGTGTCAGAAAACAGGCTCTCGGCGACAGAAACATCGTCGGAGCAAGGGTCGAGCAGCGAAGAAAAGCAATCGGGATGAAGCAGAAAGACTTACTCACACAGCTTCAGATCAGAGGTATTGATCTGAATGCATCTGCCCTTTCAAAATTAGAAGGTCAGCTGAGAAGCGTCCTTGACTTCGAACTCATAGCGATTTCCGACGTGCTCGGCGTTTCGGTAAATTGGCTTCTGGGAATAGAAGAATAATAGACCGAATAAATCCCCGCCGCATTGCACGGCGGGGATTTTATCATTTACGGAGGCTTATTCAAAAAAATGGTAAACGAAAACATAAAACTGCTTCGCAAATACAATGCACTGGACGCGTATCAGCTTGCTTTCGCGCTCAGGATAGGCGAAGAGGATTATTTTACGTTTGAAGACAGCAGTGTGATACCCGAGGCAAGGGAGCTGGAGAAAATCGCAAAGATTTACAATATCACGATGGATCAGCTCTTTTTCGGCATGGACAGGTTCGGAAAACCTCTGTGCCAGTCTGAGACGAGCGCAGACGAATTTTTCCGCGCGTTATCTGAGGGCAGTTATCTGTCGTCGCTGTCTAAAAGAGAGCAGAACATGATAATAGCATATCGTCTCTGTGACAACAAAACCGAGGCATATGACAAAATACGTACTATACTCGACCAGTGCGAACCGCCTCAGAACAGCGAAATGAAAAGCGATGACAAACCCATAATATCGTCAAATACGTCGGGTGTACTGTAATAAACATTAAAATGTCCGAATATTGCAAACAGAATACCGCGTATTACGGCAAATATAAAGCCGACCAATGCTGCTATACCGCATCCCTTTGCTTTTTCGGGCAGTTTATCCTTCCATACAAGGTACAGAATAAGTCCGAGAAGCGGAACGAAAAACGACAGTATGCCGAATCCGACGCTTCGTTTATCCTCCTCACCGGGCTGAGCGTACGTTCTGTTATACATATTCGGATTCGTATTATAGCCGTAGGGATTATATTCGTTCTGAGCATTCTGATTGTTAAAAGAAGGCGCAGAATACTGATTCGAATAAGCATTCTGCGAATATCCGTTAGAATAACCGCCGTCGGCATTTGGAGAGGCATTATTGTTTTGGTTTGAGCCGAAACTTTGGGAATTCGGCGTACCGGGCGGCTCGGATGTCTGAGAATTTACGTAATTATTCGTATTCAGCTGTGCTCCGCAGTGAGAACAGAATTTTGCGTCGTTGGGTAAAATAGAATTGCAATTCGGACAAAACATTATAAAATCCGCCCTTTCGTGTTTGTATCATCATTATATATGATATTTTGTCTTTTTTCAACAAAAAATCTTATATAAATATTCCCTCACGTCTCCGGCGAGGTACAGCGACCCGCAGACAACACCGATTTCGCCCGGTTTTATACTGTTTTTCAATTCATCGATACCGTCCGTTTCGTTCTCAAACGAGACGGCGTTTTTTATATACTTACGCCCGATTTTACAAAGTTCACCGCCCGTCATGGCTCGAGGATTCGACGGAGTAACGCATATAAGCGAATCAAAACAGCCGGCAAGATTTTTTATCGCCTTTTCGCAGTCCTTATCCGCCATCATGCCCATGAGGGCGTGTATTTTTTTGCCCGGCAGATATTTTTTAAGACACTCGGAAAACGCCTTTGTCGACGAATCGTTGTGACATCCGTCGAGAATTACGAGGGGCGAATGCGAAATTATCTCGCACCGTGCGGGATTTTTTGATTTTTCGATTCCGTTAATTATATTCGTATCGCTTATTATATATCCGTTTTCCCTTAAAATTTCGATACATTTTAAACTTATTCCCGCATTATCAAGCTGATGACGACCGCAGAACGGGATTTTGAATTTAATCTTTTGTAATTCGACCTCAGTTCCCGTAATATCCTCAGAAATTATCTTAAATTCCGACGGGTCGGAAAATAAGAGGGGCGAATTTTTCATTTTACACTGTTCGGAAATAACGCGCTTTACGCCGTCCTCCTGCAAAACTGAAGTTACGGCGGGGCGTTCTTTTTTTATGATTCCGCACTTTTCAAACGCAATCTTCTCCGTCGTATCGCCGAGAATTTTCGTGTGGTCGAGCGAAATCGAGGTTATGAGAGAGCAGACGGGATTTTTAATAACGTTCGTAGCGTCGAATCGTCCGCCCAGTCCCGTTTCGAGGACGATAATATCGCATTTCTCTTCTTCAAAGTAAAGAAACGCGGCGGCGGTCACGGCTTCAAATTCCGTAATCACGATGCCGTCCTTTGAGAGCTTTTCGACGGCGGATTTTACTTTGGCAGTAACCGCGTCAAGCCTGTCGGGCGGTATCATCTCCCCGTTTACTCTTATTCTTTCTCTGAAATCAATAACGTACGGCGACGTGTAAAGTCCCGTCTTATATCCCGCCTCGATTAATACGGACGAAACGAAAGTGCAGACCGAGCCTTTTCCGTTAGTTCCGGCGGTGTGGACGAATTCGAGCCTGTCCTGCGGGTTCCCGAGTTCGTTTAAAAGAATCGATACGCGTTCAAGCCCCGGCTTCATTCCGAATCTCAATAGCGAATGATAATATTTTTCACTCTCTGTCATTTTGCTCACCTTAAAAATGAAGGCTGTAAAATTTATTTACAGCCCTCAAAATAATCGTTTTTTAACCCAATTTTGCGATACTTTCTTTCAACAATGCAATCTTTTCGTTGTACTTAGCCGCTTTTTCCTTTATCTCGTTAATAACCTTTTCGGGAGCTTTCGACATAAAGCCCTGATTGTTAAGTTTATTATTCGTAAAGGCAAGGTCTTTTTCCGCGGCGGCAAGTTCCTTATTAAGTCTCGCTCTCTCCGCCTCGAAATCGACAAGTTCGGCAAGAGGAAGCTTTATCGTCGCGTCGGCTGTAACAATGCTTACGGTTCCGTCGATATCGAAGCTATTGGCTATCTTAACGTCGGACGCGGAGGCAAGACGTTTGAAGAATGTGGTGCCTGCCTCAAAAATCTCAGGCTTCGCGGTCTCTATAAACACCTCGGCTTTCTTCGAGGGCGCGACGTTCATCTCCGCACGGCGGTTTCTGACTGCCTTGATAGCGGTCATAATCGACTCCATCTGTTCCTCTTCGCTCTTGAACGCGAGTTTTTCATCATACTTGCACCAGGGCGATAGCATAATAGTGTCGCCGTCGTGGGGCAGAGTCTGCCAAATCTCCTCTGTTATGAACGGCATAAACGGGTGGAGAAGTTTAAGAGTATTCGACATAACGTAAACGAGTACGGCTTTCGCGGTCGACTTCGCTTTTTCGTCGTCGGAGTTAAGTCTGATCTTGCAAAGCTCGATATACCAGTCGCAGAGGATATCCCAAATGAAGTCGTAGAGCTTCTGAACCGCAAGTCCGAGTTCGAATTTATCAAGATTGTCGGTAACGTCCTTTACAAGAGTGTTGAACTTCGAGAGAATCCATTTATCCTCCAACGCGAGGTTTTCGGGAATGTGGGGAGCAGGCTCATTCTCGTCTAAATTCATAAGAACGAATCTTGCCGCATTCCATAATTTATTTGCAAAATTACGGCTCGCCTCTACCTTTTCGTCGGAGAAACGCATATCGTTTCCGGGACTGTT
>DJEG01000061.1:0-3184 GCA_002431305.1 Ruminococcaceae bacterium UBA5904 | reverse complement strand
ACTTCGACATCTTTCTGCCCTGCGCGTCTCTTACGAGTCCGTGGATGAGAACCGTATTGAACGGAGCCTTGCCCATCTGCTCGCACGAGGAGAATATCATTCTCGCGACCCAGAAGAATATTATATCGTAACCGGTAACGAGCGTATCGGTCGGGAAGTAATGTCTTAAATCGGGAGTGTCATCCGGCCAGCCGAGCGTTGAGAACGGCCAAAGCGCGGAAGAGAACCATGTGTCGAGCGTATCGGGATCCTGAGTAAGATTCTCGCCGCCGCACTTTTTACACTTGCAGGGCTTTTCGCGCGCAACATTGATCTCACCGCAGTCGTCGCAGTACCACGCGGGAATTCTGTGACCCCACCACAGCTGACGGGAAATACACCAGTCCTTGATGTTCTCCATCCAGTGATAGTAAATTTTATCAAAACGCTCGGGAACGAATTTCGTCTCACCGCTTCTTACAGCCTCGATAGCGGGCTTTGCGAGAGGCTCCATTTTAACGAACCACTGCTTAGAAACTCTCGGCTCTATATTAGAATGACATCTGTAACACGTGCCTACGTTATGCGAATAATCCTCGATTCTTACGAGCGCACCCTCTTTTTCGAGATCCTCGACAATGGCTTTTCTCGCCTCGAATCTGTCCATGCCCGAGTATCTGCCCCAGCCTTCTTTTATATGTGCGTCGGGAGTGAACGTGTCTATAACCTCGAGATTATGTCTTAAACCTACCTCAAAGTCGTTCGGGTCGTGCGCAGGGGTAATCTTAACGCATCCGGTTCCGAATTCGGGTTCAACATATTCGTCCGCAATAATGGGGATCTCCCTGTGAACGATGGGAAGTATAAGCGTTTTGCCGACAAGGGATTTGTATCTCTCGTCGTCGGGATGAACCGCGACGGCGGTATCGCCGAGTATTGTCTCGGGTCTCGTCGTAGCGAGTTCAAGATATCCGCTGCCGTCCGCAAGGGGATATCTCAGATGCCAGAAGTGACCCGCCTGATCCTCATACTCGACCTCAGCGTCTGAAATCGAGGTAAGGCACTTCGGGCACCAGTTAACGATTCTCTCACCGCGGTAAATAAGTCCTTTTTCATAAAGACGGACGAAAACCTCCTTAACAGCTTTACTGCATCCCTCGTCGAGGGTAAATCTCTCTCTGTCCCAGTCGCAGGACGAGCCGAGTTTTTTAAGCTGTTCGACGATTCTTCCGCCGTACTGTTTTTTCCAGGCCCACGCACGTTCGAGGAATTTTTCACGTCCGATATCCTCTTTCGTGATGCCCTCTTTTCTCATAGCCTCGACTATCTTAGCCTCCGTAGCTATGGAAGCGTGGTCGGTGCCGGGAATCCAAAGCGTGTCGTAACCCGACATTCTTTTATATCTGATAAGAATATCCTGAAGCGTATTGTCAAGAGCGTGACCCATGTGAAGCTGACCCGTGATGTTCGGGGGCGGAATAACTATGGTATAGCTCTTTTTGCTTTCGTCTCTTACAGCGTGAAAATATTTGTTGTCGAGCCATGTTTTATAAATTCTATCCTCGACGTTTTTAGGATTATACTGTTTTTCAAGCTCCTTGGACATTATATCATCTCCGTATTGTTATTTTTCCGAATAAAAAAACCGTCCCAAAGCAAAAACTTTGAGACGGGAATACCCGCGGTACCACTCAAATTACGTTTTTCAACGTCACTCAGGCTCATATAAGCCGTATGCTTTTACGCAGCAGTCACGGGAGGGCTCTACTTGCAAAATCGCTTTCTTCCCCCCGGCTTGGGAGCGACCGATTTTAAAAACACATCACCGCCTTGCACCATACGGCGGCTCTCTGCGGATGTAATTAGAAAAATCCTCTCCGTCACAGCCTTTGATATTCGGTTTATAAGATTTTAGCACACGCATTTATTTTTGTCAAGGCATACGGTTTATTTTCAAATAAAAATCCATTTCGGAAGACTGTTATCCGTTACCTTCTGCGTTTCTTATTTCTGTTTACTTCGTTTTATACAACGCGTTTTCGCTTATTTCGTCATCCTTTAAAAATGCGTACAGCGCGGAATAGCGTTTATTCTGCCTGTCGTTTGCGACCATTGATAAAAGTTTTGAACGGTTGCCGACGATTATCAGAAGCTTTTTTGCCCTAGTGACGGCGGTGTAAAGAAGATTCCTGTACATAAGCTGCGGGGGCGCGTCGCATATCGGCATAACGACTGCGTCGTACTCGCTTCCCTGGCTCTTGTGAACGGTGACGGCGTAGGCAAGCTCAAGTTCGGACAGCGACTCGACAGGGTATTTGACGTTTTTGCCGTCGTCGAAATCAATTTCGAGCATGTTGCCCTTTAAGTCGATTTTTTTGATAATGCCCATATCGCCGTTGAAAATACCGATACCCTCTTCGCCGTTTTTCGTCCATGTGATATCGTAATTATTCTTAATCTGCATTATTTTATCGCCCTGTCTGAAAAGACGGCCGTTTATCGTACACTGCTTTTTATCCTCTGATTCGGGATTCAGAATATCCTGGAGTCTCCTGTTTAAATTCACGGTTCCGCAGTCGCCTTTTCTCGACGGGCACAAAACCTGAATATCGGTAAAAGGAGAATATTTATACGCCCTCGGCAGTCTCTCGGTGCAAAGCTGGGCGACAGTCCGCGCGCAGGAAAGCGGAACGGGGCGTTCCATGAAGAAAAAGTCGCTCGTTTTGTCGTCCAATACGGGTTCCTCGCCCGAAATGACGGCGTGCGCGTTCATGACGATAAGACTCTGTCTTGCCTGTCTGAATATTTCGTTGAGCCTTACGACCTCCACCGCGCCCGAATTTATAATATCGAGAAGAACGTTACCCGCGCCGACTGCGGGGAGCTGATCGGAGTCGCCGACCATTATAAGACGGCAGCCGAATCTCACCGCGTCGAGAAAGCTCGAAAACAGCGTAACGTCGATCATTGAGACCTCGTCGAGAATTATAACGTCCGCGCCGAGCGGATTTGCAATATTTCGTTTGAATACGGGCTTGTCGCTGTCGTCCCATTCGACTTCGAGCAGTCGGTGAATCGTCTTAGCCTCGTACCCCGTAAGCTCGCTCATTCTTTTGGCGGCTCTGCCCGTCGGGGCGGCTAGCAGAATTTCGAGATTTTTTCTCTCAAAGTATTTTATAATGCCCTTGACCGTCGTCGTTTTACC